>NZ_VFYP01000001.1:1997020-2329857 GCF_006443685.1 Rhizobium glycinendophyticum | reverse complement strand
GGACAGCTATCTGGTGACCGATATCGAGGCTCGCCGTCGGCTCGTCCAGAAAGATTGCCCGAGCGTGGCCATTTGAGACGGGGCTCGGCATCTGAGCAAGGACGCGCGCCAGTTGGACGCGCTGCTGTTCCCCGCCTGAGAGAGCATTATAGTCTCGGCCCTCAAAGCCAGTCAGGCCAACTGTCGTCAGGGCCTGTCGCGCAGCAAGGCCAGGCTCGGTGCTGCCACAAGCGATCGCGCCCATGCGGACGACCTCCAGCGCCGTAAAGGGGAAGGAGAGGGTGGTGGATTGTGGCAGGACCGCTCGTTCTCTGGCCAGTTCCAGTGCGCTGAATGTGCGGATCGGCCGATCCCTGTAGGTCACGACGCCCTGATCAGGGGCGAATTCCCCGGAGAGCACCTTGAGCAGCGTTGACTTGCCCGCCCCGTTCGGGCCGATAACGACGGTGAAAGAGCCGGGGTGAAGGTCAAGGCTTACTTGATCGAGGAGGCGGCGGCGCCCTCGAGCCACTGAAATGTCACGGGCCTTGATCATCAAAGCGATTCCATCGCCCGACGGCCGTTGCGCCCGAGCAGTAGCATGAGGAAAACGGGTGCGCCGAGAAGGGCGGTGATGATGCCGATCGGCAGTTCTGCGGGTGCAGCGATCGTGCGGGCGGCGGTGTCTGCAAAGAGGAGCAGGGCCGCCCCACCAAGCGCCGAGGCCGGCAGCAGGAAGCGGTGCGAGGGGCCGATAGCAAGCCGCAGCAGGTGTGGCACCACGATGCCGACGAAGCCGATTGAGCCCGCCGCTGCAACGGTTGCGCCACAGGCTGCGGCGACTGCCAGGATTGTCAGCCGCTTCAGACGCTGTACGGGAACCCCCATGTGGAACGCTGCGGCGTCGCCAAGGATCAGGGCGTCGAGGCCGCGCGCGACAAAGGGAATGATCAGCAGGACGAAGGAGACGAAGGGGAGGATCGAAAGGATCTTGGTTCCATTGGCCCCGCTCAGCGAGCCGAGGGACCAGAAAGTGATGTCGCGCAGGGCCCTGTCGTCGGCCATGAAGATCAGGAGCCCGGTGGCAGCACCTGTGAGTGCGGCGATGGCGATGCCTGACAGGACAAGCGCCGTGGTCGATGTGCGACCATCCCGGGTAGCAATGGCATAAAGCAGGAAGGTATTGCCGAGGCCGCCGAGGAAGGCCATGAGCGGCAGGAAGAGGTTGCCGAAGAGAGCGGCGAGCGGTGAAAGGAGCGTCGGCCCCAGCACGATGGCAAGCACGGCGGCGAGTGCAGCACCGGAGCTGACGCCGACAATGCCAGGATCGGCCAGCGGATTGCGGAATAGGCCTTGCATCATGGCGCCGGAGGCCCCGAGCGCCGCGCCGATCAGGAGGCCCATTGCGGTTCGCGGCAAGCGGACCGCTTCGAGGATGATCAGGTTCTGGCGGTTGAGCGCTTGCGCTTCGCCGCCAAGATAGGCCATCAGGTCTGGCAGGCCGACACCGGTCGGGCCGATCACCACCGAGAAAAAGACCGACAGTGCCAGCAGTAGCACGAGCACGATGATGACCAGATGGCCGAGCGAGGACCGGTCACCCGCCATCCCCCCCCTGCAGTTCAAGACGGCCGGCAGGCTCACGGCTTTACACTTTCGGGGTAGAGCTTGGCGTTCAGGTCTGCTGCCGCCTCGGTTGCGCGGGGGCCGAGCCCAAGCAGGAAGAGGCCATCCATGGTGAGGAAGGAGCCCGTCCGCCCGGCGGGGCTTGCGGCCAAAGCGGGGAGGGCGAAAGCCTGTTCGGCGCTGAGATGCATTGCGCCGCCGCTCATCACCAGCACCACGTCGGGAGCAGCCGCGATGACCGCTTCATCCGTGAGCGGCTTATAACCCGAGATGGACGAGACTGCGTTTTCGCCGCCGGCGAGGCGTATCATCGCGTCTGCCGAGCTATCGGCTCCCGCTGCCATAACGCGACCGTTGGCGAGTGACAGAGCGAAGAGGACCTTCTTCTTCGGCCCTGTTTGGGTGGCCACCTTTTCCTCCAGCGCCTTCAGTTTGGTGGCAACCTCGGTTGCCAATGCCTCTGCTTTTTCCTCGGCCCCGATCGCCGCACCCACCGCTCGGATCTTGTCGGGGATTGCCGATGTATCGGGCGGAGAGGCGATTGATACGAAGGAGATGCCACTGGCCTTCAAGATCTCGATGGCGTCGGCGGGCCCCGCGCCCGATTCGGCAACGATCAGATCAGGTTTTTGCGAGAGTACGCCTTCAGGCGAAATTTGGCGGACATAACCGACATCTGGCTTGTCATCGGCTTCAACCGGATGGGTGCTGGTGCTGTCGACAGCGGCGATCCGGTCGCCTTCGCCCAGTGCATATATGATCTCCGTCACCGTCCCGCCCAAAGCCACGATGCGGCTGGCTTCCGCCGCTTGTAAAGGCTTGAAAAACGCAGGCTGGACGGCCAGCAATATGGCGGCCGTTACAGCGAAGACAGGGCGATGAGAGGGGTGAAAAAAGGACATTGGCTAAATTTTACCTATGCTTACAGACGCTCTATCGGGAGGACAGCTCACTGTCTCCGGCACCTCGGAATGGAAAAATCTTGCCGGGCTGCTGCCGCGACAAATAACTTGACTGTGATAGCCAAGTTTATCTACCAAGGCAAGATATCGCGGTTGTTCCATTTGTCAGGCGATGCCGTCATACTCGGCATTCCGGCGCGTGCGCTGCCGTGTCCACCACCCGAGGTTTCAAGAGAGGTAGTCACTCCATGTACATTGCGATGAACCGTTTTCGCGTCGTTCCGGGCTTTGAAGAGGCCTTTGAAAACCAGTGGCGCTCGCGCCAGGGCCGGCTCGCAGAGATGCCAGGCTATGTCGAGTTTCACATGCTGAAAGGCCCGAAGGCCGAGGACCATACGCTCTACGCTTCCCACACGGTCTGGGAGACGCAGGCGGACTTTCTGGCCTGGACGAAGTCCGAGCAGTTCCGGGCCGCCCATGCGCGCGCCGGCGAAAGCAAGGTCCAGTATCTGTCTGGCCCACATTTCGAAGGCTTCGACGTGATCATCCATGAAGATCGCTCCGGCAAGCGCGCCGAAGTCGAAGCGGCTTGATCCTGCAATGAGCGAATTGTCCCTCTCAACACCCGAGCGCCGAGATCGGGCGCTTGCGGCGCTTGCCGAGAAACCCGATGGTGTAATCGAACAGATCGCGGCCAAGGCCGATGTGACTCCGGCCGAGGTTCTGGCTGTTCTTCCAGACGGTGCGGCTATCGTCGTTCCGGCGGAGCGCTGGGAGCCGATTTGGAAGGATCTGTCGACCTGGGGCGACATCCTGATGATCGTGCATACCGAGGATATCGTCCTTGAAGTCGAGGGCAGTCTGCCCGATGGCAGCGAGGGTCATGGCTGGTTCAACATTCATGGCGACAGCCCGATCGGCGGGCATATCCGCAAGGAACGATGTGTTTCGATCGCCTTTGTCGATCGTGGCTTCCATGGTCGACGTTCGTGCTCGGTGTGGTTCATGAATGCAGACGGCAAGGCAATGTTCAAGGTCTTCGTCCGCCGCGATAAGGAGCGAGCGTTGATTGAAGAGCAGGTCGTGCGCTTCGAGGCGCTGCGGCAGACTAGCGTCTGAACATTCCCGCGATTGACGGGTGTCGGCCACCACCGGCGCCCGTTGCGGCATTGGATGTAAGCCGTTCTTTCTTTTGCCTATAACTGGTCCTATTGTCGCGCCATCGTCATCCATGACTGGACCTCCCCTTGTATCGACTGCGCCCGCCCCGACACGCCCTTGCCCTGTGCCTTGCAAGCTTCTTCCTCTGGATTGCCGTCTCGCCCGACGGTGTCTCGGCACAGCAACAGGATCCGGCTCCGCCCGCCGCCGCGAGCGATGCGCCGCCGGCGGCCGCGCCGTCCGCGACAGACCAGACCGCCGTGCCTGCGGCACAGCCTCGTGCGGCAGAGCCGCCGGTGGCACCCGAGCCTACGCGGGATGAACAACTGGCTGCGGCTGGCGAGCGTCTGGCTGCCGCCAAGAAACAGCTCGGACAATTGCGCGAGCAGGTGGACAAGCACGAGCAGGACGATTCGCTTCTGGCTGAACTCAAGGTCAAAGTCGATGCGCTGGTCCGCGATGTTCTGCAGGTTTCCGTCGATCTCAGGCCGCGGCTGAACGACGTCCAGACGCGGCTGACGGAGCTCGGTTCCGCGCCAGCCGACGGCCAGCCGCCGGAGGCGGCGAGCGTCACTGACGAACGCAGCCGGCTCAACGCGGCGCGCGCGGAGATCAATGCCATCACGGGGCAGGCGGAAGACCTGTCGATCGAGGCGAAATCGCTGTCGGACCGTATTTCCGACATCCGCCGCGCAATCTTCACCAATGCGCTCTTTGCCCATACCGAGATCAATGGTCAGGTGTTCGACGAGGCGACCGGATCGTTCTGGAGCGATGCCGAGCGAGTCCGGCGCAGTATCAGCAGCTGGCTCGTCTTTGTGGTGAAGTTCAAAGCCGTGCCACTGACGCTGGCGCTCCTTCTGTCGCTGGCACTCGCCTCGGTCATCCTCTATGTCGAGAAGCGTTTTTTCAAGCACATCAAGCAGCGGGACCTCGCCGTCGAGGATCCGTCCTATATGAGCCGGTTCTCGGTCGCTTTCTGGTCGACGATCCTGCCGTCCATGGCGCTGAGCTTCTTTCTTGCATCGGCCTATTTCCTGCTCGACACATTCAATGTTCTGCGTCCGGATATCGCGCCGATCGCCGCCGCCTTCTTCGCTCTGATCGGTCTCGTCTTCTTCGTTACCGCCGTTTCTGGGGCGGTCCTTGCGCCGTCTGCGGCGAACTGGCGCTTGGTGAAGCTGTCGAACAAGGGGGCACGGGACGTCTCCATCGCCATCTTCCTGATGGCGGTGGTCAACGGACTGGATTACCTGCTCGCGGTCATCAGCGACACTTATAGTTCGCCTGTCGTGCTCACCGTGATGAAGAGTCTTGCCTCTTCGGTGATCGTCGGTTTCCTGTTGTTCTTCGTCTCATTCCTGCGGCCGGTTCTCTCCGACAAGGGCGACCCCAATGCGCCGGGTCGCCCGTGGCCACGGGCTGCTGCCGTGACCCTGCGGGCGACCGGTGTTCTTCTGATCATTTTGGCAGGCATCGGCTATATCGGTCTTTCGCGCTTCCTCGCGACCCAGCTCATCGTTACCGGAGCAGTGGTCGCGACCATGTATATCGGCATACTTTCAGGCAAGGCGATCTCGGCGCCGAACCAGTTCGGCGAGACGCGCGTCGGCCGCTACATTGCACGCCGCTTCAAACTCGGCCCGGTGGGGCTTGATCAGAGCGGCATTGCTGCCGGTCTGCTCATCTACATGTTCGCCCTTGTCGCCGGCTTGCCGCTGATCCTGATGTCGTGGGGGTTCCAGCTGCGCGACATGCAGCTCTGGCTGTTCAACCTGTTTACTGAAATCAACATCGGCACGATCCGCATCTCGATCTTCGGAATTCTCGGCGGCCTGTTGTTGTTCGTCATCGGACTGATGCTCACCCGCTGGTTCCAGAAATGGCTTGACGGGAATGTCATGGCGCGATCGCAGGTCGATGGCGGCGTACGCAATTCCGTCAAGATGGGAGTTGGTTACCTCGGCACAGGCATCGCGGGAATCGTCGGCATTTCCGCCGCAGGTATCGATCTGTCGAGCCTGGCGCTCGTTGCCGGTGCTCTTTCACTCGGTATTGGTTTTGGCCTGCAGAACATCGTATCAAACTTCGTCTCCGGCCTGATCCTGCTCGTCGAGCGGCCTTTCAAGGTGGGCGACCACGTCATTACCGGGGTCAATGAAGGCATTGTGAAACGGATCTCGGTGCGCGCAACGGAAATCGAGACCTTCCGGCGTCAGTCGATCATCGTGCCCAACTCGGAGCTGATCAATACGCCGCTCGGCAACTGGACCCATCGCAACCGCGTACAGCGGTCGGAAATCCCGGTCAGCGTCGCCTATGACGCGGATCCGCAGGAGGTGATCGATGTGTTGTTGGAGGTGGTGAACGGGATGCCCGACATCCTGCGTAATCCCGAACCGCACGTCGAATTCCTCCGTTTCGGTGCCTCATCGCTCGATTTCGAGCTCCGGTTTCACTTGGCCGACATGAGTGAGGGGCTCAATGTTCGCAATCGCGTCCGCATGGAAATCCTGCAGGCCTTCCGTGCGCGTGGTATCGTCATGCCTTACCCGCATCAGGACGTCATGCTGCATGTGCGCGAGCAGGATCGCCAGGTGCTGGTGAGGCGGCGGGCGAAAACGGAGGGCGGGCGAATGGCTGAGCCGGACGAATTGCCAGCAGCACCGGATGATGACAAACTCTTGCCATGAACGCCGCATTCAGCCGCCATTCAGGCGTAATGCGGCATAAGAGGGGCATGAGTGATCGAAATCTTCTCGGTCGCATTTGGCAAGGGACGGGGCTTCGGCTTCGCTGCAGGCATGACAATGCGCGTGATGACGTGTGCGTTTGGTGTGGTCGTTTCTGTGCTCGCTGCCGGATCGGCATTCGCGGCTTCGGTGCACAATGCCGGCCCTTCGTCCGTCGTGCTGATCGTTGTCGAAGACGGCAACAAAATGGAAGTTCCGCTTGATGCGGGCGGGGCGGAAACAATCTGCCCCTCCGGCTGCTTTCTCACACTTCCGAATGGTGATCGCATCGGTCTTGCTGGCGGTGAAACAGTGGAGATCAACGACGGCGTGGCGACGGTCAAGTAACGGCGGGCAGCACGGGTGCAATGCGTTGGTGCGTTGCTCGCCTTGGTTATATATTTTATCTCGCTTAACTATTTTCGTGCCGCCAAGCCTCTGAGAAGCCTCAGTTAACGCTTCCGAAAAACAAGCCTGTTAGATGTCTTCCTGTTGAACATTTTACAGAAGGCACCTTCAATGGCTATCCTTGGCATATCCGGAATGCAGTATTCCGGGGAAACATTTCCCGACGTCCGGATCATCCTGGGAGAAGACTCGAACGTCTTTACTCAAATGATCAGTCAGCGCTTGAAGGAACTGATGGGCGTCGATGTCGAAATCTGCAGAACCTTTGAGGATCTGCAGATGGCCAACGAGCTCTCGGAAGAGCCGGTCACGCTCGCCATCTCGAACATCAACTTGCCGGGAGCGGAAAACGGCGAGGCGCTCGAATATCTCATCGACTGCAATATCCCGACCATCGTCTTCACCGGCACGTTCCATGACGAGACCCGCGAGAAGCTGCTGGCCAAAGACATTGTCGACTATATCCTGAAGGACAATATCTTCGCGGTCGAAATGCTGGCGGAGTCGGTCTATCGCTTCCTCACCAACCATCGCCACCACGTGCTGATCGTCGACGACAGCGCGACGGCCCGCGCGCTGCTCTCCAGTCGTCTGAAGCGTTACAATTTCCGTGTCAGCCTGGCAGAAAGCGGCGCCAAGGCAATCGAGATCCTGAAAGCCAACCCGGATGTTGCGCTTGTCGTCACCGATTACAACATGCCGGACATCGACGGCTTCGAGCTGACGCGCCGCATTCGCGCGGTGCGTGGTTCGCATGAGCTGCGGATCATCGGCGTGTCTTCCTCGACCAATCGTCTCTTGTCTGCGCGCTTCCTGAAGGTCGGCGGCAACGACTTCATGCTTCGCCCCTTCATCGACGAAGAGTTCTATTGCCGCGTCAACCAGAACCTGGACACGCTGGTGCAGATCAAGGCAGCCCAGCTGCGCATCAAGTAAGGCGTAGCCTGGCAACACTTCCTGAGCTTCACGTTCTGGGGATCAAATAGGCCGTCGACCGCTTGAGCGGCCGGCGGCGTTGGATCGGGCATTGTCTTCGAGCGTGGACAGACCGTCTCGCCCTTGGCTCTGGCGCATCACCGGGAAGGGCCTATATAGGCGTTTCGCTCCCCGTTCACCGAGTGCTCCATGCCCCCGATCATCTCCATTCGCTCGCTTTCCAAAACCTATGCCAACGGCTTCAAGGCCCTCGACGATGTCACCTTTGATATCGAGGAGGGCGAGATCCTGGCGCTGCTCGGGCCGAATGGCGCGGGGAAGACGACGCTGATTTCGATCATTTGCGGCATGACAAATCCTTCCGTTGGAAGCGTCACGGTCGCCGGTCATGATGTGGTGACGGAGTTCCGCAAGACCCGAGGAGAGATCGGGCTGGTGCCACAGGAACTGACGACCGACATGTTCGAGACGGTGTTCAATACCGTCAGCTTTTCACGCGGACTGAACGGCAAGAAGGCCAATCCGGCGCTCATCGACCAGATCCTGCGCGACCTCTCGCTGTTCGACAAACGCAACAATGCCCTGCGCGAACTGTCCGGGGGCATGAAGCGGCGTGTCCTGATCGCCAAGGCGCTGTCGCACGAGCCGCGTATCCTGTTCCTGGATGAGCCGACGGCTGGCGTCGATGTGGCGCTCCGCAAGGATATGTGGCAGCTCGTGGAGCGACTGCGGAAGACGGGCGTCACCATCATCCTCACCACGCACTATATCGAGGAAGCGCAGGAGATCGCCGATCGCATCGGGGTGATCGACAAGGGGCGCCTGTTGCTGGTCGAGAACAAGGACGCGTTGATGCGCAAGCTCGGCAAGAAGCAGCTGGCGATTAATCTGCTGGAGCCGATCGCATCCGTTCCCGACAGTCTGTCTGCCTGGGACCTGGTACTCAATGAGGCAGGTGACCAGTTAGTCTACAGTTATGAACTCGACAAGAATGACGGGCATGTGGGCCGCCTGCTGCAGGCGTTGGAAGCAGCCGGGCTTCACTTCGATGACCTTTCGACCCGTCAAACCTCTCTCGAGGACATCTTCGTCTCATTGATCGGAGCCAAGGCATGAATACGGAAGCGGTCAAGTCGATCTATTTCTACGAGATGGCCCGCACCCGACGCACGCTTTTGCAGAGCGTGATTTCGCCGGTCCTGTCCACCGCCCTCTATTTCATCGTCTTCGGCGCGGCCGTTGGTTCGCGCATGCAGGAGGTGGGCGGCGTCTCGTATGGCGGCTTCATCACGCCGGGGCTGATCATGCTGGCGCTGATCACCCAGTGTATTTCGAACGGCTCGGTCGGGATCTATTTCCCCAAATTCACAGGCACGATCTACGAACTGCTCTCGGCCCCCGTGGCAATGAGCGAAATCCTTCTCGGATATGTCGGGGCTGCTGCCACGAAGGGCATGATGATCGGCCTGATCATCCTTTTCACGGCCATGTTCTTCGTCGACCTGCGCATCGCTCACCCGGTCCTGATGCTGCTGTTTATGGTACTAACGGCAGTGACCTTCAGCCTTGCCGGCTTCATCATCGGGGTTCTGGCCAAGAATTTCGAGCAGTTGAACCTTGTGCCGTCGCTCGTCGTGCCGCCGCTTACCTTCCTTGGTGGTACCTTCTACTCGATCGACATGCTGCCGCCGTTCTGGCGAGCGGTCAGCCATCTCAATCCGGTCCTCTACCTCGTCAGCGGTTTCCGTTGGAGTTTCTTTGAAGCGTCGGACGTGCATCCGCTGATCAGCGTCGGCATGATCGGCGTGTTTCTCGTCATCTGCCTGGCGGTGCTGACCTTCATCTTCAGGACGGGCTACAAGCTCCGAGCCTGATCCATCAGTCACGCAAGCGAAGCTCGTCGGTCTGCATTTGCAGGGACCCAAGGGTGGAGAGGAAGCTCATGCCGAGCAGGCTCTGGTCAAGCCGTCCCTGCTCGAGGACAACGGCCGGAACATCGGTGCGCCTTATGTCACCAAGCCTGAGTTCCGGCAGGCGGATCGGGGCTGCCTGGGCCTGACCATTGGCGGTCAGGACGGTGCGGGTGAACTGCAGCGTGTTCGGATCGATGCCGATCCTCACCGCATCCTCGAATTTCAGAACGACCGAGCTTGCGCCTGTGTCGATGAGCACCGGAACGGAGACGGGGCCGATGTCGACGCTGGTCTCGAAATGGCCGCCGAGTGACTTGTGGATCACGACCTCCGTCGTTCCATCGTCTGTCCTGACGCTGACCGCACGGCCGGGAAGGAGACCGGCCAGCACCCGCTCGCCAATGGTGCGCATGTCGTCCCGGTAAAGATAGCCGGTCACCAGTGCGAGTGCGATCAGCACCCAGATCAACATCTGCCGCAAGCCCTGGCCGAGCGACCGGCGCCCAAGCAGGATGCTGCTCGAGATCATCAGCAGGATGGGCAGGGCGACAACGATCCTGCCGACAGCCTCGTTATCGACGCCGAAGGTTCGGCCCTGGTCGTGGTTGATCACGAGCAGGACCAGCCCAATGCCGAGGATCGCAAGGCCGAGGACAAACCGCATCAACCGGTCCCGCGCTCGCGCTGCATTCGGCTGCGGCGTGTCTCCCGTCGGGGCTTGCGCTCAACACCCTCCAGGCGCGCCGGAAGGCTTGCCATGATCGTCCGGCGTTCCTCGCTCGAATAGCTCGTCCAGCGGCCGATTTCGTCACGTGTTCGGCCACAGCCGAAACAGAAGCCGGTCTTGTCGTCTATCGAACAGATCAGAATGCAGGGCGATTCCATCGGCGTCCTTTCGCTCGCCATCTATATCGGATGCCTAAAGGAAGATGGCAAGGGAGGCGAGAAATCCGATCTCGGCGACCTGTTGGGTGGCGCCGATGGTGTCGCCGGTGTGACCCCGGATCTTCGATCGGACATAGGCGGTAAACCCTGCCGTCAGCACGCCGCTGACGATCAGTGAGGTAAATACCGCTGCGAAGGGCAGGACGAGGAGACCGAGAAGGATCGGCGCTGTCAGTCCGCAGCCGATGGCGAAACGGGTGGAGGCGGGATCGGGCTGGCCCACGGAAGCCGCGACGCCGTCCGCCTTTGCCGGCGGAAGTGACGACCAGTGCCACACCATGGCAGCCCGGCTGGCGGCCGCGCTTGCGAGCCAGGCGAGAGGGATGGCAAGGGCCGGCCAGACCGGCAGCAGTGCCGCCAGAGCGGCTGTGCGCAGTGCCACAGACAGGATCAGGGCAAGGGCGCCGTAAGTACCGATGCGGCTGTCTTTCATGATCGTGAGCGCTCGATCGCGGTCGCGTCCACCACCGAGACCATCTGCCGTGTCGGTCAGTCCGTCCTCATGCAGGGCGCCGGTCACGAGCATTTGCAGGCCGAGTGCCGTCAGAACGGCGACAAGGGGCGGAGCGTCGGCGAGAGCGAGGATGCCGAGCAGCAAAGCCGCCGGCAGCGTGATCAACAGACCGGCGAGGGGAAAGGCCGCCACGGTTTTCGACAGATTTCCGTCATGGTTGGCAAAATGCCGGTCCGACACGGGAATGCGGCTCAGGAAGGCAATCGCCCTTGCCGTCTCGTTCACCAGGTCACGCCCACTCAGCATCAATGAGTCATCCATCCATATGACGACCGCAGCCGCCGCTTTTTGAGTTGAGACTGGCGAGCGCGGTCAGTATGAGAGATCCCACAAAGCCCGATTTGTCTGCAGATTACAAGGAAGCGCATCCCATGACCGTTACCGGCCTGCCATTCGACGATTTTCGCGTCCTCCTGCGCGACCTGCCGGGGCCGAATACCGCGGCGCTGGTTGCGGCGCGTGATCGGGACCGCATGTTGACAAAGCCACCGGGTGCGCTCGGGCGTCTCGAGGAGATCGCCATGTGGCTTGCGGCCTGGACCGGGCGCCCACCTGCCGTCACCCGTCCGCTCGTCGCGATCTTCGCCGGCAATCACGGCGTCACCAAGCACGGGATCACGCCGTTCCAGTCATCGGTCACTCAGCAGATGGTCGAAAATTTCGCGGCCGGCGGCGCGGCGATCAACCAGATCTGCGTGACCTATGATCTCGGCCTGAAGATCTTCGATCTGGCGCTCGACTATCCAACCGGCGACATCACCTGCGAGGCAGCACTTTCCGAGCGCGACTGCGCAGCGACCATGGCCTTCGGCATGGAAGCCATTGCGGGGGGCACTGACCTCCTGTGCATCGGCGAGATGGGCATCGGCAACACGACCATTGCAGCCGCCATCAACCTCGCGCTTTATGGCGGCGAGGCGGAAGACTGGGTGGGACCGGGCACCGGGTCGGAAGGCGACGTGCTGTCGCGCAAGATTGCAGCCGTGAAGCAGGCGGTTGCGTTCCATGGCGAGCATCTGTCGGATCCGCTGGAGGTGCTGCGTCGTCTCGGCGGACGTGAGATCGCCGCGATGGCGGGTGCCATTCTCGCCGCCCGGATGGAGAAGATCCCCGTCTTGATCGACGGTTACGTGGCGACAGCGGCGGCCGCGATCCTGAAGGCTGCCAACCCCTCAGCCCTCGATCACTGCCTGATCGGCCATGTCTCGGCAGAGCCCGGGCATCTCCGTTCAATCGAAAAACTCGGCAAGACGCCGCTGCTGGCGCTCGGCATGCGGCTTGGCGAAGGCACCGGGGCAGCGCTCGCTGCCGGTATCGTCAAGGCGGCTGCCGCCTGCCATTCCGGTATGGCGACTTTTGAACAGGCGGGCGTGAGCAACAAGACCCATGGCTAATCCGAAGAAGAAGGGGCCACCGGCCCCCCGTAAGCTCGCCGCCGCAACCTTCGAGAAGAAGACGGGCATCGCCCATCTCTTCGCGGCCGGACAGTATTCTGCCCAAGGTTTCAAGCGCCTCATCCAGGAGGCGGCCTTCCGGCACGAAATCCTGGCCTTCTTCGCGGGCCTTGCGATCTTCGCACTGGTCGGTGCGACGCCACTGCAGTTTCTCGCCTTCGTGGTGCTGATGCTGCTGATGTTCTGCGTCGAGGCGTTGAACACGGCGATCGAAGAGTTGGTGGACAGAATCTCTCCGGAGATCTCGACAGTCGGACGCAATGCCAAGGATCTTGGGTCCTTTGCGGTGTTCTGTCTCATTGTCGCGAATGCCGCCTTCAGCGGTTATGTGATCGTCACCCGGCTCTTCGGCTGAGGGTCAGGCGAACTGGCGGCGGCGCGGCTCCACGGCGCGGGCTTCGCTAACGGCAGGCAGGCTTTCCAGTACGCGGTTCGACGGCAGGATCGCGATCACTTCCGTGCCTTCGCGCAGTTTGGACCTCAGTTTGAACTCGCCGCCGTGTTTGGCAAGGATCGCCTGGACGATCGGCAGGCCAAGACCGGTGCCCTGTTCCGCACTCTTGATGGCGATCGATCCCTGTCCGAAGGCGGAGAGCACAACGGGGATTTCTTCTTCCGGGATGCCGGGGCCATTGTCGCGGATGGAGACATATTGTCCGCCGCCCGCCGTCCATCCCGCCTTGACCATAATCTCACCGCCTTGGGGGGTGAATTTCACGGCATTGGAGAGAAGGTTCAGGATGACCTGGCGCATCGCCTTTTCATCGGCCCAGACGGAAGGCAGGTTCAGTTCGAATTGCTCGTCGATGCGGATGTTCTTGGACTTTGCGCGCAGCTGGATCATGCCGATGCAGTCTTCCGCGAGCTCCAGCAGCGACACGGATTCTTCATTCAGCTCATACTTGCCTGCCTCGATGCGCGACAGGTCCAAGATCTCGTTGATCAGTTCCAGCAGATGCTTGCCAGAGCGGTGGATGTCGCCGGCATATTCCTTGTAGAGCGGGTTGTTGAGGGGGCCCAAGACCTCCGTTGCCATCACTTCGGAGAAGCCGAGGATGGCGTTGAGCGGCGTGCGCAGTTCGTGCGACATCGAGGCGAGAAAACGGGATTTCGCCATATTGGCTTCCTCGGCACGGCGGCGAGCTTCGTCGGACAGCGAGTTGGCCACTTCCAGCTCCGCAATCAGATCGTCCTTCTCTGTCTGGAAGGAGAGAAGCTTGAGATTTGCCTGGTGCAGGCGATTGGTGATGTAGATGAAGAAGATCAGGGCTGTGGTGAAAACCGCCGTCAGGCCCAGGTCGAGCATCCGGTGGCCCGATGCGGCCAGATAGGTGAGGGCGATCACCGTCGGTAGGAAGCTGAACAGCACAGCCTGACGCAGCAGCATGGTCGCCATGGCCGTGATCGAGAGTGCCAACAACAAGACGCCGCCCTTGTAGAAGAGGAAAGCGGTCTCGTCGCAGGCAACGCAGTCCTGCAGTGCAAAGACGGCCCAGCAACTGCCCATCGCGACCTGCGCCAGAAGCAGGATGTGGCGCCAGCGTTTCTGGTTTTGTGGGGTAATTTCGCTACGGGCAGCGCGCTTGACGATGACGATGCCGATGGCATGCATGGTCAAGCCGAACAGCGCCCAGATAAAGAACTGGGGTTGCGAGGTGAAGTATGAGCCGAAGCCGGCGACCAGCAGCAGCATGGTCGGAATGACGGCTGCACCTTGCAGCGTCGCACTGATGTGCATCCCGAGGATTTCGACATCGAAAGCGGGAGAGATACCCTGACCGGACTGCAGGCGCTCACGGGTCGTCCGGACGGCCTTGGTCGCAGCCCGGTTGCGGTGCGCCCGCGTCAGGTCAACAACATTCTTGTCTGTCGATGTCGATACGCCGTTACTCATGAAGTTGCAGTCTTCCGCGCCTCAGGCGAACTTAGCGACCAATTCTTAAGAAGATCCTGCAGTGGAAGGATTTGTTTGCCATGTGCGCAAAGGTTTTGTTTTTGAAATGGGAGGGAATGTGGCGGTGATCAGTCAGCGGCTGCGGGATGTGGTGGTGGGCGGTGGCATACTCTTCCTGGCGCTTTTGATCATCGCAAAGATCGAGAATGTGCAGGCGATCCGAACCCGTGGGCCGTTTGTCGTGTTGGATGGCGACACGCTGGCGGAAGAGGGACGACGCCTGCGCATGAAGGGGATCGATGCCCCGGAACTTGGCCAGATGTGCGATCGGCCAAGCGGCTCCTATGACTGTGGCATGGCGGCGCGGGCGGAGCTTATCCTTCTTCTGAGAGGAGCTCCCACCGAGTGCTTTGGGCAGGAGGGCGACGAAGATCGCTATGGTCGCCTTCTGGTGACCTGTCGCAGGGGGGCGGTCGATCTCGGTCACCAAATGGTGGCCGCAGGCCTTGCTGTGGCAGACGGCGATTACCACATGGCGGAACTGCAGGCGCGCAAGTCAGGTGAGGGGATCTGGGCCGGCTCTTTCGACCGTCCGGAGGATTGGCGTCGGCTGCAGAGGCTGGAGGCGACGGAACCGGGCGGCTGGTTGCAGACGTTAACGTTTGACGCCGTAGGTCGATGGTTTCGGGGAAATGACTGAGTGACACGTAGAATGACGGATATTTCCCTGCCCCCCATTGTGCGGTCCTCCGATGCGCCGGTTCCGGTGGACACGCTCATTCACGCCATCTCGCAATGTCGTCTCTGCCGCGACTGTCCCGCGGGCGGTCCTCAAAACCGGATGCCGCATGAGCCTCGCCCGGTCGCCTATCTCTCGTCGACCGCAAAAGTCTTGATTGCGGGTCAGGCGCCGGGTCTGCGCGTGCATGAAAGCGGTATTCCCTTCAACGACGCGTCCGGTGACCGGCTGCGGTTCTGGCTCGGGGTCGATCGCGAGACTTTCTACGATCGGTCGCGCTTCGCCATCGCGCCCATGGGCTTCTGCTTTCCCGGCTATAACTCCGAGGGTCACGATCTGCCGCCGCGCCGCGAATGTGCGCCGCATTGGCGGGAAACGGTGATGCGGTCGATGCCGCAGGTCGAGCTGATCCTCGCCATTGGCCAATATGCGCAGGCCTGGCATCTGGGTGGTCGGCGCGGGCGGACGATGACGGAAACGGTGGAGCGGTGGCGGGATACTTTTCTTGCCAACACCGCCGGGCCGCGCGTGCTTCCGCTGCCTCACCCAAGTTGGCGCAATACGGGCTGGTTGAAACGGCATCCGTGGTTCGAGGCGGAAGTTCTGCCTGTGCTCCGACGAGAAGTTTCCCTGTTGATAGGGCGAAATGATTTTCCTTGAATCGCTGTTTTTCCGCTATATCGGAGAAAATCAGTTTTTACGGGAATCATCATGGATCGCCTCGATCGCAAAATCCTTCGTATCCTCCAAGAGGACTCTACCCTCGCCGTGGCGGATCTGGCGAAGAAAGTCGGTCTGTCGACCACGCCGTGCTGGCGGCGAATCCAGAAAATGGAAGAAGATGGTGTCATTCGCCGTCGTGTTGCCCTGCTTGATCCCGTGAAGGTCAACACGAAGGTCACCGTTTTCGTGTCGATCCGGACATCAAGTCACTCCATAGAATGGCTGAAGCGGTTTTCCGAAGTGGTGGCCGAGTTCCCGGAAGTGGTCGAGTTCTACCGTATGAGTGGCGATGTCGACTATCTCCTGCGCGTCGTCGTGCCCGATATCGCCGCCTATGACGCCTTTTACAAGCGGATGATCGCCAAAATCGAGATCCGCGATGTGTCTTCGGCCTTCGCCATGGAGCAGATCAAGTACACGACCGAACTGCCGCTCGACTACATGCTGCTGGACAATCAGAAGTCCGGCGAAGAGTAGGATCGCTTCGGCCCTAGCTTAGTTTGGCGATGCGTCTCGGATCGCTCAGCTCGCGCATCGCGTCCTTGCCGATCCAGCGGGCACTCGCGTCATCGGAGCTCGCCAGCCTTTCCGCTAGCAAGAGTGCCTTTGTATGGCAGGGCCGGCTGCGTTTGCCGATATTGCGCAATGCCCAGTTGACCGCTTTTTTGACGAAATGCCGCGGATCCGTTGCATTGCGCTCGATGAGCGGCAGCCAGTCGAGGAAGGTCTCGTCCGGTTCCTTTTTGTTGTGGACTGTGGCACCTGCGATCATGGCAAAGGCGGCACGCCTGACAAATTCTCGGTCGTCTGTCGCGAAGGCTTCGACGAGATGGTGCCAGTAGGGCGGTTGCGTCAAAAGATCGGCAGCCGCATCGACGATTTCCCAGGAGTTGAAATCTTCGGCGAGGCGCTTCGCTTCGTCCACCGCCAGCAGCATCGGATCGAAGGTCCAGATTGCCAGCAGGCGCGCTTCACGAACGCCGGACCGCCAGAGTTCATGTGCGCGCGGCTGGTCTTTCCCGATGAGCCTCGCGAGTTTCCGGATTGCGGTGTTTCCGATACCGAGTGCGGTGTCCGTCACAATCCCGAAGCGTGCCATACTGGCAACATTCTCCTCCGACCGCATCGAGCGCAGGTGCGCGATGATCTCTGCTGCGGTCGAGGAGTGGCCGATCATTTTGCCTCTAGCCTTGCCAGGAGCGACGACGTATCCCAGCGCTTGCCGCCGAGCTTCTGCACCTCACCGTAGAACTGGTCGACAAGCGCCGTCACCGGGAGGCTGCTGCCATTGCGTCTCGCTTCGTTCAGAACGATGTCCAAATCCTTGCGCATCCAATCGACGGCGAAGCCGAAATCATATTTGCCGACGTTCATCGTCTTGTGACGGTTCTCCATCTGCCAGGATCCAGCAGCGCCCTTGGAGATGACTTCAACCACCTTCTCGATATCGAGGCCGGCCTTCTTGCCGAAGTGAATGCCTTCCGCGAGGCCCTGAACGAGGCCGGCGATGCAGATCTGATTGACCATCTTGGTCAGCTGGCCGGCGCCGGCCGGACCCATCAGGCCGACCATCCGGGCATAGGCATCGATAATGGATTTCGCTTTGTCGAACACCTCAGCTTCGCCGCCGCACATCACCGTCAGGACACCGTTTTCCGCGCCGGCCTGTCCGCCCGAGACGGGCGCGTCGATGAAGCCGCAGCCACGGGCTGCCGCTGCCTCGGCCAGTTCGCGGGCCACTTCAGCCGAGGCGGTCGTGTTGTCGATCAGGATGGCGCCTGATTTCATCCCGGCGAGAGCGCCTTCGGCGCCTATGGTCACCGAGCGCAAGTCATCGTCATTGCCGACGCAGGTGAAGACGAAGTCTGCGTCCCGCGCGGCTTCGGCGGGTGTGGAGGCCCGGCTGCCGCCATGCTGCTTCACCCAGGCTTCGGCCTTGGCGCTGGTGCGATTATAGACCGTCACCTCGTGACCACCCTTGGCTTTGAGGTGGCCTGCCATCGGATACCCCATGACGCCCAAACCGATGAATCCGACCTTTGCCATATGACCTGCCTCTCAAGTTTTGCCTCAGGCCGAGGCATAAAGCACGAAGGGCTGGATGGAAAGGTGGGCAGTACGCGGCGACACGGTCGTTTCGTCAGCCGACGGCGCCCGGTTTCGGCGCTTCGCCATCAAGTCTCTTTGATCGCTCGCCCAAGGAATCGGAAATCTCCTGCCAGATGCGCCGAAGGCGACGGACATGCAGGTCGTCTGCAATCCAGCCCATCATATGTTCGACCCTCACCTTGATCTCTGCCGGCGTCACTCCGAGCTTTTCGCGGAACCAGAGACAAAATGCGTCCGGATTTTTGGCGGTGATGACTCCATTCTCGCCGATCATCAGCAACTCCAGCCCGCTGATTTTGCATACATCTCGTAATGTTTGCGTCGGCGCCACGAGAATTCCAGCGATGAGAAGATCGAACTCTTCAGGGCTTTCCTTTCCTTGCGGACTATTGACCGTCCCGGGCTGGCGGAAATCAATCGCGCGTTCGAGATCGAAAATCGTTCTGATCTGCATTTCCCGCAGGACGAGGAATTTTTCCAGGCCGACGAGGTGGCAGAGTTGCGCCTGCGCAATCCAGTCCACGGCTTGGTAGATACCGTAGGGGGACTCGATATGCAGCATGATTGGGTTGTAGGTGGCCAGTCCTTGCACATCATAGATGCCGCATTCCTGCAATCTGAAGCGTGTGGCGTAGTCGATCCCGTCCAGAGAATCCAAGGGGGTGATGCGCGTGATTTTGTTGAATCGGTCGTCGTCCATCTTGACCCAGGCGATCAATGACTGGAGCCGGAGAAGGGCGAATTTGGTGGCGCTGTCTGGCAGGTAGCCAAGCACAGGTGCCAGGATCAGCCAGATCTTGGAGACGCCCGGCAGAGGGGCTGTCGCCAAATCTTCTGCGGGGGCAGTGGCTTGGGCTGCGGCTGTGGCATCCGCTGGTGGCGCAAACGACAGCCCGAAGGTCGGATCCGGAAAGGCCCGGTAAAGCGCGAGGATGAAGACAACGGAGACAATTGATTCAACCGTGTAGCGGATGAATGTGAAAGCAGACAGATCAAATACGGCGAGGCCGCGCGTGAAACCTCTGATTGCTGCAAGATAGGCTCCGGCAAATGCCAGGCCGCCGACGAGATGTAATTGAGCTGTCGTATCAACGGTGCAGGCCGGCGCCTTGTTCGTGCACTGAACGGCAGTGATGAGGCCAATACCCTCGATGAGAGCTGCAGTTCCATAGTAGGTCACGATCATCATGCCGATCGAGGATACCAGCAGTCTCATGTCCGCCCATCCGGCGAACCTGACTCTTGAGATGATGATATTGATCTGCTCGGCCGGTGATTTAGTGTCGAAGTCGCGCTGGTCCCCCGGCCTAAAGGGTAGGTCCTGGACATATTTCGACCGGACGAATTCGAGTGAAGGATTGACTCCGCTGGTCTGTCCCGAAACGCCTTCCTTTCCGCCTGCCGTTGCGGGGAATGACGTGAGGAAGTCACGAATGATGAGAAGGCGGCGGTTGCGCATTTCGTAACGCGCATAAATGAAGGTGATTGGCGTCAGAACCGCGACGAGCAGGGCGTAGCCGCTCGACGGAGATGCGAAATCGGCCAGCGATTTCGTTGTGCCAATTAGCGAAATTCCGAAATAAAACTGTTCCATACCACGTCCCCCCATCTTCCCGACAGAAGATCAGGGGCTTGAAACGATTTCCAGAAACCAGGTGCAATTCCAGGTTTAAAAAGACAACCTATGCGTTCGAAGGTCAACTTTTTCTAGCAATAATCAGATGGCCCGGCGAGGGATTGCCATCCTGCATCCGGACGTTGATCTGGGTGATTTCGACTAGTTCAAAGCCCGTGGCCGTCAGTCGCTCGCGCACATAGGTCTCTGCATGGACGAAGCGCTGATGTGGGCCGACGATAAAGGGGCGTCCGGCCATGACCTCTTCAGTCGCAGTCTCTGAGGAGAATATGAAGATGCCGCCGGGTCCCATGTTTTCGGCGGCTCCGAAAAACAGCGGCTCGAGCGCACCCAGATACGGCAGGACATCGGTCGCGGTCACAAGATCGAAAGGTTCGTCGTCATTGTCTTCAAGGAAATCTTCGATCTCTGCCACATAGAGGGTTTCGTACAGATCCTTCTCGTGGGCGATCTCGACCATCTTCTCCGAGATGTCGATCCCGGTCATGTCGGCGACCATGTCGCGAAGCGCGCCGCCGGTGAGACCTGTGCCGCAACCAAGGTCGAGCAGGCGCTGGAACGGACCGAGTTCGAGGGTCTGGAGGCGCTGGCGCACCATCATCGGTACGGTGTAGCCGAGTTGCTCGACGAGGATGTCCTCAAAGGCTTCGGCATGCTGGTCGAAGAGTGTTTCCACATAGGCGTCCGGGGCCTTGGGTGGAGCTTCACCGCGGCCGAGGGCTGCGATGCGCACGGAGGCGCCACCGTGGTCCTCGGGATCGATCGCCAGCACTTCCTCATAGGCTTTGACGGCAGCATCGATCTCGCCCGCCTTTTCCAGGGCCAGTGCTCGGTTATAGGCTTCCGCCAATGCTTCTTCGTCGATCTTGGCCATGAGGCGCTCCTGTCCCGGGGCCTTTCGAGGCCGTTTGCGGGTCGTCTAGCCGGTCCGGGCTTGCTTGGCAATCGAAACGGAACAGCTCGCGGATTGTGACGTTCTCAGGAACAGGGAGCCACGTCATGTCGCAACTGCAATCCGAGACCGAGACCCTTGCGCAAATCACGCCGCAACAACAGCCGCGGCGCGCTCCGGCATTGCCCTCCACCTCGGCCGAAAAGGCCAACATGATCATCCACTATTATCGCGGCGAGATGGCGCGGATGACGAGCTGGCGGGACAGGATCGACCGGACGACGAACTGGTCGATGACAGTGGTGGCCGGTCTGTTGTCCGTGTCGCTCTCGACGCCGACGTCCCATCACGGTGTGGTGCTTTTCGCCATGCTGCTGATCTCGGTCTTCCTTTTAATCGAGGCGCGGCGCTATCGCTTTTTCGATGTCTATCGCGCGAGGGTCAGGCAGCTGGAACGGCATTATTTTGCTCAGGCGCTCTGCCCAAGGGCCGAACTGAATGCGGACTGGGCCGATGCCATTGCCGCCAGCCTGCGGGCACCGCTGTTTCTCATCAGCTACCGTGAGGCGCTGTTCCGGCGCATCCGCCGGAATTACATTTGGATGTACCTGATCCTGCTGCTCGCCTGGGGGCTGAAGATATCAAGCCCTAAACTGCAGGCGGGAGAACGGCCGGTCGAGTTCGTCGGCAACCTCCAGCAAGTGGTGGTCAATGCACATCTGGGGCCGCTCCACGGGGCCGTCGTGCTTGGCCTCGTTCTCGCCTTCTATGTCGCCCTGGTGGCTGCGGTCTTTTACCCTGAACCTGAGGACGGTGAATTCGCCCATGGCGAAGTGCATGTCTGAGCGCAGTCAGTGAAGGATGAACTCACCTTTGAGCGCGCGCCACTCGCTGGCGGCTATCATCTTCTTGTGCACATACGTCACCGAGTGCAGCGGCCCTTCGATCTTGTCCTGCCAGAAGCGCAGGAAGCCGCGCATCTCGGGAAAGTCAGGAGCCAGATCGTAGTGCTGCCAGATATAGGTTTGCAGCAGGGAAGGGTGGTCGGGCAGGCGATAGAGGATCTGGGCGGTGGTCAGACCATAGCCCTTCAGCATCATTTCCATTTCCGTGTTCATGTGCGTACGTTCCCCGTGTTCTTCTGGAAGACGGATCGACGCGGACGGTATCAGCGCTTCCGCGACCGACCGGGGCCGCGACCAACGCGGGCCCTGACATGATGGAAACATGACAGAGTAAACGAAACTCTAAAGATGCCCGCGCGATAGAGAAAGAGGTTTCCTCTCAATCACTTGGCAGCCTGCCAATGAAAGTGCTGCCAAGTGAGGTGAAGCTACCGCTTGAGATGACGGGTCAGGCGCGCCTCCAGCGCAGCCCAGGTGTTGCGCAGGAGTTCGACGATGGCGAGGTAGAAGATCGCGGCCCAGAGATAGGTCTGGTAGTCGAAGGTGCGCGAGAAGGCGTAGCGTGTCTGTCCCATCAGGTCGAGCACGGTCACGACCGCGACCACGGCCGAGCCCTTGATCATCAGGATGATCTCGTTGCCATAAGGGCGTAGCGCCACGATCAGTGCTTGGGGAAGAATGATCTTCCAGAACGTCACCGATGGCGGCAGGCCAAGCGATTTGGCGCCTTCCGTCTGACCGCGCGGCACACTCTGGATCGCGCCGCGCAGGATCTCTGCCTGATAGGCGGCGGTGTTCATGGTCATCGCGAGGATGGCGCAATACCAGGCCTCGCGGAAAAACCACCACAGACCCACGGCCTCGATCTCCGCCCGGAAGGAACCGAGGCCGTAATAGATCAGATAGATCTGGGCGAGCATCGGTGTGCCGCGGAAGACGTAGACATAGGCATAGGCGATGGTGTTGAGCACGATGTTTTTCGACATTCGTGCATAGGCGATCGGTACTGATAGTACCGCGCCGAGGGCGATCGAACTTGCAACCAGCGCCAGGGTGGTTGCCAGGCCCTCTAGATAGCGCGGGCCGTATTTGACGAATTTGTCGGTGTCCCAGCCTGTCACCATCATGTAGGCGAGCCCGATGGCAAGCAGCAGCCATAGGCCGAGCACGCCATAGCCGAGGGCGCGGGCAGGCGTCATGGCCGGCGTCACCAGAGGCGGTGCAGGGCGAGCGGGGATGAGGTCCAGGGCATGGCTCATCGGCTTGTCTCCGCGCGATTGGCCCAGTTCGAGATAGCGTTCAGCCCGAAGGAGGAGAGAGTGGCAAGCACCAGATACAGCGCACAGGCGATGGCGTAAAACAGAAAGGCTTCCTTCGTCACCTTGGCCGCGACGCCCGTCTGGCGCAGGATGTCGGTGAGGCCGATGACCGAGACGAGGGCCGTATCCTTCAAGAGGTTCATCCAGAGGTTTCCCAGACCGGGCAGGGCGATGCGCACCAACTGTGGCACGATCACGAGTCGCATCGTGCGGCGACGCGACAGGCCGACGGCGCTGCCGGCTTCGTACTGGCCCTTGGGAATGGCCCGGAAGGCGGAAAGAAGCACTTCCGAGCAGTAGGAGGAAAAGACGACCGAGAGCGCCAGCATGCCGGCGAAGAAGGCATTGATTTCCACCCGCTCTTCGCTGCCGAACCACGAGAGCACGGCCTGGACCATCATCTGGAAGCCGAAATAGACGATGAAGAGGGTCAGCAGTTCGGGAAGGCCTCGGAAGATCGTCGTGTAGATGCCGGCGGCTGTGCGAAGGCTCCGCTCCTCCGACTGCATGGCGAGCGCGATCAGGAAGCCGAGGAAAAGTCCAACCGGCAGAGTGATGAGGGCAAGGACGATGGTGACTTTGACGCCAAGCGCGATTTCATCGGCCCAACCGACATTGCCGCAGGACAACAACCCATCGCCACCAAAGATCGCGAAGACACCCACCGGCCCGCAAAACGGATCGAGCCAATACGATAGAGTGGCCCAAAGCGAGCCCAGTGCGGAAGACAGTCCGCCCATGCCATTCCCCCTTGGCGGTTTTTTCCGCCTTCTTTCTTCAGGTCCGTAAAGCAAGATGGCGGAAGCGTTTAACTTCCGCCATCGCGATTGTCATAAAACCGGGAAATTAGTCCCCATAGACGTCGAAGTCGAAATACTTCTTGTTGATTTCGGCATATTTGCCGCTGGCGCGGATCGCCTCGATGGCGGCCGAGAACTTGTCGGCCAGCGCCGTTTCGCCCTTGCGCACGGCAATGCCTGCGCCTTCGCCGTTGATCTCCTTATCGACCGGCAGCGGGGTCAGGATCTTGCAGCAGGTGCCGGCGTCAGACTTCAGCCATTCCGAAAGAACGACGATGTCGTCGACGACGGCGTCAACACGACCGCCTTCGAGGTCAAGCTTGTACTCGTCCGCCGTCGGATAAAGCTTCAGCTCCGAATCGGGCATGTGCTTTTCGGCATAGTTCGCGTGGGTCGTCGAAGACTGGGCGCCGATGGTCTTGCCCTTGAGGCCTGCAACATCGGTGATCGGCGAATCCTTCGGCACGGCGACGGCCGGCGGGGTGTTGTAGTACTTCTTGGAGAAGTCGACCTTCTCGAGACGCTCTGGCGTGATCGACATCGAGGCGATGATCGCGTCAAACTTCTTGGCCTGGAGGGCGGGGATGATGCCGTCCCAATCCTGGGTAACGAATTCGCAGGTGACCTTCATCTCATCGCAAAGCGCCTTGGCGATGTCGATGTCGAAGCCAACCAGCGTGCCATCTGCTTCGAGATTATTGAAGGGCGGGTAGGCGCCTTCCGTCCCAATGATAAGCTTTTCCTGCGCCATGGCAGAACCGGCGAAGAGCGACAGCGCCGCGATTGAGGCGGCTGCCAGAAAACGTGTCGGAATACGCATGAGATCCCTCTCTGTTGGCGGATGCCGTTAGTCTTTTTGAAGCGGCTATCCTGGATCGTGTGGTCTGATGGGCCACACTTGGGCCCAATATTCGTCTGCTTTCGATGCCGAAATCAACAACAAAGAGTGTCGCATCCAGATTTAGGTGCAATGCAAGGATACGGGATGGAACCATGAGAAGTGTCAGTCGTCTCTTGCTGGATGGAGCAAAAAAGGTTCCAACTCGTTCAGACAAGGTTAATTTTGCAGAACCTAGCTTGCACGCAGTTTCGGTTCGCGGAATCGACGTCGATATTAACGGCGCCACTTGAAGCAGTCGCCAAGATTGCAGGTGGCGTGAAGGAAGGAAACGCAGGGATGTTCAAGAATAGATTGCTGAACACGGTCGCGATACCCGTGCTGTCCATGGCAGTACTGGCGGAGCCGGTGGCCGCGTCGGCCACACGCTTTGGGGATTCGCAGACGCAATCACGTCAGGCTGAGCAAGGGTTGATCGAGCTCGCACAGGCCGTTGTCTGCAGCGACGGCTCCGAGGCGGACGATCAGGAAACCTGCAACGCCCGCGATGCCGAGGCACAGGCGCAAGAAGAACAGCGTCAGGCTGAAGCAGAAGCTCAGGCGCAGGCCGAGGCGGAAGCACAGGCTCAGGCCGAGGCCCAGGCGCAGGCCGAGGCAGAAGCCCAGGCGCAGGCAGAAGCGCAGGCGCAGGCAGAAGCGGAAGCGCAGGCGCAGGCCGAAGCTCAGGCACAGGCCGAGGCAGAAGCTCAGGCACAGGCTGAAGCCGAGGCTCAGCAACAGCAGGCGGAAGCCGAAGCCGAAGCCCAGCGCCAGGCAGAAGAAGAGGCGCAGCGTCAGCAGGCCGAAGCTGAAGCGCAGGCTCAAGCCGAGGCGGATGCAAAGGCTCAGGCCGAGGCGGATGCAAAGGCTCAGGCCGAGGCTCAAGCTCAGGCAGATGCCGAAGCCCAGGCGCAGGCTGAAGCCGAGGCCAAGGCCAAGGCGGATGCCGACGCTGAAGCCCCGCAGCAGGCTGAGCAGCCCGCCGAGGAGACCCCGGCAGAGAGCGTAACCTGCGCGGACGGATCGACGGCGACCAGCGAAGCCGAATGCCCGGTTCCGCCGGCTGAGCAGACCGAAGAGCAGTCGCCTGACCAGCAGAATACCGAGGAGCCCGCGCAGGAGCAGGCTGCCCCGGAAGGACAGTCCACGGAAGAGCCGGCCGAGGATCAGGCTCAGACGCCTGCCGATGGTAGCACGGACACCCAGACGGATGCCCAGGCGCCGGCCGACGGTACAGAACAGCCCGATCAGACAACAGATCAGCCGGAGCAGGCGACCGATCAGTCCGAGCAGACGCCGACCGAAGAAGTGGTCGTGCCTGCCGTCCTGCCGCCGGAGAACCAGCCGGTCGAGCAGATCACGGACAATCGCACCGAAGAAGAGAAGCAAACGATCGCCGAAGATCCGTCGCAGAGCACCGACACCGTGGTCCTGCCTGTCGACAATGGAGCCGCCGTTCTCGACAGCGACAAGGACGCCGACAATACGGGTGGCGATGCCGCCCGCGAACAGCGTAGCCAGCTGCGCGCCCAGGAAGACGTAGCGCCGCCGCCGCAGACGGATGCGGACGCTCAGGCCGACGTGACGCAGGTGGAGCCGGAAACTGTGAAAGCGACCATCGCGGAGGAAGGCACACGCCTCGACGCCGCGCCGACCTTCGACGTGCCGACGACGGTGGTGAACAATGTCACCAACGTGACCAATATCACCAACAACACGACGAATAACACGGTCAACAACACCACCAATAACACGGTGATCCAGAACAATGTCGTAAACCAGGTGACGCAGATCCAGGTCATCGAACAGGTCGACAACCGGACGGTCATCAATGTCGGCAACCAGATCATCGTGCGTGGCGATGATCGCGAGCGCCTGCGCTACGACTCGCAGGAAAGCTATTACGAGAAGCTACCGCGTGGTCGGACCCGCGAAACGATTATCCGTGAGGATGGCTCGCGGATCGTGACCGTCTACAACCGCTACGGCGACATCGTGATCCGTTCGCGCATCTCGCCGCGTGGTCGTGAATATGTGCTGATGTACTCGCCCGAGGCCGACAACGAGCGTCCGCAGGTCTTCGTCGACGTCGGGCTGTCGCTGCCGCCGATGCGCCTGACCGTCCCGGTCCAAGACTACATCATCAGCACCTCTCGAGCACCGGACCGCGACTATTACGACTTCCTCGGCCAGCCGCCTGTCGAGCGTGTGGAGCGTGTCTACTCGATCGACGAGGTTAAGTCGTCGGCCCGTCTGCGTGACAAGGTCCGTCGTATCGACCTCGATACGATCACCTTCCCGTCCGGGTCGGCGGAAGTGCCGCTTGCCCAGGCCAAGACGCTGCGCAAGGTTGCCGATGCCATGAGCAAGCTTCTGGAGAAGGATCCGGGCGAAGTGTTCCTGATCGAAGGTCACACCGATGCCGTGGGTTCCGACCAGGCAAACCTTGTCCTGTCCGACAAGCGCGCATCGACGGTCGCCCAGTTGCTCAGCGAAGTCTACGGCATTCCGCCGGAAAACATGTCGGTGCAGGGTTATGGCGAGCGCTACCTGAAGATCCGCACGGAAGCTGCAGAGCAGCAGAATCGCCGCGTTGCGATCCGCCGCGTCACCTCGCTGGTGCGCCCGAACGGAGTGTCCGCCAAGAACTGATGCGAGCCGTCTGATACAATGAAAGAAGGGGCCGCCGGTGTGATCCGGCGGCCCTTCTTCGTTTGCGGCAGGTGTTAAGCGCGCCGCGGCAAGCCGGTGAGAGCGATGATGAAATCGGCGATGGCCATGGTGTCATCGAGATCGAAGACCGGGAGATCCGCTCCCGGCACAGGGTGATCGGCGGCGATCGCCTTGATCCATGGGTCGGAGAAGCTGAGCGGTTCTCGCTTTGCCGCCTCCAGCCGTCTTGCCTCTATCTTCGGGACGGGCTCGCGCTTGTAACCTTCGATCAGGACGAGATCGCATGGCGCGATCCGGTTGAGGATTTCCTCGAAGCTCGGTTCCGGCGCCCCTCGCAGTTCATGCATGATGGCAAAACGTGTGCCTGAGACGATCGCCACCTCGTGGGCGCCTGCCTGGCGGTGGCGAAAGCTGTCGGCACCGACCTTGTCGATGTCGAAGTCATGATGGGCATGCTTGATGGTCGAGATGCGGAAACCGCGCCGGGTGAATTCCTCGACCAGGCGGACGGCGAGGCCCGTCTTGCCGGAATTCTTCCAGCCAGCAATGCCGAAGATCCGTGGCCTGTCTGTCATGCGCCGCCTCCCGCCAAAACCTCGCGGGCGAAGGCTAGATCCGCGGGTGTGTTGATGTTGAAGAAGGGATCTATCTCGCCCCGGCCGTCCCTCCTGGGGAGCATGGCGAAGTCAACCATGCGGAAACGGTGCCGGTGGATGAAATCGCGGACGCGCCGGTTGTCCGGCGTTTCGAGCCAAGCTTGCAGGTCTGGAGCCAGGCTCGTCGGCCAGAGGCCGACCACCGGATGCTCGCGGCCGTTCGAGGTGGCGATGACGATTTCGTCCGCGTAATGCTTGTTTGCCAAGCGCTGCACGAGGTCGCCTGGCAAAAACGGCGCGTCACCCGGAACGGTCAGTAGGTGTTGCGCCTCATCCTCGAAGGTCTGCATGCCGGCCAGGATGCCGGCGAGGGGGCCGGGGCGCTCGGCGAGGGTGTCAGGCACGTTCCTGTATGTCCCTGCGAGCGGGTGGCCGATGGGCAGGTTCACGGCAAGTGCCCAAACCTGAGGGCGCAGACGATTGGCGACGATTTCGAGTAGAGGAATCTCCCCGAGCAGGGCTTGGGTCTTGTCTTCTCCCATGCGCCGGGAGAGGCCTCCGCCGAGGATCAGTCCGGGGAAAGCATTCGCCATCATCGTGCTGCTCCAACGGACGGGTGTCGCTGTAGCCACAAGACACCGATGGCGACCAGTGCGAGAACGCAGCAGGCGAGCATTACGAGAAGAAGCGGCATGGCGCCGGTCTGCGTCGAGAGAATGGCGGAGGCAAGCCAGGAGACGAAGGCGCCGCCGCCCATGGTGATCGCGCCGCCGAGACCGGAGGCGGAGCCTGCCAGTTCCGGGCGCACGCTAACGATGCCGGCATTGGCGCTCGGCAGAGACAGCCCGTTCCCGAAGCCGACGATGATCTGCGGGGCGAAGAAGGCGAGGGCGGTGGTGATCCCCTGCCAGAAGAGGAGGACGGGAAGTGCGGCGCCGGCTAGGGCGACACCGCCGCCGATCAGCATCATTGCTTCGATGCCGGCGCGGCGGGCATAGCGGCCGGAGAAGAAGTTACCGACGATGTAGCCGGAGGCGATAAACATGAATTGCAGGCCCAGCACGCTCGGGCTCATGCCCATCAATGTGCCGCCGACAAAGGGCGCGCCGCCAAGGAAAGCGAAGAAGGCTCCGGACGTGAAAGTGGCGGCAAGAGTGAAGGCCCAGAAGCGGCCTGAGGTCAGAAGGCCGGGCCAGGCGCGGAACTGGGCGGTGAAGCTGCTGCTCTTCTGCCGGTTGGTTTCGCCCAAGTCATTGCGCACCAGAACGAGGACCAGCAGGCCGGCAATGGCGATCGCCGCGAAACTCGCCCGCCAGCCGAAGGCGTCGCTCAGTAGGCCACCGACGGTCGGTCCGACCATCGGAACCAGCGTCATGCCCATCGTGACATAGCCGATCATCGAGGCAGCCTCCTCGACAGGCACCATGTCGCGAATGATGGCGCGGGACAAGACAAGGCCTGCAACGACCGCGGTCTGCGCCATTCGAGCGACCGTGAGCACCTCGATCGAGGTGGCGACCATACAGATGAGCGAGGCTGCAAGCAGGATGACCAGCGCGCCCAGCATGACCGGTCGCCGACCGAAACGGTCCGACAAGGGGCCGATGATCAACTGCACCAGCGCTGTCATGGCGATGTAGCCTGAAACGAGGATCTGGACGCGATCGTAATCGACCGCCAACTCCTTCGCCATGGCCGGCAGAGAGGGCAGGAATATGTTCATCGTGAGCGCCGACAGTCCTGCAATTGCGACGAGGCTGACGATATGCGGCGGGCTGGTCCGGTCGAGAAAGCGGGTCGGCGGCACGGGCGCTCCTTCTGGCGATGATCGAGCGGGATCAGCCGGGCGAGCCCGGTTCGGAGGCACTGGCCAGCGCTGCCTTCCTCTGTTTCTCCCGATAGAAGGTATAGAGGCCGGAGCCGATGACAATGGCCGCCCCGACGCCCATCGAGAGGTCAGGTGTCTCTCCGAAGAAGATCATGCCGAGAGCCACGGCCCAGAGCAGGCTGGTGTAGCGGAATGGTGCGATGAAAGAGATCTCGCCGAGGCGCATTGCCATGATGATGGACTGATATCCGACAAAGAGAAAGGCGGACGCGAGTGCAATCCGGGCGAAGGTGTTGACCGACACCGGCTGCCAGCCGCCGAAGGCCGGGACGAGCAGGAGACCGGCGAGCGAGATCGACGAGGCGGTAAACAGGGTGACCGTGAGCGAGGAGACCCGCGGATCGATCTTGCGGGTGACAAGATCGCGTCCGGCCGCAGTAATAACGCTCAGCACAACATACAGCGAGGCGAGCGTGAAACCCTCAGGGCCGGGCTTGATGATGACCATGACACCGAGGAAACCGAGACCGATCGCCGTCCAGCGTCGCCAGCCTACCGGTTCGCGGTAGATCAGAGCAGCGCCCAAGGTGACCGCGAGCGGCAGCGACTGGAGGATGGCCGACGCATTGGCGAGCGGCACCTGTCCGAGCGCTGACAGGAATGCGACCGCCGCAAGGGTTTCAAAGGCGATCCGACAGAGGATCAGCGGCTGCAGGATGTTGCGGATATGATCAAGCGCACCCAGCCGCCGGGCCACCGCATAGACGAGGATCGTGGTGATGGCACCGCGCACGAACATGATCTGGGCGACCGTCAGATCCCCGGTGACGGATTTGGTAAGCGCGTCGTTGAAGGTGAAACCTGCCATTGAGGCAGCCATCAACAGCGCGCCTCGGGTATTCTCGGATAAGGCCATTTCAGGGATTCCCATGCTTGCGGAGCGGTTGTAGACCATGGGGCCGGGCGGAGAAACCGCATTTCTCCACAATCTTGTCCGGCCAGACCGTGGAATGCCAAAAACCCGATTCCCCGTTAACCGTTGTTCAATGTTCCACCGGCGAAGCTTGCCATGGCTCCGCATGAGGTGGTGCCGCCCGCTCGACGCTGCGCCGATGGTGGCGCAGGACCGTCGAACCTCCCGAGGGTTCCATGAGTTTTATCGATCGCCTCCTGCAGAGCCGCAGGATCGTCACCAAAGTATTGCTTTTCGTTATTCCTCTTGTTTTTCTCATGGCCGGTGTCGGCCTTCTCGGCTATCGCACGGCGACCATGCTGAACGGCCATATGACCGTTACCCGTGCCACGATCGGCAATATCAGTGATCTGGAACAGTTGCAGAAGGGCCTGCAGGAATTCAGCCTCGATCCGACGGAGGCGAGCAGGGAGGCTCTCCTGAAGGCGATCGATGCGCAGGAAAAAGGTCTGGGCGTTCTTGATGGCGTGCTGGCCAAGCAGGCGGCGACAGCCGATCTCGGCGCGCTTCGCAATCTTTCCGCGCTGATGCGTGATGAGACGGCGGCTCTTTGGGAAAACAAGGTTCGGCGCGACACGCTGGATGCCGGGCTGACCGATGTGGTCGCCTCATTGAAGGATGAGGGGCAGACGATCCTGAAGCAGGTCGATTTCGTGCGCACGGATCTGTCGGGTAAGGAGCGCTTCGCCAAGGAGCTTCTATTTGACGCGTCGGCCTTCAAGAGCCTGCTGGACCGGCTCGGCAAGCTTCGTGTCGGCGTGCAGATGGCGTTTACACCGGAGGAACAGCTCTCCGAGACAAAACTGTATATCGCGCCACTGCAAAAGGACATCAAGAAGGCGGAGGCGATTGTCTCGACCAAGGGCAAGGCTCTGGTCGATGAAATTTCAGCAGCCATGACCAAGATCGAGGCTGCATTGAAGGGTGAAGCGACCGACGAGGCGAAAGCGCAGGAGATCGGCCGCGTTCTGGCTGAGTTGGTGGTGATCGAACAGAAGATCACGCTGCAGGGCGCGAAGAATTCCGACGTGGCTGCCGACCGCTTCGTCAACCTCGACAAACTGATGGCCGAGCAGAAGGAATTGATGGGTCTCGTCGATAACGCGGTCATGGAGATCGCGACGATGGAACTCAAGGTTCAGCAGATGCTGGGCACGCTTGACGATGCCAGTCGCGAAGCGGTCGTCGGCAAGGTCGAAACACTCAAGGGGATCGGCGCCCGGATCTCGGAGCTCGGTTCGAAGAACAGTGCTCTGCGGGATTTCGCCAATAAGATCGAGCCGTCGCTCGCCTCGCTCGTCTCGGCCTCGCAGGAAAGGCTTGATGCCGGTCGAGACTGGCAGGCACGCCGGCTCTCGGCCAATGGCCATGTCTCCGACGCGATGGAAGCGCTACGCAATTTCGTCAGCCACGCCCAGGAAGTTGGCCGTGAGGACAGCGAACGCTCCGCGTCGATTTCTGTCATCACCATGGTGGTCGGCACGCTGCTCGCCATCATCGGCGGCCTGATGCTGATCGAGACGCTGCGCGCGCCGCTGAAGCGGATTACAGGGGTGATGTCGCGCCTTGCCAGTGGTGATCTCTCCGTCCCGATCGAGGGCCGCAATCGCGGCGATGAGATTGGCGACATGGTGCGCTCTGTCACGGTTTTTCGTGATGCAGCCCTGGAGAACAAGCGGCTTGAGGAAGAGGCAGCCGCAGCCCGGGCGCAGTCCGAACAGGAAAGTGCGCATCGCTCGCAAGAGCGGGCGCGGGTCGAGGCCGATCAGCGCGCTGCGCTGGAAGCCTTGTCATCCGTCCTCGAAGCGCTGGCCACCGGGCAACTCAATGTCACCATGCGCAACGACCTGCCGGCCGATTTCGTCGCCATGGCGTCGACCTACAACCAAGCCGTCGAAACGCTGCGAGCGACGCTGGAAGAGGTGCGTGCGGCAAGCGCCGACATCAATGCGGGCACCGAGAACCTTGCCGTTTCCGCTGACGATCTTGCGCGCCGCACCGAACAGCAGGCGGCGGCACTGGAGGAAAGCGTGCGGGCACTCTCGCATTTGAGCGATGTGGTGCGTTCGACGGCGGAGGGGGCAGGGCGCACGGCGCAGTCCGTTCAGGCGGCGCGAGACCATGCACGCCAGTCGGGCGTCGTGGTGCGCAAGGCGGTGGATGCCATGTCCGAGATCAGCCGATCTTCGGAGAAGATCTCGACGATCATCGGCGTCATCGATGAGATCGCCTTCCAGACCAATCTGCTTGCGCTCAATGCAGGGGTCGAGGCCGCGCGTGCCGGCGAGGCGGGGCGTGGCTTTGCCGTGGTCGCGCAGGAAGTGCGTGAACTCGCCCAGCGCTCAGCTAATGCCGCCAAGGAGATAAAGGCCCTCATCACTGCATCTGGCGGACAGGTCCGTTCCGGTGTGGAGCTCGTCGAACACACGGGCGTTGCCTTGCAGTCGATTATCGATCAGGTCGAAGAGGTCCAGAACCTCGTCGAGACAATCTCGGCAGCGACCCGCGAGCAGTCGACCGGCATCAGCGAAGTCACGAGTGCTGTGCGCGACGTCGAACTGATCACGCAGCAGAATGCGGCCATGGTCGAGGAGAATAATGCCGAGATCCATGGATTGCGGCAGCGGGTCGACGTCCTGATGCGCAAGATTGGCCATTTCCGCACCGAGATCACGGCTTCCGAGCAGCGAGATTTTCGTCGCTCGGCCTGAAGCTTTCAGATCAATCTTGCCGGCGGCTCTCAGCCGCCGGTGACGCTCATGTGTCGGCCAACGGCAGGCTTCTTGTGCGTGCGGTCGATGATGAAGTCGTGACCCTTGGGCTTGCGGCCGATCGCCTCGTCGATAGCCGAGGAGAGGAAGGCGTCGTCGTTTGAGGCGCGAAGCGCCGTGCGGAGGTCGGCGGCATCGTCTTGACCAAGACACATATAGAGTGTGCCGGTGCAGGTGAGCCGCACCCGGTTGCAGCTTTCGCAGAAATTGTGGGTGAGGGGGGTGATGAAGCCGAGCCGCCCACCCGTTTCCTTCACCTCGACATACCGGGCCGGACCGCCGGTGCGGAACGGAATGTCGGTCAGCGTGTAGCGCTCCTCTAGCCGCTGACGAACGAGCGAGAGGGGCAAATACTGGTCGGTGCGGTCCTCGCCGATCTCGCCCATGGGCATTGTCTCGATGAGGGTCAGTTCCATGCCCTCGGCATGGGCGAATTCCATCAGAGACGGAATTTCATGTTCGTTGAACTCCTTGAGAGCGACCGCGTTCAGCTTGATCGCAATGCCGGCCTTCTGCGCCGCGCAGATACCCTCCATCACCCGGTCCAAGTCGCCCCAGCGGGTGATCGCCTTGAACTTGGCCGCATTCAGCGTGTCGAGCGAGACATTGATGCGGCGGACGCCGGCATCTGCGAGCTCACCGGCGAAACGGGCGAGTTGCGAGCCGTTGGTGGTCAGCGTCAGTTCGTCGAGGCCGCTGCCCAGGTGGCGCGAGAGGCCGCGGATCAGATGCATGATGTTCTTGCGCACCAGAGGCTCGCCGCCCGTGAGACGCAGCTTGCGCACACCCTTGGCGATGAAGGCCGAACAGAGCCGGTCGAGTTCTTCCAGCGTCAGCAAGTCCTTCTTGGGCAGGAAGGTCATGTCTTCCGCCATGCAATAGGTGCAGCGGAAATCACAACGGTCGGTCACGGAGACGCGGAGATAGGTGACTGCGCGACCGAACGGATCGATCATGGGCGCGCCCGGATCGCCAAGGGGTGTCGCCGTCAACGCGCCTGAAATCTGCTGCAAGTGATCGCTCCCGTGTTGTGCGCTTAATGTGGGACCGCCGGCAACCGGCGTCAAGCGAGCTTGCGGGCGGAAGGCGGAATTGGCTTGCACGGGCAATGTCTTCGCCTTAACTCTCACGCTCCATCTGGCGAAGAGAAGAGTGCATACATGTCGGATTTCTGGCCGAGCGAACTTAAGGTGTCCAAAGATCGCCGGACGCTGACCGTCACCTTCAACGATGGGGTCGTCGTCACCCTTCCGGCGGAAATGCTCAGGGTTCTGTCACCCTCGGCGGAAGTGCAGGGCCATGGTCCGGGCCAGGCGGTAACCGTGCCCGGCAAACGCGATGTTGCAATTCGTGCAATGACACCCACCGGCAACTACGCGGTGCGGATCGGTTTCGATGACGGGCATGACACCGGCATCTTTACCTGGACCTATATGCGGGAGCTGGGTGAGCGCGGGGCAGAGAAATTTGCCGATTACGAACGCTCGCTCGCTGAAAAGGGCCTCAGTCGCGATCCTCGCTGAGCGTTATTGCGAAAGCGGATTCGGTAGCCTGGTCGGCAGCCATCATCCGTTGAATGAGCGTTTCCATCGTCTCTGCCATGCGCGTGCAGTCTTCCAGCGGCGTCGCCGAGAGCATGTCTTCGATCAGGCCCGTCTGAATAACCATCGCCTTCTCGCTCACCGACCTTCCGTCTGCGGTCAGAAAAAGGCGAAGGATGCGCTTGTCCCGATCGTCGGGGCGGCGTTCCAGCAGCCCGCGCTTTTCCATTTGCGGCAGCAACATGCTCATATTGGAGCGACCGACCAGGAGCTTTCGGGCCAGTTCCTGCTGTGAGATGCCCTCGAAGCGATACAGGTTGACGAGAATGTCGAGATGCGGTGGCTTGATATCGAGAGGCCCTAGCGCCCGGGTGAGGGCCTGCTGCATGAGTTGGCAGGCGCGGCCCACGGCGATCCAGCTGCGAAAACGCGGATGGTCCCAGGGGAAGGCTTGTTTTTTGTTCATTCTTGTACTTTATTGTTCAGCATTGAACATATCTGTGGAAACCCGACTATGACATCCTTTGGTCTCAAGGTCACCCGCCTGGCTTTCGCACAGTTGGAGAGGCTGTCGCCCCGGATCTCGGGACGGTTGGCCTTCGAGCTGTTCTGCCGTACGCCGTCGCGCAAGCCGAAGGGAGCTAAAGCCCTTGCCGTCTTTCGTCTAGGATCCGAGAGACTGCGGGATGCAAAGACGGTCCGTCTCGCTTTGTCGCGAGGAATGGCGGCGGCCCACCACCTGACGTCCGGCCAGCCGAGCAGCGTCACGGGAGCGCCCCGTATCCTCGTCGTACACGGCTGGGGGTCGCGGGCGGAGTATCTGTCGGAGATGGCAGTCGGTCTGCTGCGCGCAGGTGCCGAGGTCGTGCTGCTCGATCTGCCCGGGCACGGTGCATCGAGTGGTCGACGGCTCGATCTCAGGCTCGCGGCCGAGGCGATCGTGGCGGCCGAGCGCCATTTCGGCCATTTCGACGGGGTCGTCGGACATTCCTTCGGCGGGGCTTCGGTGATGATGGCGGCGGGCGGCATCTTCTGCGACGTGCCGAAACTGAAAACACCGCGCATCGCCTTGATCGGCGCGCCGTCGAGCATCAGCGAGGTCTTTAGTGGTTTTGCCGGCGCCGTCGGTCTTGGGCGGGCAAGCCTTGATGCCATGAGGGGGCGCGTGCACGAATTGTCAGGCCGGCGCATCGAGGAACTGGATGGCGTCGCCGTTGCGCGCAGGCTGGGGCGCCCCATGCTTGTCGTCCATGCCGAGGATGACAAGGAGGTGAATGTCGGTCATGCGCAGCGCTATATCGGTGTCTCGCCGCAGATACGGCATATCTGGGCGAATGGCCACGGCCACCGCCGGATCGTGAGTGCGCCCGAGGTGATCCAGGCGGTTGCGGAGTTTCTTCTGGCCGAGCATTTGCCACAAACGGATCGTCAGCGCGTCGTGTCTTGAAGTTGTCATAAGGCATCTCTATCGCGAGTCTGGCTGACGGTGTGGCGGGGAGATAGAGCGTGACGATCATCAAAAATCCGGAAGAGCTCCAGGCGATCTATGGCGATGTTTCCGAAGCCTCGGTAGCGAAGGTCGTGCCTGGCCTGACCCCAGCCTATCGGCTGATGATCGAGTCTTCGCCCTTCGTCGCGCTGGCGACGGTCGGCCCGGAGGGGCTGGACTGTTCGCCGCGCGGAGACGCACAGGCCGTCGTGCGGATCGAGAACGACCGGACGCTCGCGCTACCCGACTGGCGCGGCAATAACCGTATCGACTCGCTGCTCAACATCGTGCGTGACCCGCGCGTTGCGCTGATGTTTCTGATCCCCGGGTCCAATTCGGTGATGCGCGTCAACGGGCAGGCGGTGGTCTCTGTCGATCCAGCCTTGCTCGAGAGCTTCGAGATGGATGGCAGGCATCCGCGCAGTGTGGCCGTCGTGACGATAGACGAGGTGTATTTCCAGTGCGCTCGCGCGGTGATGCGCGCAGACCTTTGGAATCCAGATCGCCGCGTTGCCGCTGGCGATCTGCCGACGCCGGGCGAAATGCTGAAGGAAGCAAAAGCCGGTTTCGACCAGGAAACCTATGACCGCGAATGGCCAGAACGCGCCGCCAAGACAATGTGGTGATGCCGCAGGCGTTGATCAGCGCTTGTAGATCAGCCAGCTCTTGGTGAAGTCCTTCTTCATGCCGTCTTCATAGGCGCGTGAACGATTGCGTCCCGCGTTCTTGGCGCAGTAGAGGGCTATGTCGGCCTTCGCGTAAAGTTCCCCGGCGTCTTCGGATTCGGTCGCCATGCTGAAGCCGAGCGAGATTGTCACAGGGCCGTAGTTCACCCCGGTCTTCGAATTCTTAAAAGGCGTCGTCTCGAGAGCGGTCCGCACGCGCTCGCAGACTTGTAGAACTTCCTCGCTAGTATTGCCTTCAACGATGATGGCGAATTCCTCGCCACCGGTGCGGGCGACGAAACAGTCCCGACGTACATTGTTGCGCAGAACTGTCGCAACCGTCGCCAGGATCTTGTCTCCCACCGGATGTCCGTAGACGTCGTTGACCTTCTTGAAGTTGTCGATGTCGGCAAGGACCAGAGCGGCCAGTGGGCGTGATCCACCGGCATAAACCGATGCCAGTTTCTCGTCGAAGGCACGGCGGTTGGCGATCCGCGTCAGCGAATCCGTGTTGGCGATGCGTTTGTATTCGTCGAGTTCACGGCGGACCTCGTCCATTTCCTGCGAACGCTGCGCCATCTGAACGACGGTCTCTTCACCGTGCGCCATGGTGCTGCCGGTCGCTTCCGTCAGGATGTTGATCGCGCTGCGGAGGATGTCGGCGCTGTTGCTGCTTTTCGAATTGATACGGCTGTAGGTCTCGCCGAGCAACTTGTTGTAGCTTTCGAGAGATGTCTGCTCCTGGCGCAACACGCGCAGCAACCCATCAAGTTCGCTGAGCAGCTTCCCGTGGACGGCTTCGATGGCGCGCGACTGATGATTGCCGAAATATTGCTGACCAATGGCGTCGAGTTCGTCCTGGCTCGCACGGCTTCCTAATGCTGCCAGTTCGCGAGACAGTGTCGGGTTTGAGCCGATGAAAGCCTCATAAAACAGTTCGTAGTTGCGCGGAATGGGCGCAACACCCATCGAACGCATGGCAAAGGTGATCTGTGCCGCAACGTCGGGTGCTTGCGTCTTGGACGGCGCTGCCGTGGTCATTCGGCCAACTCCATTTATCCTCTGGGGGCTTTTACAGCTCAATAAGATGTTAGAGCCAAATAATTTTGAAAGCTTTAATGCTGCCGTTACGACAAGTAATTGGCAGAAATTCGTGTCAATATCGACCTATCGGCTTAAGGTTTTGTTTTTGATATTCTTTTGCTGCCGCGACACCCGTGGCCTGACGTCGCGGCAAGCAAGTAATCGGAGAAAAATCAGCCGAGGTTGAACTCCTGGAAGAAATCGTTGCCTTTGTCGTCGGTGACGATGAAGGCTGGGAAATCCTCGACCTCGATCTTCCACACGGCCTCCATGCCGAGCTCCGGATATTCCAGTACCTCGACCTTGCGGATACAATCCTGGGCGAGACGGGCGGCCGGGCCGCCAATTGAGCCGAGGTAGAAGCCTCCATGGCTCTTGCAGGCTTCGCGCACCGCGCGGGAGCGGTTGCCCTTGGCGAGCATGACCATCGAGCCGCCGAAGGACTGGAACTGATCGACATAGCTATCCATGCGCCCGGCTGTGGTCGGCCCGAAGGAACCGGAGGCGTAACCTGTCGGCGTCTTGGCCGGGCCGGCGTAGTAAACCGGGTGGTTCTTCATGTAGTCGGGCATGCCTTCGCCCTTCTCCAGCCGCTCGCGGATCCTGGAATGGGCAAGATCGCGGGCAACGATGATCGTCCCTGTCAGTGACAGGCGGGTCTTGACCGGGTGTTTGGTGAGCTCGGCCAGGATCGCCGACATCGGCTGATTGAGGTCGATCTTGACCACCGAGGAGGACAGCGCGGTTTCGTCGATCTCGGGCATATATTTCGACGGATCGGTTTCGAGTTGCTCGATATAGATGCCGTCTCGGGTGATTTTACCGACCGCCTGACGGTCGGCGGAACAGCTGACACCGAGCCCGATCGGGAGTGAGGCGCCGTGGCGGGGCAGGCGGATGACGCGGACGTCATGGCAGAAATACTTGCCACCGAACTGCGCCCCGACACCCAGGGACTGGGTGAGCTTGTGGATTTCCTTCTCCATCTCGATGTCACGGAAGGCGTGTCCGCTTTCCGATCCCTCCGTCGGCAGACCATCGAGGTAACGGGCCGAGGCGAGCTTGACTGTCTTCAGCGTCATTTCGGCGGATAGGCCGCCGATGACGATCGCCAGATGGTAGGGGGGACAGGCTGCCGTACCCAGCGTCAGTATCTTCTCCTTGAGAAAGTCGATCATGCGGTCATGGGTGAGAAGCGAAGGCGTGCCCTGGTAAAGGAATGTCTTGTTGGCCGAGCCGCCCCCCTTGGCCATGAACAGGAACTTGTAGGCGTCCTCGCCCTCTTCATAGAGGTCGATCTGGGCCGGCAGGTTCGTCTTGGTGTTCTTCTCCTCGAACATCTTGATCGGCGCGAGTTGGGAATAACGCAGATTGCGGCGCTCATAGGCATCGCGCACGCCGGCCGCCAAAGCCTCGTAGTCGTGACCATCGGTCCAGACGCGGCGGCCCTTCTTGCCCATGACGATGGCGGTGCCGGTGTCCTGGCACATCGGCAGGATACCGCCGGCGGCGATATTGGCGTTCTTCAGAAGGTCGAAGGCGACGAAGCGGTCGTTGTCGGTCGCTTCGGGATCTTGGAGAATAGAGGCGAGCTGCTTCAGGTGGCCGGGACGCAGGAGATGGTTGATGTCCGACAGAGCCGTCTCGGCCAACAGGCGCAGCCCCTCAGGCTCGACGGTCAAGATTTCCTGACCCTTGAATGTTTCGACGGACACATAGTCCGAGGTGATCTTGCGGTAGGGGGTCAGGTCTTCGCCAATTGGGAACAGATCGTCTGCCATCACGGGGCCTTTCGCGGCATCAGCTGGAAATTCCGGTGGTTTACGGGGAAGGACTTAAGATTTCAATGCGTCGAAAGCCGCAGGTCGGGCGTTGTTATTTCACCAATGTCTTGAGGATACGGCGTCCGTCATGCATGTGTCGTCGGGCTGCAGATTCGGAGGAGAGCAGGGATGGCTTTCGACAGCGCTAACAAGGACAGCTGGCGACGTTCGATCGTGATCAAGATCTTTCTGGTGAGTTTCGTGTGCATTCATCTGCCGCTCATCGCTCTCCTGCTCTTTTTGGGAACGACATCTCAATCGGATGGCTTCCGGGTCGCGCTGGTCGTTCTTGGTGCCACCCTCATCGGTACCGTCGCGTGTCTTGCCACAATGTGGTGGCTGACGCGGCCACTCCGGTATCTGGCGGCTGCAATCACGCGCTATCGCACAGGTGGCAGTTTTGCCGAAGACCGCCTCGACAAGCATGGTGAGGACGAGATCGCCGTCGTTACGCGTGCTGTCTGCGGCATGGTCGGAGAGATCGCTGCCCTCGCCGAGCGGGCCGAAGGGCAGCCGGCGCTTGATCCGCTGACGGGGCTATTGAACGGTAGCGCCGTCTACAGTGTGCAGGTCGAGCGGCAAGGAAACGGCGGATCAGACGTGACGGTTGCCGTGTTCGAACTGGAGGGGGTGGATGCCGTGCAGGCCCTACACGATCGCGAGGTGACCGACCGCGCGTTGGTGGCCGTGGGTGACCTCGTCCGACAATATTTCGCGCCGCGCCCGGTCGCGGCACGTATGTCCGGCACGACATTCGTCCTGCTGTTTGCCGGCGACAAGCCGAGCGCGGTGCTTCGTTGTTGCGAGGACTTGCGGCGGGCGGTAGCCGATCTCGAGGTTGGTCCGGTCGCGCGCGGCAGTCTCTGCGCCACCTTCGGCCTGGCTATGCGCCACGACCAGGAGACCATGGCCGACCTCATCCACAAGGCCGATATGGCACTCTTTCGCGCCCGCGACACGCGGCGCACCGGCCTCGAGGTTTTGCAAGCTCTGCCGTAGACGCAGGCGACAGCGGTTGTCACTGTCGCCTGCGATTGCTTCAGTGCGGACCGATCATCAATTCGGGACGAACATACTGATCGAATTCCTCATTGGTGAGATATCCGCCGCCGACTGCTTCCTCACGGAGCGTCGTGCCGTTCTTGTGGGCGGTCTTGGCGATCTTGGCGCAGGCGTCATAGCCAAGCTTGCCGTTGAGCGCCGTCACCAGCATAAGAGAGTTTTCCACGCCCTTTCGGATGTTGTCCTCGCGCGCCTCGATGCCGACCACGCAATTGTCGGTGAAGGATACGGCCGCGTCACCGAGCAGCTGGACCGACTGCAGAAAATTATAGGCCATCATGGGATTGTAGACGTTGAGTTCGAAATGCCCCTGACTTCCGGCAAAGGTGATTGCCGCCTGATTGCCGAAGATGTGGGCGCAGACCTGGGTCAGCGCTTCCGACTGGGTGGGGTTCACCTTCCCCGGCATGATCGAGGAGCCTGGTTCATTTTCCGGCAATTGCAGTTCGCCCAGACCCGCGCGCGGGCCGGAGCCGAGAAAGCGGATGTCGTTTGCGATCTTGAAGAGGGCAGCGGCCGCCGCGTTGATCGCACCATGGGAGAAGACCATGGCGTCATGGGCGGCTAGAGCCTCGAACTTGTTCGGGGCTGTGACGAAGGGCAGGCCGGTGATCGCAGCGATCTCTTCCGCCACCTTCTCGGCAAAGCCGATCGGGGCGTTGAGGCCGGTGCCGACGGCCGTGCCGCCTTGGGCGAGTTCGTAAAGGCCCGGCAGGGTGAGTTCGACGCGCTTGATCGAGGAGGCGACCTGGGCGGCATAGCCGGAGAATTCCTGGCCGAGCGTGAGCGGCGTTGCATCCTGCGTGTGGGTGCGGCCGATCTTGATGATGTGGTTGAAGGCTTTCGCCTTGGCATCCAGGGCGTAATGGAGGTGTTTGAGCGAAGGGAGCAGGTGATGCACCACATGCTCGGCTGCCGCGATGTGCATGGCCGTAGGGTAGGTGTCGTTCGACGACTGGCTCATATTGACGTGGTCGTTTGGATGAACGGGCTTCTTGGATCCCATGGTCCCGCCGAGCATTTCGATGGCACGGTTGGAGATCACCTCATTGGCGTTCATGTTCGACTGGGTGCCGGAGCCGGTCTGCCACACCACGAGCGGGAAATGGGCGTCGAGCTTGCCGTCGATTACTTCCTGGGCGGCCGCAATGATCGCGTCTGCCAGTTTCGGGTCGAGTTTGCCGAGCGCGAGGTTTGCCCGCGCGGCTGCCTGCTTGACGATGCCGAGTGCGCGGACGACGGGCAGAGGCTGCTTTTCCCAGCCAATCTTGAAATTGCCCAGAGAACGCTGCGCCTGGGCGCCCCAGTAGCGGTCAGCCTCGACCTCAATCGGTCCAAAGGTGTCTGTTTCGGTTCTTTTCGTCATAGGGATCTGCCTTTTCGCGTGGCTCAGGGGGGCTGCCCAGAGAGCAATGTAGGTGGTGCCGCTGTTGTTGCAAACGGATGGCAATAAGTTGCGTCGAATTGTCAACTATTTTGGTCGTCGGATAAATACCAAGAGGGGCTTTCAGCCAGCGGCTTGTGTCAATTCTGGCACGTGTCACGACAATTTGTCCCGCCGGTAACCGGGCTTCTCTGAAGACGGCGGGACACCATCCATTAACGTCAATGAAAAATTAACGAATGTTTCCATTTAGTTTGCCGGCGAACCCCGTCGTTGCGACGTTGCGGTCGCGCCAAATTTCGTCCGGCGATCCGTTCACGGTTTCGGCGCCGAACTTCCCAAGTAAAGGCTGATGGGCTAGTGAACCGCGCACATGGCCAGCAAGCCGCGAGTCCAAGGGGCTCGGCGTGAAATGAGAGCGAGAATGACGAGAACCTCCACATTTGTAGTGACGGCATTTTTGGCAGCAACGACTGCCCTCGGCGCAATGCCGGGAGAGGCCTCAGCCACGACACTTCTCGATCTCCTGCGGGGTGGCCCCGGCCGCAGCACGCGCGAGCAGGCAAAGCCCAATCTGCTGGAGCAGCAGGCGCTCGGCGGTCTTGAAATGGGCGATCCTGAGCCGCTGCCGAAGGTCACAGGACCACGCTACTATACCTACAAGCCTGAGGCGCAGCGGGCGATCCGCATTGCGCCTGTGGCCGCAGCAGGCACCGAAGCGGCCGCTGCAAGCGACATGCAGGATCCGCGCCGGTTCCTCTCCGAGGTCAATGTTCGGGCGACCGAAGACGTCGCCAAGACAGTCGAGGCTTATTATGCCGATCGGACCAAGCCTCTGATCTGGGTGGATGCGAATGGTCTCACCGATCGCGGCCGGCAGATGATTGCCGCACTCGCCGATGCCGGTGCCGCCGGTCTGTCGCCGGAAGATTATGCCGTCGCAGTTCCTTCGGATACCGTTGCCGACCCGGACCAGCGCCAGCGCGAACTGATGGGTTTCGAAATTGCGCTCTCCGCGAAGGTGCTGACCTATGTGCAGGACACGGTTCGCGGGCGTATCGATCCGAACAAGATCTCCGGCTATCACGATTTCAAACGCAAGGGTGTGAACCTGGCACCCGTGCTGGATATGCTACGCAAGAGCCCTGACGTTGGCGCCTATCTTCGCAACCGCGATCCGAAGAGCCCACAGTTTGTCGCTCTGCGCGACGAGCTTGCCCGGCTTCGTGCGGAAGACGCACAGGCGTCCGTCGAGCCGATCACCATCGCGCCGGGTACGCTGCTCAAGCCCGGCCAGAGCAATCCGGAACTCTCGCGCATCGTCGGCGCGGTCAAGCAGGTGGCGTCGGAGGCGGTGCTGACTCAGCATGCCGCGACGCTGGCCTCCTACACCGGCACGCCCGACTATACGCCGGAGCTGGTGTCGTTGGTCGAGACGTTCCAGAAGGAAAAGGGCCTGAAGGCTGATGGCGTCGTCGGTCCGGCAACAATCCGCGCCATGACGGGCCATAGCAATGCCGAGAAGATCGCAAAGCTTCAGGTGGCCATGGAGGCTGTTCGCTGGCTGCCGTCCGATCTCGGCCAGCGCTATGTTTTCATCAACCAGCCGGCATTCCAGGCTTACTACATCAATGACGGCAAGGAACAGCTGTCGATGCGGGTGGTTGTCGGCTCAAAGTCGAACCAGACGTATTTCTTCCAGGACCAGATCGAGACGGTCGAGTTCAATCCCTATTGGGGCGTGCCGCAGTCGATCATCGTCAACGAGATGCTGCCCAAGCTTCGCGCAGATCCGTCCTATCTGGATCGCCTCGGCTACGAGGTCTCCTATGGTGGCCGCAAGGTCGCGTCCAGCCAGATCGACTGGAACACCACCCATTCGGTCGACGTGCGCCAGCCGCCGGGTGGCGACAATGCGCTCGGCGAATTGAAGATCCTGTTCCCCAATGATCACGCGATCTACATGCATGACACGCCGTCGAAGAGCTTCTTCAATCGCGACATGCGCGCCCTCAGCCATGGCTGCGTGCGTCTGGCCCAGCCACGCGTCATGGCGGCTGCGGTCATGGGAACGACCGTGGAGGAGATCGGCAAGCAAATCTCGTCGGGGCAGAACCGCGCAGTGCAGGTGCCGCAGAAGATCCCGGTCTATGTCTCGTATTTCACGGCTTGGCCGAACAAGGACGGCGTGATCGAGTATTTTGACGATGTCTATGGACGCGACGACTATACCGGTAAGGCGTTTAAGGCGACCACGGATGCGCGGGCTCCGCGCGCCTGACGGCGCAATGGCAAGATCTATCAACAGGCGGTGGGCTAAGGCCCGCCGTTTTGGTTTCCGGTCAGGCTTTGGCGGTAAGACGCTCGACAAGCTCCAGCGTCAGTTCGTCGAAATGGCCGATGACTTCGGAGGCGCCGAGTGTGTCGATGGCCACGTCCGAGTAGCCGAAGGGCACGGCGATCGATGGAATACCGGCATTGCGGGCGGCTAGGATGTCGTTGATGCTGTCACCGATCATCAGCGCCTTGTGCGCCACCCCGCCGGCCATTTCGACAGTGCCGGTCAGGTGGGCGGCATCCGGCTTACGCACGGCAAACGTGTCACCGCCGGTGATTGCGGTAAAATAGCCGGTGAGGCCGAGCTTTTCGATCAAGGGACGGGCAAGGCCTTCCATCTTGTTGGTGCAGACTGCAAGCAGATGCCCGGCGTCCCTCAGGCGTTCCAGTGCTTCGGTCAAACCCGGATAAGGACGGCTCTGTCCCGGCATGCCGGCGGCATAGTGATCGATGAAGCGCTCGAGCAGGGCAGGGAGTTCGTCTTCCGCCAGCGATGCGCCTCTGAGTGCAAAGGCGCGGGCGATCATGACGCGGGCGCCCTGACCGACCAGATGCGTCAGATCCTCATAACTGACCGGGGGAAGGCCTTTGATCGCGATGGTATGATTGAGGCTGGCGACGAGGTCGGGTGCCGTATCCACCAGTGTTCCGTCGAGGTCGAAGACAATGGTCGTGGCTGGGCTGGTCAAGGTCACGCTCCCGGGCTGATCAGTCTGGCCTCCGGCGTTAGGGGAAATCCCCGCAAAAGGCAAATGCAGGCCCCGTTGCGGGGCTTTCGTTTGTGGAACGAGCCGTGTAAACAGCTTTCAACGCAACAGACGGGAGCTTTCGGCGCATGGACGCGCGGGAAATGAAGATCAAGGCTGCAGCCGAGGCACTGACCCATGTCGAAGACGGCATGCGGCTTGGCATCGGCACCGGTTCAACGGCTGAAGAGTTCGTCCGTCTGCTGGCCGAACGGGTCGCGGGCGGATTGAAGGTCGAGGGTGTGCCAACCTCGGAGCGCACGGCACGCCTTTGCCTTGAGCTCGGTGTGCAACTGCGATCGCTCGATGAGTTGCCGCAACTGGATCTGACCATTGATGGTGCAGACGAGATTGATCCGCAGCTGCGGCTGATCAAGGGCGGCGGCGGTGCCTTGCTCCGCGAAAAGATCGTCGCTGCGGCTTCGAACCGGATGATCGTCATTGCCGATGAAACCAAGATCGTCGATACGCTCGGCGCCTTCCCGCTGCCGATCGAGATCAATCCTTTCGGTCAGGTTTCGACACGCATCGCCGTCGAAGCGCTGGCCTCGCGGCTTGGCCTGTCCGGCGCGCTTGACCTGCGCAAACGGAGCGACGACAGCCTGTACATGACCGATGGCGGTCACCTCATTCTCGACGCATCTTTTGGCCGCATTCCTGATGCAGACGCTTTGGCGGAACAGCTCAATGCGATCCCCGGCGTTGTCGAACACGGCCTATTCATAAACTTGGCATCCCTCGCGATCATCGCCGGTCCGGCGGGAGCGCGCGTGATGGAGCCAAAAATCTAACAGGAGCATAGAATTACATGATCAGCATTTCGGGTATGGGCCGCTTCGCCTCGATCGCAATCGTTGCCGGTAGCGTCATGCTGGGCGCGCTGTCTGCCAAGGCGCAGGACGTTCCGCCGGAGCATCTCCAGGCCGCCCGGGCCGCGATCGACGCGCTCGGCGTGACCGACCGATTCGACGCCATTCTGCCGAACATCATGGACCGCCTGACGGTCCAGCTCATCCAGGCCTATCCGAACCTGCAGGATCAGATCTCGTCCACGATCGAAGCCGAAGCGCTGAAGCTCGCAGCCCGTCGCGCGGATCTGGAGCGCGAGGCGGCTCTGGTTTATGCCAAGGCATTCACCCCGGAAGAACTGCAGGCGATCACCGCCTTCTATTCGAGCGACGCCGGCAAGAAGCTACTCAAGGATGGTCCGATCGCCACCCGCGAGCTGCTGAAGGCCGCCGACATCTGGACGTCGGGCATGGCGCGTGATCTTGAAAAGCAGTCCAATGACGCGCTGCTCAAGATCGTTCAGGCGGACCAGCCGGCCGCCCCGGCCGCGAAGCCCTGATCCATTCCCTGTTGAATTACCGAGCCCGGGCATTGTCCCGGGCTTTTCTTTTGGTCCACCGGCCACCTATATCAGGCTGACAACGCCAGCACGCCCAAGAGCAGGAGCTTCTTCCATGACCCAATTCGACTATGACCTGTTCGTCATCGGGGGCGGCTCCGGCGGCGTGCGCAGTGCACGGCTGGCGGCAGCCATGGGCAAGAAGGTGGCGATCGCCGAAGAATACCGCTTCGGCGGCACCTGCGTCATCCGCGGCTGCGTGCCGAAGAAGCTGTTCGTCTACGCTTCTCAGTTCCACGAGCACTTCGAAGACGCGGCCGGATTCGGCTGGACGGTCGGCGAGAGCCGTTTTAACTGGCATGCGCTGGTGGCAGCAAAGGACAAGGAAATCGACCGGCTCGAGGGCCTCTATCGGAAGGGCCTGGAAGGGGCGGGAGCAGAGATCCTGCAAACCCGCGCCGAACTGACCGGGCCGCATAGCGTAAGGCTCGTGTCCAGCGGACGGGAAGTCACCGCTGAGCGGATCATCATTGCGGTTGGCGGAGCGCCCAACCCGCATGCCTCGCTTTCAGGCCATGATCTTTGCATTTCGTCCAACGAAGCCTTCCATCTGGAGAACCTGCCCCGATCGATCCTGATCGCCGGCGGTGGGTATATTGCCGTCGAATTCGCCAACATCTTCCACGGACTCGGCGTCGAGACCACGTTGATCTATCGCGGCGCAGAAATCCTCAGCCGCTTCGATCAGGACATGCGGCGGGGGTTGCACGAGGCGATGGAGGCGAAGGGAATCCGCATCCTTTGCCATGACCACATTCAGAAGGTCGAGAAGTCGCCAGCCGGCAATCTTCAGGTCGAGACGATGAACAATGGCGTGCTTGTGGTCGAGCAGGTCATGCTGGCGCTCGGACGCGACCCGAACACGACGGGGCTCGGTCTGGAGGCTGCCGGCGTCGAGATCAATGAGCGTGGTGCGGTTATCGTCGATCGCTATTCGCGCACCAATGTCCCCAGCATCTTTGCCCTTGGCGACGTGACGGACCGCGTCCAGCTCACCCCGGTCGCGATCCATGAGGCGATGTGTTTCATCGAGACGGAATACAAGAACAATCCGACCTCGCCGGACCACGAGTTGATTGCGACTGCCGTGTTCTCCCAGCCAGAGATTGGCACCGTGGGAATGTCGGAGGAGCAGGCAGCGAAGAAGTTCGAGGAAATCGAGGTCTATCGGGCGCAGTTCCGGCCGATGAAGGCGACCCTGTCGGGCCGGGCCGAGAAGATGATCATGAAGCTGATCGTCAATGCGGCGGATCGCAAGGTCGTCGGCGCCCATATCCTCGGTCACGACGCCGGCGAGATGGCGCAGCTTCTCGGGATCACACTCAAGGCCGGCTGCACGAAGGACGAGTTCGATCGCACCATGGCTGTCCATCCGACAGCGGCGGAGGAGCTTGTCACCATGTACAACCCGACCTACCGGGTGAGAAACGGCGAACGTGTCTAGAAACGCGGAAAGGCCCACCCTTCTTTGCAGATGCACAGATTGGGGCGGGCCTTTTCCAGTGCGATGATTTCAGCGGTGGCGCCGGTTGAAGCGCTTTCAGAAATGCTTTGCGAATTCCGTGGCGACGATTGGGACCGTGAATACGGCCAGCGCCAGCAGGGACAATAGAACGAACCGCAGCCTGCGGTTCCGACGGGTTTGTACGCCACTCCAGTCATACGCCATCACCATGATCCTCATGATCAACGCGAGAAACCAACGGCTTCCCAACTCACTGCACTGCCCCCACCAAGGCGAGTAACCGGTGAGGCTTGTGTGAAGCTGGCCGCAGGGGCCGAGAGCGTTTCGGCGCCGCGGTATTTCGGAGATCCGAGATGATGCGACTGCACCTCCCCGGGAGCAAGATCGCGTCTCATCTGACCGTGATATGGGGGCTGTGGAAACTGTGGGAAACCGGGGTGCAGTGCAGCAATTATGGCTGCAACAGCCATTCGATCGGCGCTTGCCAGAGCGTGTCCCGGAATTGCGCGCGGAAGAAACCGAGATGTCCGATCGGACCGCCAGCCTCCGCGGGTGACAGCCAGCGGATTTCCGTGGGCGCACGATGGTAATATTTCATGAGTGCGTGCTGGGCCCTGGGCGTACCCCAGGGGTCGTCAGTCATGCCGAGTGAGAGTATCGGGGTCTCGACTTCTGCAAAGCGCCGGGCCGCATCCATGGTGGGATCGGCAAAAAAATATTCCGGATGCCGCCCCCAGCGGGCCCATTCGCGAAACACGGTGCCTGGCAGTGTCTGTCCGAGCCCGATCTGGCCGGGTACCTTGCCGAGCAGCAACGCAAGCGGCACGCCGACCAGATTCATCTGGCTGAACACCCGGTAACGAGGCTTCGTATTGCCCCAATAGCCGGTCATCGTGGCCACCATCAGGTAGCGTCGAAACCGTTCGGAGCCGCCACCGAGCGCCAGCACCTGCCCGCCGAAGGACTGGCCCACACCGACGAGGGGATGGCCTGGTGCCTCCATGTCCAGAGCCTTGAGAGCCGCAGGCATGTCGAAATGCGCCCAGTCGCGCATCAGCATCGGCCGTCTCCAGCCTGGCGGCCGGCTGGAGTCGGAGACGCCCCGATAGTCGTAGGTGAGCGCAGCGCGGAAGCCATGGTCCTGGACGAGGTGCTGTGCGAAGCGCGCATAGAAGCCGCGTGGAACGGCGGCGGCCGAGGAAATCAGCGCAAGCGGCCCGTCGCCGGTTCCGGCAAAAAGCGTCGCGGCGATCGGAAAACCGTCCGAGGTGGTGATTACGAACTCGCGCTTTGCCGCTTGCTGCCCGCTTTGTTGTGCCGTCATGCGGCTCCTCCTTGGCCCATGCCAATGATCTTACGTTTACGTCCAGGTCAATGCAAGCGACGAGGAGTTGCGGATCGCGGCGCGCGCTGTTTGAAAGGCGACAGAGAGTGTGGGATCAGTGCTTCCAATCCCGTTCGAAGGCCTTAAACTTCGGCTTTCCAAGCCTTAGATAACCGTTTATAAGCCCCCATCCCTTGCGGCCGGGAGGTTGCCGCAGTTCCAGTATGAGACAGGTGACGACAATGGCGCAGAATTGGACCCCGAGCAGCTGGCGGCAGAAGCCGATCAAGCAGGTTCCGGCCTATCCGGACCAGAATGCATTGAAGGCTGCCGAAGAGCAGCTCGCATCCTATCCGCCGCTGGTCTTTGCGGGCGAAGCCCGTCGCCTGAAGAAGTCGCTTGCCCAGGTCGCGGAAGGCAATGCCTTCCTGTTGCAGGGTGGCGACTGTGCCGAGAGCTTCGCCGAGCATGGTGCCGACAACATCCGCGACTTCTTCCGCGCCTTCCTGCAGATGGCCGTCGTGCTGACCTTCGGTGCACAGCTGCCGGTGGTCAAGGTCGGACGTATTGCCGGTCAGTTCGCCAAGCCGCGTTCGTCGGACATGGAGAAGATCGGTGATGTGGAGCTGCCGAGCTATCGCGGCGACATCATCAACGGTATCGAATTCACCGAAGATGCGCGCATTCCGAACCCGGAACGCCAGCTGATGGCCTATCGCCAGTCGGCCGCGACCCTGAACCTCTTGCGCGCATTCGCGATGGGTGGCTATGCCAACCTCGACAACGTGCACCAGTGGATGCTCGGCTTCATCAAGGATTCACCCCAGGCCGAGCGCTACCGCAAGCTCGCGGATCGCATTTCCGAGACCATGGACTTCATGAAGGCCATCGGTATCACTTCGGACAACAATCCGAGCCTGCGCGAAACCGATTTCTTCACCAGCCATGAGGCGCTGCTTCTCGGTTATGAAGAGGCGCTGACCCGCGTCGATTCCACCTCCGGTGACTGGTATGCCACGTCCGGCCATATGATCTGGATCGGCGACCGGACCCGTCAGGCCGATCATGCGCATCTGGAATATTGCCGCGGGATCAAGAACCCGATCGGTCTGAAATGCGGCCCGTCGCTGCAGGCAGACGATCTCTTGAACCTGATCGACATCCTGAACCCGCAGAACGAAGCTGGGCGTCTAACCCTCATCTGCCGCTTCGGTCACGACAAGGTTGCCGAGCATTTGCCGCGTCTTATCCGCGCGGTCGAGCGCGAGGGCCGCAAGGTCGTCTGGTCTTGCGATCCGATGCACGGCAACACGATCACGCTCAACAACTACAAGACCCGTCCGTTCGAGCGGGTGCTGTCGGAAGTCGAAAGCTTCTTCCAGATCCATCGCGCCGAAGGTTCGCATCCGGGCGGCATCCATATCGAGATGACCGGCAAGGACGTGACGGAGTGCACCGGTGGTGCCCGCGCCGTGTCGGCCGAGGATCTGCAGGATCGCTACCATACCCATTGCGACCCGCGTCTCAATGCCGACCAGGCGCTGGAACTGGCCTTCCTGCTCGCCGAGCGGATGAAGGGCGGTCGCGACGAAAAGCGCATGATGGTTGCGAACGGCTGAAACAAAGTTTCAGTTTTCCGAGTTTGACGATCGGGCGGGCTTCGACGAAGCTCGCCCGAAGTCGTTTTGGACAAGGAGAGCGGGCGACATGACAGAGAAGCTTTCGGGCAAGTGCCTCTGCGGCGCGGTAACCATTACGGTCGCAGGCGAGCTCGGGCCGGTGGGCTATTGCCACTGCACCCAGTGCCGCCGGCAGACGGGGCTCTATTACGCCACGACCAATGCACCTGTAGACAGTGTTTCCATCACCGGCCAAGAGAATATCAGCCGCTACCGCGCGAGCTCCGAGGCGGACCGGGGTTTCTGCCGGATCTGCGGATCAGCCTTGTACTGGAAAGGTGACCGTGAGAACACGATTGCGCTGATGGCAGGTCTGTTCGATAGCCCGACAGGGCTCACTGGCGGCTATCATATCTACTGCGCTGACAAGGGTGATTTCTATGAGATCACGGATGGGCTGCCGCAGTTCGCCGCAAGCCAGAGCTGATGGATTGCGCTTCCCATCAGGCGGCGACCACGTCTTTCGTGGCATTCAGCCCAAGCTCAAGGCAGGCCTGGTGGTACGCAAGTTCCAGTGCTGCAAACTTGGCAGACTGCCACGTGAAGTAATCGTCAAGGAATCCCTGGCTCAGCCAGAGACTGCCGCGGCGGCGAGGGTGTTCCCAACCCAGGAGTCCGTCCGTCTCCGCCTTCTTGAACATGCGCTTCAGATTGGTCGCGGAGACCTGATAGATCTCGCTCAGTTCTGCCAGCGTAACCGGACCGGCGAGGACACGAGGTGCTTCGCGATCGACCTGGTCGAGGCGGGCGATCAGATCGTGCAGGATCATGCCGCCGAGGTCCGACCACAGGAAATGGCCGATCGAATCCGGCGGATCCCGCCAGAGGGGATCGTCGACCAGCATGTCAGCGGCGAGGGGTTGGGCGATGACGAAGATTGCTTCATGGTCGATCGACATCTGTTCCCGATTGCCGCCATCGATGCGATCAAGGCAGGCCATGTGTCCATTGAACCAGCTGCGCATGCCGCCAAGGCTCAGTTCGGTTGCCTCGAGCACGCGCACGCGTCTGTCCGGTACATCTGGCACGTCCCGAAGAAATTTGTAGGCGACAAGTTCGGCGAGATAGCCGGTTGCCGTGTTGCGGCTTGCCGCACCCAGTCTCATGACGGTTTCGACAAAGCGTGTTGCAGTCAAGCCAGACAGAGGATCATCAGGCCTCCGTCGCAATGCCAGCGCAAACAGTGACTGCGTCATCAGCCACTTTCGGTGCGACGCCTTGAGGCGCGACATGCGTGGCGTGCGCAGGTGAATGCCAATCAGATGTTTGGCGATCTGTTTCTCGATCGAGGGGAAAAGCGGATGGGCCGCGATTTCAGCACGCGTCATTGGCGGCATGGCACAGCTCTGCTTCACATTATTGACTGTCGCATTAACAAAAGCGTTTGCCCGGTCAAGGAGAAGCGCCGCGGACAGGTGGAATGCTGTCAAGCGCAACAAATGACTGAACAAAAAAAGTCTATGCCGGAATTTAAGGGATGCCGCAAGATATCGCGGCATTCAAATAGACGATACCGGCAACTTCTTGACGGGACACGGTTCTGCGCATCTCAGCTATTCGGTTGAAGCCGCAATGCCTGTTCGGGGAAGAAACGTCCAAGGCCGTAGCCTTCGCCGAACATGACATCATGCTGTAGCATGCGATAGTCGCGGATCAACGGATCGACGACACCGGCCATGGACCAGTCAGCCTGGGACTTGGCATTCCGACCAATCAGCTGGTGGCGGTCTACCACCGTGTATCGTTCCGCCACGCGTCCCAAGACTCCGGTGTAATAGGGGTGCCGGTAGCCGGCGAGACGCACGATCACGTGCGGCAGCTGCGAGGGGCTCACAGAGCCGATGTCCTTCTGCACACCGCGTTTGGACGACCAGACAACGAGCGGGGTTTCATGCTCGCGCTTCATCGTCGGAACCGAAGCCTTCCGGGTCGCGACCACGTTCGGCATGTAACCGCTTTCGGTGTAGACTTCGCCGAGCGGTGGCAGATGGTCGCCGAACATGACAATGATGGTTTCGCGCTGGCGCTTCTTGGCCCAGTCCATCAACATCTTCAGGCTCTGGTCCGCTTCCTTCACGCCCTGGGTATAGGTTGCGAGTGTCTTGGTCGGCGCGTCGGACAGCGTCGGCGCATCGACTTCCACGGTGTTCTTGACATAGCGGTGTTCTTCATAGGGGCCATGACCCTGTAGAGTCACTGCGAAGAAGAAGAAAGGCTGCGCGGTATTGTCCGCTTCCTTGATGATGTAGCGCGTCAGCGCGTCATCGGAGGCGAAGATGCCGCGCTTGTCCATGGCAGGCATGTTCTCTTCCGAGCGGAACTGCTGGAAGCCGAGCGCCTGATAGACATTCTGACGGTTCCAGAACCAGCTCTGGAACGGATGGAATGCCTTCGTGACATAGCCCTTCGATTCAAAGAAGGTCGCGAGCGACGGCAGAGGGCGGCGGATATACTGCTGGTAAGGGATGCTGCCATAGGGCAGGAAGGCGTTGGAGAAGCCGGTGAGGGCCTCGAACTCGACATTGGCGGTCATGCCACCGAATTCGGGGGAGAACATGTTGCCTGATGCCACCGACCGGATCGTCGGCATCGGGTCTTGCGAATAGCGTACGCTGGTGAGGCGTGTGGGATCCCAGAGGCTCTCGCTCATCACGACGATCACATCAGCCTGGCGACCGGAGTAGAAGGACGCCGGCACCCGATCAGACGGGATGTCGGTAATGGCGGGCTGGCTGTAGCCGTCCGGCGCGCTGATGCGGGCCATCGGCACGTTGAAGGCAAAAGCCATCAGGAAGCCGTTATGGCGATAGTTTTCCTTCTGGTCCCACATCATTGGGACAATGTTCAGTCGATCCCGGACCGCCGAGAAGGCCATCGGATCCATCAGCGAGACAAAGGAAGCCAGGATCGGCAGCGAAACGGCGAGCCGGGCGATGCGCGAGCGCATGCTGATCCGCACGAAGAGTTTGCGGCTCTTGTAGATCAAGATGCCGAGGATGGCGGTGATCGCGATTGTCGCAGCAGCGACGGCAAGCGCCGTCAGCGGCTGGGCTGCGACCATCACAGGCAGCAGTTCCATGATCTGTCGGCCGAAAAGAAGGTCACTCGGATAGAGCGGGTCGGACAGGTAGAGTTGCTTCTGGCCGGAGAAGAATGCGGGCAGCAGGGCCAAGGGAACAAGCAGGACCGAGGACTGATGCGCCCGGCCGACAAGCGCGTCCATGAAGAGCAACAGTAAGAAGACGATGCCGACTGCGACCATACCCGCGCGGCTGGTGGACGTCATATAGTCGCCGATATCGACGAAGGTGCCACGAGCAAGCCATTCGCTCGCCACGACTGTAAGCAAGGCAATCAAGCCCGTTGTCAGAACCTGCAGAACGACCTGCAGCACCTTGGCATTCTCGAACGATGCATCGCCGGATCTGCCGATGGCCGGGAACATACTGGCGATTACCGATTTCGAACTGTTGTCGGCCACGTCTTTCTCCGGCGGATCTGGTAGGAGTATTAAAACTGTCGCATAGCTGTCACATAACGGTCATGAATGCTACATGAACCAAGCGATAAGCCTCTGTGTTCCCCTAGGAAATCCGTCGTTTTTTCAGACAGTGCGAACAACGACGGCGCAGCGCCGTTGATGTTCGCCTGGCATAACGTTAAATCGAGACCATGAGCGAAGAACTGAAAATGACTGACGTCCTGCGCATTGCCGTTGCGCAATTCAATCCCACGGTCGGCGATGTCGTCGGCAATCTGGGGAAGGCCCGGGCGGCCCGGGCGGAAGCGGCCGCGCAAGGTGCTGAACTGCTGCTGCTGACCGAACTGTTCATTTCCGGCTATCCACCTGAAGACCTCGTGCTGAAACCTGCGTTCCTCAAGGCTTGCTTGCAGGCTGTCGAAGCACTCGCCGCAGATACCGCCGACGGCGGTCCTGGTGTCATCGTGGGCTTTCCGCGCCAGGGTGAAAAGGGACGGCACAATTCCGTTGCGATCGTCGATGGCGGCAAGATCCTGGCCTTCCGCGACAAGATCGACCTGCCGAACTACGGCGAATTTGACGAGAAACGGGTTTTCGTGGAAGGCGAGATGCCGGGTCCGGTCAACTTCCGGGGCGTTCGGATCGGCGTGCCGATCTGCGAGGAGATCTGGAACGATCTTGGCGTTTGCGAGACGCTGGCCGAAACGGGGGCCGAACTGCTCCTCGTGCCCAATGGCTCGCCTTATTATCGCGGCAAGGTCGATGTCCGCCATCAGGTGGCGCTCCGCCAGGTGATCGAGACGGGGCTGCCGCTGATCTTCGCCAATCAACTGGGCGGGCAGGATGAACTGGTGTTCGACGGCGCGAGCTTCGCCTTCAACGGGGACAAGTCGCTCGCCTTCCAGATGAGCCAGTTCGAAGAGACGCTTGCGGTGACCACCTGGAAGCGCACGGCGAATGGCTGGCGCTGTGACGGCGGTCCTATGTCTCACACTCCCGAGCACGAGGAGGCCGACTACCGGGCCTGCGTGCTTGGCTTCCGCGACTACGTCAACAAGAACGGCTTCAAGAGTGTGGTGCTCGGCCTGTCGGGGGGGATCGACTCCGCGCTCTGTGCTGCCATTGCCGTCGACGCGCTTGGCGAGGAGCGGGTGCGCACGCTGATGCTGCCCTATCGTTATACCTCCGAAGAAAGCTTCTCCGATGCTGCGGCCTGTGCCAAAGCCCTCGGCTGCAACTACGACATTGTGCCCATTTCCGATCCGGTCGAGGGTTTTCTCTCAAGCCTCTCCGAGATGTTCGAGGGAACCGAGAGCGGGATTACGGAAGAAAATCTGCAGAGCCGTACCCGCGGCACGATCCTGATGGCCGTTTCCAACAAGTTCGGATCGATGGTCGTGACGACGGGTAACAAGTCGGAAATGTCGGTGGGTTATGCCACGCTTTACGGCGACATGAATGGTGGCTTCAATCCGATCAAGGACCTATACAAGATGCAGGTCTATGGTCTGTCGGCATGGCGCAACGCGCATGTGCCGCCGGGCGCTCTCGGCCCGTCTGGCGAGGTCATTCCGGCCAATATCCTGTCCAAGGCGCCATCAGCCGAACTGCGCCCCAACCAGACCGACCAGGATTCCCTGCCGCCCTATCCGGTGCTCGACGACATCCTGGAATGCCTTGTCGAGAAGGAATTGGGTGTCGACGAAATCATCGCGCGTGGCCATGACGTCGCAACCGTTCACCGGGTCGAACATCTGCTGTACCTCGCCGAATACAAGCGACGTCAGTCGGCACCGGGGGTGAAGATCACCAAGAAGAATTTCGGGCGCGATCGCCGCTATCCGATTACAAACCGTTTCCGGGATCGCTGAGCGGTCCCAGACGGCCAGGAGAATTCGACAATGCGCAGTTCCGTTGAAATCTATGACATGACGGCACGCGAGTGCGAGGTCGTTTGGCAGACGGAGGATCTCGTCGAGGCGCCGAACTGGTCGCGTGACGGCGAGTTTCTTCTCATCAACGGCGATGGGCTTCTCTATGCTTTGTCGCTTGACGATGACGATCCAGAGCCGGAACTGATCGATACTAGCTTTGCCGTCCGTCTTAACAATGATCACGGCATTTCACCCGATGGCGCGTCGATCGCGTTTTCCGACCATACGCTCTTCGGCAAGTCGTGCATCTATCTGCTCGGCGATGGAGATGAGGAGCCGCGTCAGGTGACCGATAAAATGCCGTCCTACTGGCATGGCTGGTCCCCGGACGGGAAGGAGCTTGCCTATTGCGGCGACCGGAACGGCGTTTTCGACATCTACACGATCTCGACCAAGGGTGGGCCTGAGAAACGATTGACCCATGGTGAGGGCCATAACGACGGTCCCGACTATTCGCCTGACGGGCAGTGGATCTATTTCAACTCCAGCCGCACGGGCACGATGCAGATTTGGCGTATGCGGACCGATGGCAGCGATCTGCAGCGCCTGACCGCAGACGGTTATGGCGACTGGTTCCCGCATCCGTCGCCGGATGGCAAAAAGGTTCTGTTCCTTTCCTACGACGCCGACGTGGCGGGTCATCCGCGCGACAAGCAGGTCCGGCTTCGGCTGATGGACGCCGACGGTGGAAATGTCGAGACGCTGTTCGAATTCTTTGGCGGTCAGGGGTCGATCAACGTTCCGAACTGGTCACCCGATGGATCGGCTTTTGCCTTCGTGCGCTATTCCTCCGAAATTTCCTGACTGTCGCTTTCGTGTCTATTGCAGGGCATCGCGATGCGATAAAAGACCGAGGTCAGGTGCCTGCCTTATGGCAGGAGAATCGGGAAGCCGGTGAGAATCCGGGACGTGCCCAGCGCTGTGAGGCGGACGTGTTTGCCAGGGGAAGCCCTGCCACTGGTCGAGAAGACCGGGAAGGCGGCGGATGCGGTAGAAGCCAAGTCAGAAGACCGGCCTGACACCATAGACTTAGCCCGCGCGGACGGCGGGCGGTTGCGCATTGTTGGAGACAACAGGATGCACGACTCATCGTACGAGGCCCTCGTCCGGGCCGACGCCTTTTCGGATTGCGAAAGGGCCGCCGTCTACCGCGCCATCGAAACCCGCCGGGATGTGCGCGACCAGTTTCTGCCTGATCCCTTACCCGATGCCCTGATCCGTCGGCTGCTTTCTGCAGCCCATGCCGCCCCTTCGGTCGGATTCATGCAGCCGTGGAATTTTCTCCTGATCCGCAGCCGCGAGCAGCGCGAGGCAATCTGGCATGCCTTTGCCAGAGCCAATGAAGAGGCGGTCGCGATGTTCACGGAAGAGCGCCGGCAGGCCTATCGCTCGTTGAAGCTGGAGGGTATCCGTAAGGCGCCGCTCAATATCTGCATCACCTGCGATCCCGATCGTGCAGGCCCTATCGTGCTCGGACGCACGCACAATCCCCGGATGGACGCCTATTCGACCGTTTGCGCCATCCAGAACCTCTGGCTTGCCGCCCGCGCCGAGGGTGTCGGGGTCGGGTGGGTGAGCATCTTTCACGATCAGGACGTGAAGGAAATCCTTGGCATCCCGAAGCGGGTCGAGATCATCGGTTACCTTTGTCTCGGATATGTCGATCAGCTCTACGAGAAGCCGGAACTGGAAATCAAGGGCTGGCGTCAAAGGCTGTCGCTGGACGATCTCGTTTTTGAAGAACGCTGGCCGGCAGACGCAGTTTCTGACGGCGGCGGCTAAAGGCAGCGGCTATTCCTGCAGCGGTTGCGGGCCTGATGCGGCAGGCTTTTTCAAGTCGATCGCGCCGTTCTGAGGTGGCAGGAAGACCGGTCCGACCTGGCGAACCTGCAGAGCCGCTTCATCGAGTTCGCGTTCAGCGGCCGGCAGAGCTGCCGGCGTCGTCGGTGCCTTTTCTGGCTTCACCGTTACGATCGATGACTGATAGTCCGGCACGGGCGGTCGAGGTGTCATTTTCTGATAGTAGCGGGCAAGGTCGCAACGGCACTGAGGATCTTCCGAGGGCTTTCGGGTCCGATAGACAAAGGCATTCGGCATGTCGCGGTAGGACTGACCCGTGGCCGAAGAGACCATGTCTGCGGTTTCGCCGGAAGCGGCCGGGTGAAAATAGAGCTCGGTTTCGACCCCCGGGCACATCTGCTGGCATTGAACCGCGTCACGGGCGAAGTTGAGCGCGGTGGTGCTTGAGGAGATCGGGAAGAAGCCTCCGTCACAGGTGCGCACACACAAGGTGCGGACCTCGCCCGAGGGCTGAACACCGATCGTGGGGCGGAAGGAGGCCAGAGCTTCACCGGTGCGATCCGGCTTGTAAGGCTGCTTGAGCGTGTCGAGATAGGGGATGCGGGCCGGTTCCTCGGGTTCGGCAGGGCCTGCGCTGTCCGCCGTGCAGCCGTTTTCGGCGAGCGCCTGCTGCAGATCTGCTGTTTCGGCCGATCCCACACCTTCGCGCAATGCGCGCAGTTTGTCTGTGAGAATTTTCTTGTTGGCCTCCATGCGGCTAATCGCCTGGCTCAGATCGCCGCAATCGCTGCCGCCATCGGCGCGGATGGTGGTGATCGCCGAGGTGAGGCAACGCAGCCGCCGCTGGTCCTGTCGGGCTTTTCGAAGCTCCAGATTCTGCTGCGCGATCGCGCCAGCGTAGCGATTCACCTCTTCCGAAGACGTGCTCTGATCGACCGTCGCCAGCCGATCGCGCAGCCTCTCGCAGGCCAGCGACGCGGCGGCAGCGTGCGGCGCGCTTGACGCAAGCCAGGCGACGGCGAGCAGGGGGAGCAGCAGTCTCTTCAGCGGCTTCATGGCTCCGACGGGGGACACCCTTTGGGGATGGACCGTTGTGTAACATGAACTGCACAATACGGCACCCGACCACAAAGTAAAATGACACTGGAGAGAGCGGTCGCCGGGCGATGCGGCGACCACCGTTCCTCAGGCGGCGCGGGCCGAGGCCAGCGTCATCGGCTGTTCGAGCACACTGCCGGCTATTGCGGCGACAGCCTTCATCCGGTCGAGCAGATCTTGGCTGATCTCCCAGGAGACGGCGACTGCCTGCACAGAGCCGATCCGCTGCGGATCGGCGATGCGCTCACCGGGGCAGCCCATGCGCTTGAACATCCGCTCAAGGAACACATCGGTGACGGTGACGATGTGGCTCAGCCCGGAGGCGATGCCGAGTTCGCCCACGCCACACATCAATTCTGCAGCCGCGATCGTGACCTGATTGCTGCCGCGGTCTTGCGAAATCTGCGGATCGATGCAGAAACGGCTGGATTCCCAGATGGCAGCACTCCTGATCTGCGGGCCACGCCCCAGCAGTTGCGGGAAGGTGTCGTCGAGCATGTTCGGCCCAAGGGTTGGCAGCAGGCGCAGAGCTCCGCGCAAGGCGCCTACTTCGCTGTAGGAAAGCACGTAGAGCGGGTTAGCGCGGTCATAGTCGTCAATCTCCCAGCTGTCCCGGACCTGGACATCCCAACCCAGGAGGTCGTGGAACACCCGCTTGCGCAAGCGGTGCATGGCGTCGATGTCGGCGGGAAATTGCTGGCGCCGAGCGCCGTTGATGATCCTGATCATACTGAACTCCTTGAAGAACGGTGGAGCTGGCAGCATGAAGTTCAGATGGTGGTGATGAAACTGGCGGTCGCGACAGCATTTGTCGATGCAATCTGTGATACGATGGCGCGCCACGTCTTTGGTTAGTGTACTGGCCTCTCGGCGAGGCGGGGAATGAGACCGAGCCAGACGGCTTCGGCGACCGCCTGGGCATTGTTGACGACATCGAGCTTGTTGCGCGCATTGGCCATGAAATAGCGAACCGTGCGCTCGGAGATGCCAAGAATGATCGCGGCCTCCCAATAGCTTTTGCCGGCGGCGATCCAGGCGAGCGTTTCACATTCACGCGGTGTCAGAAGTTTGCTCGCAAGCCTCCGTCGAGGCTGTGGCGGTGAGGCTTGGGCCATCATGGCGTGAAAGCGTGCGGCAAGGCTCCAGAAGTCCCGGTCGTTCTCGCGCCGCCAGTCCAAAAGGTGCGCCGGGTCGGTAACCGCTGCCACCAGAAGACAGGCTCGCCGCCCCGGACGGGCCAGCAGTGGGTAGCCAATATCGGCCGCCGGGCTGTCTCTGCCAGTTGGTTCTTGGTGCGAGGGTCGGGATGCGGCAATCAAGGTCAAATCGAGCTGAACAGGCTCAAGTTCGGCAAAGAGGCTGTCAAGTTGGTCCCGCAGCGGGCGGTCGCCCAATAGGCGCGTGACCCGTGCAGCGTCGGCTGGACGGCTGTGGACAAGACGCTGCAACTTCACCCGGTCGGCCCCGAACGCGCCATCGATATAGACGATGGGACCCGTCCGGTAGGCGGCCTGGAGCTTCTGCAGAAATATCGACGGCTCAAGCCGGGTCTGGTGATCGAGCCAGTCCAGCAGGTCGAAATAGATGCCCTCTTGCCCCATCCACTGACCCTAGATTCTCAGGGATACAATTTCAGGGGTACAGCTCTGACTTGTCCAGCGCCAATTCTGCGCGTCACCACCCCCAACGTGTTTTCGTCAGGAGCTTTTCTCGACGAACCCGCTCCTCACGCTTCGGGTTGAGACGCTTCGACAACTGCCAAAGCCGCCATGTTGACGACGCCGCGCGAGGTCACGGAGGTCGACAGCACATGCGCCGGCAGTGCGGCGCCGAGCAGGATCGGGCCGACATGTAGGGCGTCCATCATCATGCGAACAATGCCGAGCGAGATGTTGGCTGCATCGAGGTTCGGGAAGACCAGCAGATTGGCCTCGCCTGTGAGCGTGCTATCGGGCATCGCGCGCTTGCGCAGGCTCTCCGACAGGGCCGAACCGCCCTGCATTTCACCGTCGACCTCAAGGTCTGGTGCAGTCTGGCGGATGATTTCCAGGGCCTGTCGCATCTTCGTGGCGCTCGTCGAGGGGCGCGAACCGAAGTTGGAATGCGAAAGAAGGGCTGCCTTGGGGCTGATCCCGAAGCGGCGGATTTCCTCTGCGGCAAGCACCGTCATTTCGGCAATCTCTTCGGCGCAGGGGTCGTCGGTCACGAAGGTGTCGGTGAAGAAGATCGCACCGCGCTGTGAGATCAGCAGGCTGAGACCCGAGAAGTCGCGAACGCCGGGGCGCTTGCCGATGATCTGACGAACATCTCGGACATGGCGGTCGAAGCGGCCTTCGACGCCGCAGATGAGCGCGTCTGCATCACCACGCTTTACGGCGAGCGCTCCGATGACTGTCGTGTTGGTGCGCACGATGGTGCGGGCGGCTTCCGGGTTGATACCGGCGCGGCCGACAAGGGCAAAATAGTCATCGACATAGTCGCGGTAGCGCGGGTCGTCTTCGGGGTTGACGAGGTCGAAGTCGACGCCCGGGCGGATGCGCAGGCCGTAGCGTTTCAGACGAGTCTCGATGATCTGCGGGCGTCCGATCAGGATCGGTTCGCCAATGCCATCTTCGAGCAAGACTTGCGCGGCCCTGAGAACACGCTCGTCTTCGCCTTCGGCGAAAATCACCCGCTTTTTGGCAGCAGCCTTGGCCGCTGCAAAGATCGGCTTCATGACGAAGCCCGAGCGGAAGACAAAGCGGTTCAACTGGTCCAGATAGGTGTCATAGTCGGCTATCGGGCGGCGGGCGACGCCACTTTCTTCGGCTGCGCGAGCGACAGCCGGCGCAATGCGCAGGATAAGGCGTGGATCGAAGGGCGAGGGGATCAGATAATCCGGCCCGAAAGTCGGCGTTTCGCCGGTATAGGCGCGGGCGGCAACTTCCGAGACTTCCTCGCGGGCGAGCGCTGCAATGGCCCGCACAGCCGCCATCTTCATCTCTTCGTTGATCGTGGTTGCACCACAATCGAGAGCGCCACGGAAGATATAGGGGAAGCACAGGACGTTATTGACCTGATTGGGGAAATCGGAGCGCCCGGTACAGATCATGGCGTCGGGTCGGGCGGCGCGCGCCTCCTCCGGCATGATCTCCGGCTTCGGGTTGGCAAGCGCCATGATCAGCGGGCTCGGCGCCATGCGCGCCAGGAGTTCTGGCTTCAGGACGCCGGCAGCCGACAGGCCGAGGAAGACGTCAGCCTCGTCGATGCTCTCGGACAAGGACCGCTTGTCGGTCTCCTGGGCGTAAATTTCCTTCCACGGATCCATCAATTCGTTGCGGCCCTTGTAGACAAGGCCTTCGATGTCGTGGACCCAGATGTTTTCGCGCTTCGCGCCGAGAATGACGAGGAGGTTGAGGCAGGCGAGCGCTGCGGCACCGGCGCCCGAGGCGACGATCTTGACGTCCTCGATCTTCTTGCCGGCCAGTTCCAGGCCGTTGAGGATGGCGGCGGCGACGATGATGGCGGTGCCGTGCTGGTCGTCATGGAAGACCGGAATGTTCATCTTGGCGCGAAGCTGGTCTTCGACCTGGAAGCATTCCGGCGCCTTGATGTCTTCGAGATTGATGCCGCCGAATGTCGGCTCCAGCGCCGAAATGGTCGAGACCATTTGGTCGACGGTTGGTGCCTCGATCTCGATGTCGAAGACGTCGATGCCGGCGAATTTCTTGAACAGGACCGCCTTGCCTTCCATCACGGGCTTGGAGGCGAGGGGCCCGATATTGCCGAGCCCGAGCACAGCCGTGCCGTTTGAAATGACGGCGACAAGGTTGGAACGGGCCGTATAATCGTCGGCCGCCGCCGGATCGTCCTTGATGGCAAGGCAGGGCGCTGCGACGCCAGGCGAGTAGGCAAGGGCCAGATCGCGCTGGTTGCCGAGCGGCTTCGTCGCCTGGATCTCGAGTTTCCCGGGACGCGGATAGCGATGATAAAAGAGCGCCTGTTCGTCGAGATCGGCAGTCGCTGCCACAGCATCGGTCTTGGTCTTGTCGTGGGAATTCATCGCGTCACCGGCAATTCATGTCATCGAGTGGTTCAGATCCGTCATACACGAAACAGCTTCGAGTGGTAGACCTTAGTTCCGGCCGCCGGTACGCCCGACAGCTGTAATCGCCACCGACATCCGCTGCATCAGGGCCCATTTTGGCCGTGTCATCTTCCTGAAACACGAGTCTGGTTAAGGCTTGTGCAGTCAGTGCAAGAGGATAGCGCCGTGGAAGACGCAAGCGAAGTTCGCCATTTCAGGACCCTTTTCATCTCGGACGTGCATCTGGGTTCGAAGGCTGCAAAGACCGATTTCCTGCTCGACTTCCTGCGCACTCACGAAGCCGAAACGATCATCCTGGTCGGTGACATTGTCGACGGTTGGCGCTTGAAGCGCAGCTGGTACTGGCCGCAGCCTTGCAATGACGTGGTGCAGAAACTTCTGCGCAAGGCGCGCAAGGGCACCCGGATCGTCTATATCCCCGGCAATCACGACGAATTCCTGAGGGACTTTCCGGGCACCCATTTCGGCGGCATCGAGGTTGCCGAGCGGATGATCCACGAGATGGCCGACGGCAAGCGCTATCTCGTGCTGCATGGCGACGAGTTCGATGTCGTGGTGCGCAATGCGCGTCTGCTGGCCTATCTCGGAGACTGGGCCTATGACACGGCGATTGCGATCAATGTCATGCTCGCCGCCGTGCGCCGCAAGCTCGGCATGCCCTACTGGTCATTCTCGGCCTGGGCCAAGCTGCAGGTCAAACATGCGGTGAACTTCATCGGCGAATTCCAGCGTGTCGTTGCCGAAGAGGCCCGCCGTAACGATGTGGACGGCGTTATTTGCGGGCATATCCACCACGCGCTTATGGAAGACATTGACGGCATCCACTATGTCAACACCGGTGACTGGGTAGAAAGCTGCACGGCGGTCGCCGAGCATCCGGACGGGCGGTTGGAGCTCATCTCCTGGGCGCACAAGATCAGCGCTTCCGGTGCACCCAAGCCGGTGCAAAAGATGGTTCCGGTGATGATCCCGTCGCTCGACAGTGCCAAGAAGGAAGGCGCGCGGGCCGCGTGATTGCGACCGGTTGTTGCAATCAGGCCATCGCATCCATCAATCGTCTGTGAGTCGTGTATTTAACGGTTCATCAAGGATTACATCGCCGTCCCCGGTCGTTATAGTGCGCAGCATTCAATCACGTGATTTGCGAACCGGAAGACGACCGGCGCAGGTTTGGAAGTTGTCGCGCCCTTGAAGTCGGTTCATCCTGAAAACGCTCATATCGAGATCGACCGCCAGGCGCATGTCGATCACCATGTGATTCGACTGAGCGGCAGCTGGAAAAACACCAGCCTTTCCGACATGATCAAGTCTGCAGGCCCCCTGGTCGAGGATCAGGGCAACAGCAGCGAAGTCATCGATATCGACGGGATCACCGCCATGGACACGGCGGGGGCCTGGCTGATCCGGCGCTTCATGACCCAGCGCCGGGCGCGTGGCCGCGAGATCACCCTTGCCGGTGGCGACCCGCAGATGCGCGAACTGATCAACGCTCTGCCGGAGCGTGTCGAGGCGCCGGAACAGGTCGCCAGCAGTCGCGGACTCTTCGAGCGGGTCTTCGACCCGGTCGGTCGCTTGACGGTCGGCTTGTGGGAAGATGCGGTCGCAATGATGTTTGTGCTGGGGTCTGCCGTGCGCGGGGCGCAGACCAAGCTTGGACGCGGTGCTGGTGTCTCACCCGCTTCGGTCATCAATCAACTCGATCATATGGGCGTGCGAGCTGTCCCGATCATCGTCCTGATGTCCTTCCTGATCGGGGCGATCATCGCGCAACAGGGGGCCTTCCAGCTGCGCTATTTCGGCGCGGAAGTCTTCGTGGTCGACCTGGTCGGTATTTTGCAATTGCGCGAAATCGGCGTACTGTTGACGGCGATCATGATTGCCGGCCGATCGGGCAGCGCCATCACTGCCGAAATCGGCTCGATGAAGATGCGCGAGGAAATCGATGCGCTGAAGGTGATCGGGCTCAATCCGATCGGCGTTCTGGTCTTTCCGCGTCTCGTCGCCCTGACGATCGCTTTGCCGCTTCTGACCATCGTTGCGAATTTCGCGGCTCTTTATGGTGCCGCGGTCGTTGCCTGGGCCTATTCCGGCATCACCTTCGAGGTGTTTATTACCCGCCTGCACGACGCCGTCGATTATTCGACGCTCGCCACCGGCATGATCAAGGCGCCGTTCATGGCACTGATCATCGGCATCATTGCGGCCGTCGAGGGCATGAAGGTCGGCGGCAGCGCCGAATCGCTCGGTCGCCACGTGACCGCCTCCGTCGTCAAATCCATTTTCGTCGTCATCCTCGTGGACGGGCTGTTTGCCATGTTCTACGCGGCCATCGATTTCTGAGGGGCCGGGATGTCGGATACAGAGAGAAAATCTGGCAAGCGCGAAGCGGTCCTTTCCGTTAAGGATCTGACCGTCGGGTTTGGTGACAAGGTCGTGCTCGACAAGCTCAACCTCGATATCTATCGCGGTGAAATTCTCGGCTTTGTCGGGGCTTCCGGTGCCGGCAAATCGGTGCTGATGCGGACCGTGCTGAGGCTCCTGCCGCGGCGCGGCGGCACGATCGAGATTCTCGGTGCCGATTACGATGCGGTGAGCGATGCGGAGCGCATGGCGCTCGATACGCGGCTGGGCGTGCTTTTCCAGCATGGTGCTCTATTTTCGGCACTGACGGTCAAGGAGAACATTCAGCTGCCGATGCGCGAATACCTGGATCTTCCGCAGTGGCTGATGGACGAGCTCGCTTTTCTGAAGCTCGAGCTTGTCGGTCTGAAGCCCGATGCGGCGGATAAATATCCCTCCGAACTTTCCGGTGGCATGATCAAGCGCGCGGCTCTCGCCCGGGCCTTGGCGCTCGACCCGGACCTCGTGTTTCTGGACGAGCCGACATCGGGTCTTGACCCAATCGGGGCTGCCGAATTCGATGAACTCATCGCACAACTGCGCGATACCCTTGGATTGACGGTCTATATGGTTACCCATGACCTCGACAGTCTCTTCTCCGTCTGCGACCGTATTGCGGTTCTGGGCGAGAAGAAGGTGATGGTCGAGGGGACGCTGGACGACATGCTCGCCTATGACGATCCTTGGGTGCAATCCTATTTCAGGGGCAAGCGTGCCCGTTCCATTCCCCGCGCGGAGACCGCCGTGCAGCCGGTAGAGTAGACATATGGAAACCAAAGCCAATTATGCCATCGTCGGCTTCTTTACGATCCTGGTTATCGGGGCAGCCTTCGGCTTCGTCTACTGGATGGCGGAGTATGGACGCGGCGGCCCTATGGCGCCGCTCGCCATTCGCATTCCCGGTTCCGCCAACGGCCTGAGCATCGGCTCGCCCGTGCGCTTCAACGGGATTGCGGTGGGCTCGGTGCGCAATCTTTATATCGACAACGACGATCCGGAGTTCTCTGTCGCCTTTACCGAAGTGCGCGCCGACGCTCCCGTGACGTCCGGTACGCGGGCCATTCTTGAAATTCAGGGTCTCACCGGTGCTGCCTATATCGAACTGTCGGGCGGTGGCGCGGGGAGCGGCGATAAGATCCTAGAGCGCGCCATCAATACGGGCGAGGCGGCAATCCTCACCGCGGACCAGTCTAGCGTTACCAACCTTCTGTCCACAGCAGACCGCATCCTCAAGCGTGCTGACGATGCCATCGGTGAGCTCCAGGGTTTCATCGTCGACGCCCGTGCGCCGCTCACCAATACGGTTCGCAACGCCGAGACCTTTTCGAAATCGCTGGCTGACAATGCCAAGGGGATCGACGAGTTCCTGAAGAGCGTTACGTCGCTTTCGCAGTCTGTGTCGGGCTTGTCGGGTCGCCTGGACGGGACGCTGGCTGCGGCGGAAGATCTGTTCAAGGCGCTGAACTCCGACAAGATCGACAAGATCCTCAGCAATACCGAGAAAGCCACGGCAAGCTTCGCCGATGCATCGAACAAGATCGGGCCGGCGATCGACAGTTTCAAGCAGACGGCTGATACGTTCCAGACATTCGGAAAAAATGCCGACCAGACGCTTCTCAAGGTCTCGAAGCTGGTGGATGCAGTCGACAGCCAGAAGGTCGGCAAGGTCGTCGACGACGTCTCCGTCGCATCGGCAGACGCGCGTCAGGCGATCGCCGGCTTCCGCGATCTCTCAAACAGCATCATGGGCCGTAAGGACGACATCGACAAGGCGATCGATGACTTCACGCAGCTTGCCAACCGTCTGAACAACGCCTCGACCCAGGTCGACGGCATCCTGAAGAAGGTCGACAGTTTCCTTGGCTCGGGCGACGCCAATTCGCTGAGTGTTGAAGCCCGCAAGACGCTGGAATCGATCCGGCTTGCCGCAGAGAACCTCAATGCGCGCATTGGACCGATTGCCGAGAACCTTCAGCGCTTCTCAAATTCGGGTCTGCGCGATATCCAGACACTCGTGACGGATACCCGCCAGACGGTGCGGGGCCTGAACGACGCCATTACCAATTTCGATCAGAATCCGCAGCGCCTGCTCTTCGGCGGCGATACGGTCAAGGAATTCGACGGAAGGACGCGCCGATGACGCCGACGACCGGAAAGGGTGACACTATGGTTTTCTCCGGCCGTCCAGGTCTGTCCGCAGCCAACCGCCGCCGCCTTCTCGGCTGCAGCATCGCTCTGCCGATGATGCTGGCGGCGCTCACCAGTTGCGGCTCGGCACCGAACGATACGTTTGATCTCTCGGCCGTTTCCGCGCCTGTTTCCACGACCGCCAGTGCGAAAAACCGACAGCTGCTGGTCGCCGATCCCTCGGCGCTCAAGGCGCTCGACAGTGAGCAGATCCTGGTGCGCGTCGCCGGTTCCGAGGTGCAGTATCTGAAAAAATCGCAGTGGAGCGACAAGCTGACTCGCGTGGTCCAGTCCAAACTTGTCGAGGCCTTCGAGGACACCGGCCGTCTCGGTGGCGTCGGAAAACCGGGGCAGGGCCTTGCGATCGATTACCAGCTGATCACCGATGTCCGCGCCTTCGAGATTGCAACGGGCGGCGGAGATCGTGGCGTCGTCGAGATTTCAGCGAAGCTGCTTAATGATCGCAACGGCACGGTCAAGGCGCAGAAAGTCTTCCGAGCTGAAGCGCCGTCGGCCGGCAGCGGCAGCGCCGCCTATGTCACTGCTCTCGATCAGGCCTTTGGGCGTGTCACTGCGGAGATTGTTGCCTGGACGCTCCAGGAACTCTGAATTCGATCATCAAAGATCGGCTGAAGCGCGCTTCGGGTTCAAACGACGAAACCCCGGATCCTTTTTCAGGATCCGGGGTTTTCTTGTGCCCCTGCCGCTCTCAGGCTGCTTCAGCTGAAGCGACCTGCTGCGTGGGCCAGCATAGTGTAGACCTTGCCGGTGTCGGAGGTCAGATAGGACTGGGTGATCGACTTGTCGCGATCGGTGCGGGCGACATCCGCCAGCAGCTTCTCGAAATCGGCGATGTAGCGGTCCACGGCGACGCGGAATTCCGGTTCCCGGTCATATTTGCGTTTGATCTCGTCGAAGGTCTGCTGGCCCTTCAGCGTATAGAGGCGACGGGTGAAGATGTCGCGTTCCCCGCGCTGGTAACGGCGCCATAGGTCGACAGAGGCGTCGTGATCGATGGCGCGGGCGATGTCGACTGACAGCGAGTTCAGCGATTCGACCATGTGGCGCGGATTGCGGTTGTCGCTCTGCCGATTGGCTGCCGGCGCTTCCGGCGCCGGACGGCTTGGGGCGGGGGCCGGTGCTTGGCGTGCTGCCACAGGCTCAACTGCCGGCTCTTCGCGCGATGCGCCACGCAAGAGGTCGCTGATCCAACCGCCGCCTTCAGTGCGGCTCGGCGCTGGAGCCGAATAGCCTTCCGTGGTGCCGAGGCTTCCGCGCAAGGCGTAATCGGCTGCCGGACGGACAGTCTGCGGGGCAGGTGCCACGGGTGCAGATGCAGGCGCGGCGCGCCGCGGTTGCTCGACCTGTGCCTCTGCAAGCCGGCGGGCGACCGGCTCGGATATCTCCAGCGTCTGGCTGGTGCGGCCAACCAACTGCGAGATGTCCTGCAGCGCCTTGATCTGCTCGGACACGGCGCGGCGCATGGCGGCCGCGCTTTCCTTAGCTTCTTCCGGAAGATCGAAGGCGCCACGCTTCAGCTCGTTGCGGGTGAGATCGAGCTCCTTGCGGATGTCGTTTGCGGACCGGCGGATTTCCTCCGTTGCGCCCGAGAAGCGGCTGACCGCTTCCTCGACGGCGCCTTGCATGGCCTGCTTGAGGGCGGCAGCGGCGCCTTCCGACTTGCGGCCGGCTTCACCGAGCAGTCGGTCGATATCCGAAAGCGAAACCGCGAGACCGCCACGCAGACGGCTTGCCAGCTCTCCAGAGCGCTTTTCCGCTTCCGACAGGGTCTTGTCGATCGACTGACGGGCCTCTTCTTCGGCCGATACAAGCGCATTGCGCATATTGTTTGCGGTGCTCAGCGCCTTCTGCTCGGTCTCGCCGAGGATCTGACCAATATCGGCCAGTGACGCCTGGACGCCCTGGCGCAGGCTGCCGGCCATCTGGCCGGAGCGCTGCTCGGCGCGGTCGAACGCGGTCTCGACCATGCGGCCAAGGTTCTGCATCGTGGTTTCGATCTCTTCCGACCGCTTGACGAGGCCGACCGAAAGGTCGCGCAGCGCCTGCTGGCGCTCTTCCAGCGTCCCCACCAGGTTGGATTGGGCCGCCGACAGCAGTTCGGATGCCTTGCCGAGCACCTTGGTATGGTCGCCGAAGCGGCTGACGATTGAGGAGACCTGCTGCAGCGTCTCGCCGGAGATCGCGGTCAGGCGGCCAAGCTTGTCGTCGAGCAGTCGGTTCGAGGTCGACAACATGTCGGTCGCCTGAGACGCCGTCTCGGTGAAGCGCGATGCGGTGGAGCCGAGGCGGCTGTCGAGGGCACCGATGCTTTCGAGGGCCTGCTCGATAACGGAGGAGATCCCTGTATTGCTCTCGCCAAGCCGCTCGATCAGTTGCGATGCGCTCGCTGCAAGGTTCTGCTCGGCGGCGCCCAGATTGGCAACCGCGCGTTCCGTGCGCTCGCTGATTGCGCCGACCAGAGCCGCATTTTCTGCCCGCAGACGCTCGGCACTCTGCGCTGCGGCAGCGGTGATTTGTTCGGCTGCCACACGCCCCGTCTCTGCATACGAAGCGACGACCGGCGCTGCCTTCTCGTCGATGAGGCGTGAGAGTTCCGCCGAGCGGCTTGACAGCATCGAGTTCAGTTCGCGGGTGCGATCGTCTAGGACCGAACGGATGGAGTTGCCGCGGGCCTCGAGCGCCTTCTCCACGGCGTTCATGGTGACGGCCAGTTCCTGGGTATTTCCGGAGATGGCATCGCGGATCGCGGCGGCCCGCTGTTCCAGCGTCGAACTCACTTCCGACAGCGTGCCGGACAAGGTGTCGTTGACGCTTGAGATTGCGCCGGACAAGGTCGTGTTGGCGTCGGCGATTGTGGCCGACAGAGTGGCATTGGCCTGCGAAATCGTGCCGCTAACGCTGGCGACCTGGGCATTGACCAGAGCATCGGCATCAGAGATCCGGCTGGCGAGTTCTGCCGAACGTTGCTCCAGCGTGCGGTTCATCTGCGCGCTGCGCTCATCGATCTGACCGACGAAATTGCTGCTGGTTTCGCTGAGGCGTTCCAGAGAGCGCTGTGCTTCCGCATCGATATCGCGAGCGGCATCGGCAACGGCGCCGCGCAGGGCTGTGGCAAGGCCGGCAGCCTTGCCTTCGATGGTCCGGTTGACGTTTTCCAGCCCAACGTTCAGCGCCCGGTCCATTGTGGAGAGGCGTTCATCGATCAGAGCAGTGCGGCTGTCGAAAGTTTCAGCCACCCGGTTCGTGCCTTCATCGAGTGCCTGTGCCACACGCATAGAGGCTTCGTCACCGACGCGTTCGATGGTCGAGACTTTTTCATCAAGGCGGGCGGCGAACTTTTCGCCGGCATCGGTGACGCGCGCGTCGACGCCATCGAGACCATTGCGCAGGCGATCCTCGAGGGTGCCAAGGCTCTGTTCGATGCGGGTGCTGGTCTCATCCAGGCGCATGGTCATGCCGCTGACCGACTGCTCGACCGTTCCGGAGAAATCCTGCGCCGAGCGGGTGATGTCGCCGGCTGCATCACGAATCTGTTCGGTGAGTGTACCGGCCGTTCCCCGCAGGCGTTCGTCCAGCGCGCGGCTGCTTTCCTCGATTGCCTTTCGTAGGCTCTCTTCGTGATCTTCGAGGCTCATTTCCAGCATGCCGGCGCTGGCAGCGAGTGATGTGCCGAGCGAGGTCGCGTGTTCGGTCAGTGCCGTCTCAAGCGAGTTCTGCGCTGCGCCGAGGCTGAGGGTAATCGCCTGTGTGCGATCGTCCAGTGTGGAGCGGATTCGCTCATGGGTGTCGACGAGGCGGGTGTCGATCTCGCGTACGCCGCTGTTTACCGTGTCGGTGATCTTGGCGACGTTTTCGCCGAGCGTATCTGCGAGCGTGCCGGTCGCGTCGTCGAGCGTCATGCGCAGACGTTCCGCGGTTCCGCCGAGCTTGCCATCGATTTCGTTGATGCCCGAGGTGAGGGATGCGGCGATCGTGCCGGAGGTTGCGCCGAGGGTTTCCGCGAGGTTGCGCGTCGCATCGTCGAGGTTGGTGCGCAGGCGCTCCGCAGTCTCGGCAAGCTTGCCGTCGATGTCGGTGACGCCGGCGTTCAACGATGCCGCGATCGTGCCGGAGGCTGCGCCCAGCGCCCGTTCGATGTCCGTAGATGCATCTTCGAGTGTCGATACAAGATAGGATGTATGGCCGGCGAGCGACATCTCCAGGCGTTCTTGGTTATCGCCATAGGCGGTGCGAATTGCCTCTGCCTTTTCCGAGAAGGCCAGGTCGATGCGCCGATCGGCATCGGCCACAGTGTCGATGATGGCTGAGGCGCGCTGGCTCAGGGTTTCGTCAATACGACGTTGGCTGTCATTCAGCGTTTCTGCCAGATCCTGGCTGCGTGCAGTGAGCGTCAGGTCGAGTTCGAGGCTCTTGGTGTTGAGCGCGTCGATCAGGTCGTCGCTCTTGGCGTCGAGGATCGAGGCGATGCCGCCGACCTTCTGGTCAAGCGTTTCGGCGAGACGGTCCTGATTGTTTTCAAGCGCATTGATGATGTGCTCGGCGCGGCTGGAAAGCGTCTGCTCAAAGCGCGACTGGTGGTCGGTGAGGGCGCCGTAGAGAGAGCCGGAACGCTCCTCCATGACCTGGTCGATGCGCTTTTGCGCAGCATCCAGGCTTTCGGTGAGCGCTGCGGCGCGGGCCGACATCGCGTCTGCAATTTCCTGCGCACGACCGGCGAGCGCGTCGTCGAGGATTTCCTGACCCGAGCTCAGGGTGACAGCCAGTGACAGTGAGTTGTCAGTGAGCGTCGAGCCGAGACGGTCTATGCTCGAAGTCAGGATGCCGTTGATCGCGTCGGAGCCGCCGTTGACAGTCTCGTTGATGCGGGCGAGGCTTTCCATCAGCTTGCTGTCGAGGGTGCCAGCACGCTGATCGAAGGCGCTGGCAAATTCCGCAACGCGGGTGTCGAAGGTCGAGTTGATCTGGCCGATCGTGGTCTGGAAGCGGTCTTCGAAGAGGCCGGAGCGCAGGTCGAGGTCAACGATCGCGTCGTCGGCGCTCGCCTGCAGGCTCTGACGAAAATGACGGCTGCGCTCTTCCAGCGACGTATTGAGGCGTGACAAGACGTCATCGAGCGACGAGCTGATGGCGGTCTCGCCGTCTTTCAGGCTCTCCGCGATGTCGCGTGTCCGTTCGACCAGCGTTTCGTTGAGCTGGCGGGCGCGCTCGTTCAGGGCCGCATTCAGCTTCTCCGTATTTGCGTCGAGGGTCGAGGCACGGGTTTCGAACTCGCCAAGCAGTTCGCGGCCGCGCTGGTTGAGCGTCGAGGTGAGCGTCTTTAGCTGCGAATCGAATTCGGTGGAAAGCGAGATGCCGGAGGCAGCCAGCGTCTGGACCATGGTGTCGGTCTTGTGCGCCAGAAGCGAGCCCAGCGCGGTGACCGCCGCGTCGGATTTCTCCATCAATGTTGCGGCGCGCGTGTCGATCATCGAGGCGAAGGCTTCGCCCGAGGTCTGCAGGCGCACGGAGATTTCCTCCGTCGCCAGCGACAATTCTTCCTTCAGCTGCTCGTGGGCGCCTACGATGGACGACCGAATGCGCTCTGCATGGTTGACGATTGCATCGCGCTCAGAGCCGAGCTCGTGGACGAGGCCGCGGACACGCAGTTCATTATCGGTGTAGCTGCGTTCGAGTGCGGTCACTTCAGAGTGAACGAGCGTCTCAAGTTCTGTGGCGCGCGCGATGGTGCGTTCGATGCCTTCGTTCATCGCGGAGACCTCGCGACGCACGGCTTGACCGACGGTCATGATGCGTTCGGACGCAATGGTTTCCGGCTCTGCCAGCCGCAGGGCGACTTCTGCCATGGAGCGTGCCGCATTGCGCAGGTCGTGGGCGCGCGCCATCATGATGGCGAAAGCGAAGAACAGCAGGATCGGGAGGAAGGTCCCGACAAAGATTGCGACAACGCCCGGCATGGCGACGATGTCGGCCACTGACGGCGCCTGCCAGATGGCGCTGCCATAAAGCAACTGCGCCAGACCGACGGCGCCGAGGACCCAGAGAACGGAGATAATGGACGCGTTGCGAAGCGCCGACGTGAGTGATGTCGCTTCGAGCGACTTCAACATGGCGGAAGGCGCACGGCGCGAGCCGTCATTGGCAGGTGCGAGGTTGGGCGAGCGCGGCTGTGGCGGTGCGGGTTCCGGACCAAGTTCGGCGGAGCGCGCCGAGCGGCGGTCAATTGGCTTCTTGGGTGCTGGGCGCTGCGTGTTGTCCGACAAAGGGGCCTCCGGTCCGCGCGTCTGCGACCGGGCCTTCGGAGCCACGGGCGCTTCGTCACCGTCGAAATCGATACTCAGGGCCGCCTCGAGTGCCTGAAACGCGTTTTCGTCAATCGAGTCGGACTTCTTGTTCGCCATCGGGTTACGCCTCGTTACAACTTACGCTCGGAAGGCTGAAAACAATGGGATGGCCGCCTGCCATGCCGCTCTTTCGGATGCCTGCCGTACAATCACAGTCCGCATGTCGCCACGCCATGCGGAGCGCGTTCTCAAAAATGGGCAGTTCGCTTTCACCCTCGGGCGAACCTTGCCCCAGCTTCTAGCACCGACCTGCCTGGGGGCAAAGTTTCCAAACCTCGGCACAATCAGCCGTATCGTACTGACACATTTGGCTGTCCGATACAATTAACGGCGCCGCTGCGCTTTGAAGAGTGCTGTCATTGTTAACAGTATTTAAACCTCGGTTTAGGCGTAAAAGCTAATTTTTGCGGGGGTTTAAATTTCGTTAACCATGATGCGAGCTTTTTCAGGGCGGAATTCGGCGGTTTAACGTGATTGCCACGTTCGTTGATCAGGGTACGCCTGTCAAATAACAAGAAAAGAAGGTTTCCTGGCATGGCTGCAGCATTCAACGTCGCGTTCGACGCTCCCGAGAGCCGCGAGGCTCGCACTCCCTCCAAGGATCGGCCGATCGACCTGGTCCATCTGGCAACCCAGACCAAGGGCGATAAGGCGGTAGAGATCGAAATCCTGCAGATGTTTGCTCGCCAGGCCCGCGGCTGTCTCCAGGCGCTTTCGGCCAAGTCCGAGCAGGCTGAGATCAAGTCTGCTGCCCAGCGTCTGCGCAATGCCGCAATTTCGGTTGGAGCTCTGCGGGTCGCGAGCTCTGCCGAGCTGGTCGACAGCAAGGGCGTCAACAGTGACACTCTGGCTTCAGTTGCCAGTGCAGTTCTGGAAGCAGAACATTTTATTCTCAAGCTGGCGCGCTGACCGATCATCCGTGATTCCACGACGTCTGCCAGGCGCCTCTCCGTGAGTTGACTGGGCTCTGAAATTGCGAGAAGACTTCGCCGATTTTTCACAATGGCGAAGTCTGGATACGCACATCATGACAAACATCAGCATCATCGCATTCGACGGTACGCGCTTCGACATCGCCGCTCAGGACGGCTCGACGGTTATGGAAAATGCCGTCCGGAACTCCGTCCCCGGCATCGATGCGGAATGTGGTGGTGCCTGCGCCTGTGCGACCTGTCATGTGTATGTCGACGATGCCTGGACAGAGAAAACCGGTCAGCCTTCCGCCATGGAAGAAGACATGCTCGACTTTGCGGTCGACGTTCGCCCAACGTCGCGTCTTTCCTGTCAGATCAAGGTGGGTCCGGCACTCGACGGGCTCATCGTCCACGTACCCGAGCGACAGGGCTGACGTTCCTCATCCCGTAAAAAAAGCCCCGCCTCCCGGAATCCGGGCGACGGGGCAAGCGGGCGCATCGCCAAAACAGGCGAGGGAGGAAGCACCTGTGGCAACAGGACGCGCCGGGAGAACAGGGAAAAATCGGGAACGCTCAATCAACGTTTTCGATGACACTTATATTTAAGTTTTGTATCAAGAGCCACGAGCAGAAATCGCCGGTTATTCACAGGCTGCGGTGCAAGTTTCGGGCAAGCCGTGGCGTTGCTGCCAATGCGGCCTGTCAAAATTGAGTGGTGATTTGCTGTTAATTCTGCGCGTTGCCACTGCGGTGGCGGAGGATGCGCAGCATGCGATCCTCGAAGTTCTGCGACTCAATGCGATCGAACTTCATCTGCGCGGCGTCATGAGCGCGCGTGACTTCGTCGGTCACAGCCGTGACCTTTTCCTGAAGACGCTCGCAATCCCGCTCAGGCCGAAGTTTCATCAGCCGTGCTTCGAGAAGCTTAGCGTGCTGGCGGGCAATTTCGGCGTGGCGCTCCTCATGCCGCTTGATGTCGGCAGAGAGTGCGTCCCAGATCATGGCCATTTCGGCCGAGGCCCGTTTGCGGTTCTTCCAGCGGGGTAGGATGATCTTGGTTTCTAGCGTCACTGTCGCACCTTCGACCGCGCAGCGCGTGCCGCGTTTCGTGTAGGTGAGGTCGCCGCCGAAGCGGATCTGGGTGGCGCCGGGATGCCGGTTGCCTGTCGCCTGCGTGAAGGGACCCTTGCGGGCGAGTTCATCATCGAGATCCGACGCCGTGGTGCCGCCGATCTGGAAATAGCTGATGGATTTGCGAACGATGGTTTCCGATTGCGCCGCGTTCGGGAAGAGGCCGGTCAGGGCGCCCAATATGAGCATCGCCCACAGACGGCTGTATGATGTCATGCTTCTATCCGCGATGTTTCATGTCCGCGATGTTGTGTTCGCCTCGCCCTTGGGGCATAGCCAACGCAGCTCCACTATCGCAGCTTCGCAGATTTCCGTCGAGAGGATAGAACCCAGTTGGCGACCGGCAAACGGACAATTTGGCGTGTGGCGCATGGCCGCAACCTCGACATAACGGAACGCGGTGCACTGATGGCAATCATCAATGTGACGCCCGACTCCTTTTCCGATGGCGGGTTGCACGACAATACGGTGGCGGCCGTTTCTCATGCGCTGCAGTGTGTCGAGGACGGCGCGCAGATCCTCGATATCGGCGGGGAATCGACACGGCCCGGCGCCGCACCCGTCAGTGCCGACGAGGAGTTGGCGCGGGTGCTTCCGGTGATCCGTGAACTTTCCGGTCGCACCGGGGCGCTGCTGTCGATCGACACCTATCGTGCGAGCACGGCGCTCGCGGCGGTCGAGGCCGGCGCGCATATCATCAACGACGTCCATGGCCTGCAGCGCGAGCCGGAGATCGCCGATGTGGCGTCCCGCTTCGGGGCCGGGCTCTGCATCATGCATACGGGACGCGGCCGCGAGAAGCTCGCAGATCCGATCGAGGACCAGCGCTGGTTCTTCGCCCGGTCGTTGGCGATCGCGGAAGCTGCCGGTGTTGCGCAGGAAACAATCATGCTCGATCCCGGTTTCGGCTTCGCCAAGGAAACGGTGGAGGAGAATATGGTGCTTCTTTCGCGCATCGAGGAACTGCATGACTTCGGCTTGCCGCTTCTGGTGGGCACGTCCCGCAAGCGTTTCCTCGGCAGCATCACCGGCCGGGATGCCTCTGAGCGGGACGCTGCAACGGCTGCGACGACCGTGGCGCTCCGATTGAAGGGAGCCTCCGTTTTCCGGGTCCACAATGTCGCGATCAACCGGGACGCTCTTGCCATGGCCGATGCTATGCTGGCGGCGCAAGGACGGATCGAGACTGCAGGGAGCGCCAAGACATGAGCGGCATTTTTACGATCACCCTGAAGAACTGCGCCTTCTATGCCCATCACGGCGTCTTTCCCGAGGAGGGCGTGCTCGGTCAGCGCTTTTTCGTCGATGCGGAGTTCGATGTTGATGCGCTAGAGGCTGCGGAGACGGATACGCTCGAGGGGACGGTGCATTACGGCATCGCCTTCGAGATTATCCAGGAGATCGTGACTGGCAGCCGCCGGCAGTTGATCGAGGCGCTGGCGCTGGCAATCGCCCGCGGGCTTCTTGATCGTTTTCCCGGAATGCTGCGCTGCCGGATCACCGTGCGCAAGCCCAGTGCCCCGATCGCCGGGATCCTAGACCATGTGCAGGTGAGTGTTGAACAGTTCAGAACGTAACGCGTGGCACTTCGCCACGCTCGGTCTTGGTGGCAATATTGGCGATCCGCAGGCCGCGATGGCAGAGGCGCTGCGCCGCCTCGACAGTCGCGACGACTGTCGCGTGACCGAGGTGTCGCGGCTTTACCGCACGCCGCCTTGGGGAAAGACCGACCAGGCGGATTTCTACAATTGCTGTGCGGCTGTCGAGACCCTGCTCGATCCGCAGGCGCTGCTTTTCGCGTGTCTGGAAATCGAACGGGATATGAAGCGGGTGCGCATCGAGCGCTGGGGACCGCGAACGATCGATATTGATATCCTGACCTATGAGGCGATAGCGCTGCATACCGAGCACTTGACGATCCCGCATCCACGCATGACGGAGCGTGCCTTCGTGCTGATGCCGCTTGCCGATTTCGCTGGCGACATGACCGTGTCTCAACGCAGTGTGGCTGACTGGCTGGCCCAGGCAGATGGTGCTGGCATTGCCGTTGCAAACGAAAACCGCGCCTGGTGGCGCGGTTGAACCTTATCGGTGAGCAGTTCTGGTGAGGCGTGCGGCTGTTATTCGTTGTCCGCAGTCTCGGCCATGGCGGTTGCCTGGCGGTTCAGCTTCAGGCCGATCACCGGGATCATGCGATCTTCGACCTTCACCGAAATCGTGATGTTCATCGCATCGTCCTGCTCGAGGCGAGCGACCATCGCGCCGTTCAGCTTGGCGCGGTTGATGCCCATGACGGCGCGATTGCCCGTTATGGTGCCCGAGACGATGTCGAGGCCCTTGCCGTCTGCACCGTCGAGGAACTGGCCCTTGTATGAGCCGCCGTTCTGCGAGATGACCGCCGACATCGGCTGGCTGAACACGCCGACGCGGCAGGTGCCGTCGAGTTTCAGGCCGGTTTCCTTGCCTTCAGACGGCAGGCCGATCAAGTTGCAAGTGAACTTGGTGCCCTTGTACTTGCCGGCTACGATCTCGCCCGGGCCTTTCCAGACGCCGGCGACCGATTCGAAAAAGCGCTTGTCACGCGAAGCAGCATCGGCGGCTGCGACCGGCAGCAGAGTCGCGGCAGCTAAAATTGCGGCGCAGCGGCCGACTGTCGAGAAGCGGTCAAACATCGATTTACCTTGGTACGAGAAACCAGAAGCCCCGCAAGAACCCTAGCGGAATAATGGTTAATGCATCATTGCCAATAGCCTCAATTGAGACTTTCGACAATTGGCAAACAGCACTCGATCTCGCTGTGTGACTGAAAAGACTCAGGCGGTCCCGCCGTCACTTTTACCGGTCATGCTTGGTGTCAGGTCGCCGATGAAATCGCTGATTCCGGGGCGTTTGCTGGCGCGGAAAGGCAGCGGTCTGCAGAGGTCCATGGCGGCGATCCCGATGCGGGCCGTCATCAATCCGTTGATCACGCCTTCGCCGAGGCGGCTCGATAGTCGGGCGGCAAGTCCATGGCCGAGCACCTGTTGCGCCAACCCGTCGCCGATCGCGATCGAACCGGTCACGGCGAGATGGGCAAAAACATCTTTCAGCAGCCGCAGCATGCCGAGGGAGCCCGGCCGCCCCCCGTAAAGCTCGGCCATGGCTCGCACCAGTCGCACCACCTCGAACAGGACATAGGCCAGATCGACCAGCGCCCGCGGGCTGACAGCGGTCACGACGGAGACCCTTTTGGAGGAAGTCAGAATCAGCGCACGGGCTTTGATGTCGAGCGGGCCGAGCAATTCCCGTTCGGCAAGATCGATCAGCTGCGGCGCGTCGATGATGTCTTCCTCGACAGATTTTAATGTCTTACGACCGCGCGCCGTTTCCGGACGATGGGCGACAAGGCTCGACAGGCGGTTGACGACGGCGGTGGCGTCCTTGCGCTTCATGCTTGATGCCGCCACCTGCGCATCGGCTTTGAGGTTCTGCACCGCGTCCAGCCGATAGAGCCCCGCGACCTCCCGCCCGACGGCGATGATCAGGGCAGAAATGCCGACTGCGAGCACTGCGATAGCCGTATAGCCGAGCCAGTCGGCACGGGAGAAGAGATCGCGGATCAGGCGGTCGACCCAGAGCCCAAAGGCGAGCGAAAGCAGGAAGCCAAATGCACCGATTGCGATACGGGCGAAGGAAAAGCGGCGTCGACGCGGAAGCGCGACCGGCAAACTCTCGGCCTCGCTTGCGGCGCCGGTGAAAGGATCTCGTTCATCCGGCACAATCTCGATCTCGCCGGAAAAGCTGCGCGGCGCGCGGCTAGTCTTCTCGACCCGGCGGTTCTCGATTCGCGTCGTGTCAGGCTCGACGGTGAAGGCTGTCGGTGTGCGGCCCGGCGCGGATGCGCGGGACGTTTCGTCCTGTCCGGTTCTCTTGGTCATGTGAGGCGGTCCCCCAGCAGAAATTGCAATGCCCTGTCGAGGCGGATATGCGGCACCGAAAGCGTGATGCCAGCCTTTTCGTCGAGATGGGGCGGGCGGAAACGGACGATACTGAGGTCCGGCAAAACAGATGCATCGCCCTGGTCGACAGAGCGAAAATAGGCTTCCGGATCCTGCGGCAGGTCGCCGGGGAAAACGGCGGTCTTCCGGTTGCCGTCGAAGGTTTCCTGGCCGATCCGCTCCCCGGCCATCGGAGTGCCCACGATGACGGGCAGGTCGTGGCCGTCCTGCTTGACGTTTGCTTCGCGGGTGGCGCGCACGGAGGCAAGCGCCATGACCTCGATGCCTGCGCCGTTCATGTCGATGCTGCGGATCGCGCGATTGACGAGGCGACGAGTCAGTATTTCCAGCCGATCATGGCTTTCATGATGCAGGTGATCCGCCTTGGTGGCGGCGACCAGCACGCGGTCGATGCGACGACGCACGAGCGAGGTGAGGAAAGAGTTCGAACCGGCGCGGAAGCAGGCGAGCACTTCCGCGAGCGCCCGCTCCAGATCCTGGACGGCCTCCGGGCCACGATTGATCGCCTGTAGCGCGTCGACAAGGACGATTTGGCGATCGAGCCGCGCGAAATGTTCGCGGAAGAATGGCTTCACCACCACCGATTTGTAGGCCTCGAAGCGGCGCTCCATCATCGCCCGGAGCGAGCCTTTCGGGGCCCGTCCTTCGGGGAGTGCGGGAAGCGGGGCGAATGTGAGGGCAGGGGATCCTTCGAGGTCGCCCGGCATCAGGAAACGGCCAGGCGGCAGGGTGGAAAGCGAACGCTCGTCCGACTTGCAGTGGCGCAGGTATTCGGCGAAGGCTTCCGCCAGTCGCCGAGCCGTCATCTCGTCTGCGGGCGCGTCCGGGTCTATGGTTTCGGCGAGGTCCAGCCAGGGACGGGAGAGCTCAGCGCGGATCCCGGTTCGAGCGAGGGTCGTCGTCGCTTCGGAAAAACTCCGATAGTCCTGACCGAGCAACGGCAGGTCGAGCAGCCATTCGCCTGGATAGTCGACGATGTCGATCGACAGGCGACCGGGGGACAGCATGCGGCTCCAGGCGCTGGCGCTGCGGTACTCGATGGTCAGCCGAAGCTCGGAAATGGCGCGCGTCGAGTCCGGCCAGATGCGGTCGTCCACCAGCGCGCGAATATGGTCCTCATACCGGAAACGCGGCACGGCGTCGTCGGGCTGCTCCTGCAGCGACGTTGCCGTTATGCGGCCGGCCCGCAGCGGCTCGAACAGTGGAAGACGGCCGCCATGCAGCAGGTTGTGCACCAGCGACGAGATGAAGACCGTTTTGCCGGCGCGCGACAGGCCCGTGACGCCGAGGCGGATCGTCGGGTTGATCAAATGGGCCGCACGGTCCGTCAGATTGTCGAAGGCGATCGCGGCTTCATCGGTCAGGCTGGTTAGGGAGGGAGGCATTCGGGATCCTGCGCTGGCAAAAAAGGGTCGCTGGTGCGCTTTCGCGTCTGCAGCCGCGCGGGCGACGCCTCGGATATAGGCCTTGCAGCATGGCCAAAAAAGGCCAGTGCACACTTGCCGTTCCAACCTTCGCGAAAAGCCCGGTTCAGCCGACGACGAAATCGCGCAGGCGCCAGCTGTCGTCTACGGCATCAATGACCGCAAGGCCGGCAGTGGGGTAACCTTCCGGCACGGTTCGGGCGACGGTTTCGTTGCCGCAGAGGTTGGCAAAAACCTCCTCGATCGCGGGATTGTGCCCGACCAGCATCAAGGCCGGGATGCCCCGGGTCGAGCTCATGATCTCAAGATAGGTTTCGGCCGGTGCGTTGTAGAGTTCGTCGACATAGCGGAATTCGACCAGGCCGGAGAAGACCCGGTTGAGGGCCTCCGCCGTCTGCCGGCAACGCTTGGCGGTGGATGCGATGACGAGATCGGGACGGTAGTTCCGGTCTGCTGCCGTCTCGGCGAGCAGCTCCGCTTCGGCAAATCCGGCATCAGATAGGCTGCGGTCGAAATCCCGGCCACCGGGCTCTGCCCAACCGGATTTTGCATGCCGCAGCAGATAGATGCGTTTGGGAACCAAGATCGAAGGCGTCATCCGTCAGGCTTTCGGGTGTGATCGTCCAGACTACTGAACTAGCGGGTCCGAGGCGTCGGCGTCAACCGGTGTGAAGCCCAGCATCCGGCAAACCTGCCGTAGCGTAGGCTCTGCATGCGCGCGCGAGCATCAATCCAATTTATGCTTAAAAAATAGAAATTTAGCCCAAAAATATAACAGATTTAAAAATGCCGGCGAAACATTCACAAGGCTTGAACCGCTTGCGTTGAAAGGATATACAGCCGCCCATTGAGATGTTCTTCAGGAGAATCGCGTTGAGTGAGAAGATCAATCTTAGCAATTATGTGCTCTCGGAAGACGATGAGTTCATGAACGCGAACCAGCGGGCCTATTTCAGGGCAAAGCTGATCGCCTGGAAAAACGACATTCTCCGCGAAGCGCGCGAGACCCTCGAACACCTCGCAGAAGAAAGCGCCAATCATCCGGATCTCGCCGACCGGGCTTCTTCAGAAACCGACCGTGCCATTGAACTCAGAGCCCGCGACCGTCAGCGCAAGCTGATCTCGAAGATCGACGCGGCGCTGCAGCGTATCGAAGACGGCACTTACGGCTACTGCGAAGAGACAGGCGAGCCGATCGGCCTGAAGCGGCTGGATGCGCGCCCAATCGCGACGTTGTCGATCGAGGCGCAGGAGCGTCACGAGCGCCGGGAAAAGGTCTATCGCGACGAATAAAGCCGGTGCTCTTGCCCGGCGGGTGGAAAACCCGAATTGCCGACATTTTGTCGAAGGCCCGCTTTTGGCGGGCCTTTTTGCTGGCTGGTGTGATTTGCAAGACGGTTGCTGCAGGTGAGCGCGGGCCTGATCAACGAGCCGACGCTAAGCCTTGTCCATCGTTTACGGATTGCGGCTCGCGGACATTTCACCAAAGATCCGTGCGATCTCCGTCTGCAGATTGGGTTCTTCCGCCGGCTGAGCGGCATTGGCGCTTGCAGTAGGTGTGGCGGAGGCGCGTGGCTCGGCAGCGATGGCGCCGATCGGAAGCCTTGGACGGTCCGGTCGTGTTTCTGGCAGAAGGTGGGGAACGGCCGGCGCGGCTGCCGGCTGTGATCTCTGCGGACCCGGATCGGCTGCAATATGCAGGGCCATTTCCTCTTCCAGGACGCGCTCGAAATCGCTGAGGTCCCTGGTCGGGCTCTCGTCGAGAGCAATCCCCTGCTGTGTATTGGCCGTCATGGCGCCCGGTCCAGAGGAGGCGAAACGTGCCGCCTCGAAGGGGCGGGGCGCGCCTTCATTGACAGACACTGACAGAACCCGCGCGCGGGCGGCCTCCAGAACGTCTTCGGCCAAGGGGGCGTCGATTTCGGCACGCACGGGCGGTGCGACGTCACGAGGGGGCTGGACCTCATCATCGGCCGGCGAAGAAATCTGAATGGATGGCTCGATCACGGGAGGCTCAGCGGCGATAAAGCGCTGTTGCGACTGCTCGAGAGAGAGATCAGCGATGGCACGGTCGGGCTCACTGGTCACTGCGGCACTCGGTGATGGCTGTGCGGCAGGGGCCGTTGCCGTTTCACTTGCCGAAGTCCGAACCGGTGCATCGATCGAAACGACCGGCGCCGGCTCCTCGATCACTCGGCCGAGCGGCGCTGTTGGGCTATCCATTCGTCCCGCCTGCGAGGCGCTGACCGGTGCGGGGGCCGTCGGTGCGGCATGCAGTGCCGGAGTGAAGGTGGCGGAGGTGGATTCTGTCTCTCTCAGCTGTTCCCGAAGTGGTATGGCGTTGGGCGTATATACCTTTGCCGGCTCGGACTGCCTTGCCGGGGGTGTCGGTGTCTGCACCGCCACCACGGGCGCTGGTGTCGCTGCAGCGGCAACAATCGGCGCCGCTGCCGGTTGCGGTGCTGCGTTGGCCGGCGTGGCTGAAATGGAGACTGACGGTCGAGAAAGACTCGCGGGTTCAGCCGTCACAGATGCGGCCTGCTCTGCCGTCGGTCGCGGGACCAGATCGCGGTCTGCAATCGGGGCCGGGCGCGGGCGATCGGCTGCGGCGGCCTGTTGTGCGCGGATTTGAGAGACTTCGGCATGCGAGGCGTCAACTTGTGGTTTCGCCGGCTGCTGTTGGGCGGTTACTGGCAGATCACGCTCGACCAGATCTGCTTTCGGCGCGACCATGGCGGTGGGGGGCACCGGGGCGCGCTCGAACGGTTCTGTGGCGGGAAGGCTGGCTGCGTGCTGTTGCGCGAGCCTTGCCTCGTCCTCTATCGGCTGCGCCTGGACGGCGCGCGCATTGAGATAGTGGCGCTCGTCGCCAATGCCGGACTCGATTACCAGATCCGTCGGGCCGCCGATCATGACGAGATGCTCGACATTGTCGCGGCGGATGAGAACAATGCGCCGGCGGGTATCGACAGCCGCCGCATCCAGCACCTGCAGACGCGGCTGACGGTTGCGTCCGCCGCGCACGAAGGGCGAGGGCGCCCGGTTGCGCAGAACCCAGAGGACGATGAAAAGACACAGCAACGCCAGACTGACCCCAAGTGCCGCGACCAGAAAACGGTTGCCATAGGCGGAAATCAGTTCATCCAGCATGTTAAACGCTCCCTTTAGCAGGCTTTTCTGGCAGAAGACGTTGCTGTCTGCAATCCGCGGTTTTTGTCCTGTCGATGTTGAGGACGGCAAACCGCCATCATGCTATCAGTCCTGAATGCGGCAATCCTGTGGGATAGTCGTCGCAGCCGTTATTCTCAGCCTTTCTTCGCTTTTTGCGGTACGGGCAAATTGTTAAACAGGAGGCTGCACCGATTCTCGGGCGATGTTCGGGACACGGCGCGCTTAAAGGCAAGAGGCATTCATGACACGAGAGCTCAACGACCGCGACGGAGACAGCCCGCTGGTTGATCGCCGGGGTGGAATTGGTGCCGCGCTGCGCATCCTCTTGCTTGCGCTGGTGCTGCTCGCAGCCGCTGCAGCCTTCGTCGTGTTCCGCGACCAGTTGGACAACCAGGTCGTCCTCGGGGTACTCGGTATTCTGGCGATGATGGGGATTTTCTTCATCGTCTCGGCGGTGATCGGCTTTGTTGAGGTCATGCCGCAGCCGCATGGTGACGGTCTGGCCCGGCACTTCCTTGCGAGCCAGCCGGAGGGTACGCTGATCACCGACGCCGAAGGGCGGATCGTCTTTGCCAATGCCGCTTATGGTGCCATGACCGGCGCGAAGAAGGCGACGGAGGTGCAGACGCTGGAGGCTCTTCTGTCGCGGTACCGCGAGTCGAGCGAAGCGCTTTACCGCTTGACCAACGGATTGCGCGAGGGCCGCGAAAGCTACGAGGAATTCCGCCTGCTGAAGCCGATCGGCAGCCTGACGGCAAACGGTTCCGGCGCGCATTGGTACCGGCTGAAAGCGCGACTTTTGCCGGGTGAGGGTCGTGGCCGTAGTCTTCATGTCTGGCAGATCTCCGACATTACGTCCGAGCGGGACGATCAGGAGCGCTTCTTCAAGGAACTGCAGCACGCGATCGACTATCTTGATCATGCGCCGGCCGGCTTTTTCTCCGCCGGCCGCAAGGGCGAAATCTATTATCTCAACGCGACGCTCGCCGAATGGTTGGGCGTCGATCTGACCCAGTTCAGCCCGGGTTCGATGTCGATCAGCGATCTCGTTGCCGGTGAAGGCATGGCGTTGATCAACTCGGTCCAGGCGGAGCCCGGCCAGGCGCGGACGGAAACGCTCGATCTCGATCTCCGCCGGGTGAACGGTCAAAGCCTGCCGGTGCGTCTGGTGCACCGGGTTCGCGCTGCCCGTGACGGCGCGCCGGGCGAAAGTCGGTCGATCGTGCTCGCCCGCCAGCAGGGCGAAGGTTCCGACCAGTCCGATTCCGTTGCCTCGATGCGCTTTACGCGCTTCTTCAACAATACGCCGATGGCGATTGCTTCGGTTGATGGCGAAGGCCGCATTCTGCGCACCAATGCGCCGTTCATGAAGCTTTTCGCCGACATCATCTCGCGCGATGAAATCGAGCGGCACGGCCGTATCGAGGTCGTCCTGCACGAGAGCGAGCGCGAAGCCTTTCAAGCGGCTTTGGCAGCTGCCATGGACCGGCAGGTCGACATCACGCCTATCGACAGCCGTCACCCGACCAATGACACCAGGCATTTCCGCTTCTACGTCAATGCGGTGATTGACCAAAGCGACGAGGCGCCGGAAGAGGCCGCGATCGTTTATGCGGTCGACGTGACCGACCAGAAGGCGCTTGAGGCGCAGATGGCGCAGACGCAGAAGATGAATGCGGTGGGAACGCTTGCTGGCGGCATTGCGCATGACTTCAACAACGTGCTGACGGCGATCCTATTGTCGTCCGACCACCTGCTTTTGCAGGCCCGGCCTTCGGATGCCAGCTTTGCCGATCTCATGGAGATCAAGCGCAACGCCAATCGCGCGGCAGTCCTCGTGCGTCAGCTCCTCGCCTTTTCGCGCAAGCAGACGATGCGGCCGAGCGTGCTGAATTTGACCGATGTCATCGGAGACCTGCGCATGCTGGTCGACCGGCTGATTTCCGGTTCGAACGTCAAGCTCAAGGTCGAATATGGCCGTGACCTCTGGCCGGTCAAAACCGATCTGTCGCAGTTCGAGCAGGTGCTTATCAATCTCTGCGTCAATGCACGGGACGCTATGCCACAAGGCGGCACGATCACCGTGTCGACGCGCAACGTCAGCGGTGACGAGGCTGCGGATTTTGGCTATCGCGGTTTGCCGGCGGAAGAGATGGTGCTGGTTGAAGTGGCCGACACCGGAACCGGCATCGCGCCCGAGATCATGGACAAGATCTTCGAGCCCTTTTTCACCACCAAGGAAGTCGGCAAGGGCACCGGGCTTGGGCTCGCCATGGTCTATGGCATCGTCAAGCAATCGGGCGGCTACATCTATCCGGAATCGGAAGTGGGTAAGGGGACCGCGTTTCGCATTTTCCTGCCGCGCCATATTCCCGAGGTTGCCGTTGTTTCCGAGGAAGCCAAGGCTGCGGCGGTTGCTGCGTCCGGCAATCTCCCGCCTGCCACACCCTCAAATGCCGCCGATCCGTCGGCCGATGGCAAGGATCTTACTGGCAAGTCGGCCGTGGTCCTTCTTGTCGAGGACGAGGAGGCCGTGCGGCGCGGCGGCAAGCGCATGCTGGAAACGCGGGGCTATACCGTCCACGAGGCGGGATCGGGCGTCGAGGCGCTCGATATCATGGACGAGCTCAACGGAGAGGTGGACATTGTCGTCTCCGACGTGGTCATGCCGGAGATGGACGGGCCTACCCTGCTCACCGAACTCAGAAAGAAATATCCTGATCTGAAGTTCATCTTCGTCTCGGGTTATGCCGAAGATGCCTTTGCTCGCAACCTGCCTGCCGATGCCAAATTCGGCTTCCTGCCGAAGCCCTTCTCGCTAAAGCAGTTGGCCGTTGCGGTGCGCGAAATGCTCGATGGTGATGGCTGAGCCGAAACGGTCTGCATTAGATGTAAAAGAGCCCGCCGGAGGGATCCGGCGGGCTCTTTCGTTTTCGTACGTACCTCGCGTCAGCTGTTCAGCGCGACGGCGATTTCGGCGGCGAGGCGGGCATTGTTCTCGACCAGGGCGATATTGGTCTTGAGGCTGCGGCCGCCGGTCAGGTGGAAGAGGTTGTCGAGCAGATAGGGGGTAACCGCCTTGCCGACGATTTCGTCGCGCTCGGCATTGGCGAGCGAGCGGCTGATATAGATCTCCATCTCCTCGCGCGGGATTTCGTCCGCCTCGGGAACGGGATTGGCGATCAGCATACCGCCTGCAATGCCGAGTTCGTCGCGCATCTTTTGGAAGTTGGCGATGGCCGCAGGGCTCGGCAGGCTGAGCGGGCTCTTGAGACCTGAACTGCGCGACCAGAAAGCCGGGAACTCCTCGCTGTCATAGGTGACGACGGGAACGCCGCGGGTTTCGAGCACTTCCAAGGTCTTCGGGATGTCGAGGATCGCCTTCGGACCGGCGGAGACGACGATGACGCCGGTGCGGGCAAGTTCCTCGAGGTCGGCGGAAATGTCGAAGCTTTCTTCGGCGCCGCGATGGACGCCGCCGATGCCGCCGGTGGCAAAGACATGGATGCCGGCGCGATAGGCGGCAATCATGGTCGCGGCGACGGTGGTCGCGCCATTGCGGCGTTCGGCGATGGCAAAGGCCAGATCGGCGCGCGACAGCTTCATCACGTGTTCCATCTGTGCCAGCTCTTCCAGTTGGGCCGGCTCAAGTCCGATATGCAGCACGCCCTTAATGACGGCGATGGTGGCAGGGACTGCGCCCTGCTGGCGGATGATATTTTCGACGCTCAGCGCCATCTCCAGATTGCCGGGATAGGGCATGCCATGAGTAATGATGGTGGATTCGAGCGCGACGATGGCAGCACCACGCTGCTTGGCAGCCGTCACTTCGCTGGAATAAGCGATCGGCAGGAGGGGGGAGATGGAACGGGTCATGGGAGATCTTTCAAGCTGGAACGGCCCGTCATGGCAGGAAACGGGCCGGCGGGACAAGTGACAACTGCGTGTCGAGCCGGGCTGCCGACAGATTTTCATCGGTCGCATGGGGAGAGGCAAGGGTAATGGCGGCGCAGGCGGTGCCGAGGCGTAGCGCTTCGCAAAGGTCGCCGCCGGCAAGCCTTGCATGCAGGAAGCCCGAGGCGAAGGCGTCGCCGGCCCCGGTGACATCGCCGATTGTCTTGATCGTGGCAGGTTCGATGACGGCAATGCGCTCCGCATCGAACGCAATCGTGCGTCCGCTGCCCGACGTGACCGAACCTCCGCGCAAGCCGCAGGCGCGCAGGAGAGTTGGCCAGTCTTCCGGCTGGTCCGCCCTTATGCCGGCAATCGCTTCGGCCTCGGCGCCGTTCATGAAGAGGTGATCGAGATGCGGGAAGGCCCCCCGCAACCGGACGACTTTGGCCGGCGAGATGGCAATGGCGGACACGCCGCGCCCGAGCCGGGCTGCCGAAGCTGCGAGTGCCGAGAGGGTTTCCGGCGGCAGGTTCGCGTCGCAGAGCAGGTGGCGGGCCACCGTGAGGCTCTCGCGCATCGAGCGCGCTCTTAGCCGCCTTGCGACGAAGGCATCGTAAAGGGCCATGTCGGCAAGCGCGATGACGAGGTTTCCGTCATTCTCCAGAATGGCCGTGTAGCTCGGGGTCGCCCTATCGAGGAACACGACGGGCCAGTCCTCGATGCCGGCGCGTTCTGCTGCGTCCGCAACCGCCTGGCCGGCCGCGTCGCCGCCGCGTGGCGCGATCAGCCGCACAGCGCGGCCGAGACGGGCGAGGTTGCGGGCTGCATTGAAGACGCCGCCACCTGGCTCCTCGAACCAGCGCCCGGGATTGCTGGCGCCCGGTTTGGTGTCGCCTGAGATACGGGCGCGGCGGTCGAGATGGGCACCGCCAACAGCAAGGATTTCGATGGTCATGGCAGCCACACCTCACAACGCGCATCACGAATCGAAGCCTCAACCGGCTGCCTTTGAGCACCGTCCGGCACAATGCACCCGACGAGCCCTCGCATTGGCGGAACATAATTCGAACGCGCGCCCGAAAACGCTGTCGGAATAAAGACTTCGCGCCCCCTTGCGGAATGAGAACAAATAGAGTACATAATGTCCATCGGCGGCTTCATTGCCTATGCGGCCTCAATAACCTAAAGGTGGATCGAATGGCACAGAATTCTTTGCGGCTTGTAGAGGACAAATCGGTGGATAAAAGCAAGGCATTGGAAGCGGCGCTCTCGCAGATCGAACGCTCGTTCGGCAAGGGCTCGATCATGAAGCTCGGCGCGAACGAGAGCGTGGTCGAAGTCGAGACGGTCTCGACGGGGTCGCTCAGCCTCGACATTGCGCTCGGTATCGGCGGTTTGCCGAAGGGCCGTATCATTGAAGTTTACGGGCCTGAAAGCTCGGGTAAGACGACGCTGGCGCTGCAGACGATTGCGGAAGCGCAGAAGAAGGGCGGCATCTGCGCCTTTGTCGACGCTGAACACGCGCTCGATCCAGTCTATGCCCGTAAGCTCGGCGTCGATCTGCAGAATCTTTTGATCTCGCAGCCGGACACGGGCGAACAGGCGCTCGAAATCACCGATACGCTCGTGCGTTCCGGCGCTATTGACGTTCTCGTCGTCGACTCGGTCGCGGCCCTTACCCCGCGGGCTGAAATCGAAGGCGAAATGGGTGACAGCCTGCCGGGCATGCAGGCTCGTTTGATGAGCCAGGCGCTTCGCAAGCTCACGGCTTCGATCTCCAAGTCGAAGACGATGGTTATTTTCATCAACCAGATCCGCATGAAGATCGGTGTCATGTTCGGTTCGCCGGAAACGACGACCGGCGGTAATGCGTTGAAGTTCTACGCCTCGGTGCGCCTCGACATCCGCCGCATCGGTGCGGTCAAGGATCGTGAAGAGGTTGTCGGCAACCAGACCCGCGTCAAGGTCGTCAAGAACAAGATGGCCCCTCCGTTCAAGCAGGTCGAATTCGACATCATGTATGGTGAAGGCGTGTCGAAGACCGGCGAACTGGTCGACCTCGGCGTCAAGGCCGGCATCGTCGAGAAGTCGGGTGCCTGGTTCTCCTACAACAGTCAGCGCCTCGGCCAGGGTCGTGAAAACGCCAAGCTGTTCCTGCGTGACAATCCGCCTGTGGCCCAGGAGATCGAAATGGCGCTCCGTCAGAATGCCGGTTTGATTGCCGAGAAGTTCCTGCAGAATGGTGGTCCCGACGCCAATGACGGGGACACTGCCGAAGATCTCTGAGGCGCTCTGCTTTTCGGAAATTTCCACCGGCCGCGTTTCACTGGAAACGCGGCCGGTTTTCATTTGCACGCGCGGATACGCCGCTGGACAGGGGGCATGCCGGGCGATAAAAGCCATTGATTTTGCGAATTGGCCGGGCCTCCGGCCCGAATGAAGGGCGTGACATGAGCGGTGTAAACGACATCCGGTCGACTTTCCTCGACTACTTCAAGACGAACGGTCACGAGGTCGTTTCCTCCAGCCCGCTGGTGCCGCGCAACGACCCGACGTTGATGTTCACCAATGCCGGCATGGTGCAGTTCAAGAATGTCTTCACCGGTCTCGAACAACGCCCATACACGACCGCCGCGACCGCGCAGAAATGCGTGCGCGCCGGCGGCAAGCATAACGACCTGGACAATGTCGGCTATACCGCGCGCCACCACACCTTCTTTGAAATGCTCGGCAACTTCTCCTTCGGCGACTACTTCAAGGAACGCGCCATTGAGCTTGCCTGGAACCTGATCACCAAGGAATTCGGGCTCGACCGCAATCGACTGCTGGTCACTGTCTACCACACCGATGACGAGGCGCACGGCTTGTGGAAGAAGATTGCCGGGCTCAGCGACGACAAGATCATCCGTATCCCCACAAGCGACAATTTCTGGGCCATGGGAGACACCGGTCCTTGCGGGCCCTGTTCCGAAATCTTCTACGATCACGGTGATCACATCTGGGGCGGCCCTCCGGGGTCGCCGGAAGAGGATGGCGACCGTTTCATCGAGATCTGGAACCTCGTCTTCATGCAATACGAGCAGATCACCAAGGAGCAGCGCGTCGATCTCCCGCGTCCGTCGATCGATACCGGCATGGGGCTGGAGCGTGTTGCTGCCGTTCTGCAGGGACAGCACGACAATTACGATATCGACCTGTTCCGTGCCCTGATCGAAGCCTCCGTCGAACTCACCGGTGTGAAGGCGGAAGGCGGTCGCCGGGCCAGCCACCGCGTCATCGCGGACCATCTGCGCTCCTCGGCCTTCCTGATCGCCGATGGCGTCCTGCCGTCGAATGAGGGCCGTGGTTACGTGCTTCGCCGAATCATGCGCCGCGCGATGCGCCATGCGCAGCTTCTCGGTGCGAAGGATCCGATCATCTACAAGCTGCTGCCGGTGCTGGTGCAGCAGATGGGCCGCGCCTATCCGGAGCTTGTGCGTGCAGAATCGCTGATTTCCGAGACGCTGAAGCTTGAGGAAAGCCGCTTCCGCAAGACGCTGGAGCGCGGTCTGACGCTGCTCTCCGAAGCCACATCGAGCCTCGACAAGGGTGATAGCCTCGATGGTGAGACCGCTTTTAAGCTCTACGATACCTATGGCTTCCCGCTTGACCTTACTCAGGATGCGCTGCGCAACCGTGGCATCGGTGTCGACCTAACCGGTTTCAACGATGCCATGCAGCGGCAGAAGGCTGAGGCACGGGCCCATTGGTCGGGTTCAGGCGACAAGGCGACGGAGACTGTCTGGTTCGAGCTTAAAGAGAAGTTCGGAGCAACCGAGTTCCTGGGTTACTCTGCCGAAACGGCAGAAGCCCAGATCCTCGCGGTGGTTGCCGAGGGCAAGATCGCCGAACAGGCGGCTGCTGGGGACCAGGTGCAGATCGTCGTCAACCAGACGCCGTTTTACGGCGAGTCCGGCGGCCAGATGGGTGACACCGGTGAAATCATCGGCGAAGGCTTTGCCCTGGAAGTGACCGACACGCTGAAGAAGGGTGAGGGCGTTTTCGTGCATGTCGCGACGGTTCGCAACGGCGTCGTGCGGGCGGGCGAGCCGGTTGTGCTCAACGTCGACCACGCGCGTCGCCAGCGCCTGCGCTCCAACCACTCAGCAACCCATTTGCTGCATGAGGCGTTGCGCGAAATCCTCGGCACCCATGTGGCTCAGAAGGGCTCTTTGGTGGCGCCCGAGCGCTTGCGTTTCGACATCTCCCATCCGAAGCCAATCTCGGCCGAAGAGTTGAAAGTGGTCGAGGAAATGGCGAATGAGATCGTGCTGCAGAATTCGCCTGTCACCACGCGCCTGATGGCCGTGGACGATGCGATCGCCGAAGGCGCGATGGCGCTGTTCGGGGAAAAATACGGTGATGAAGTGCGCGTGGTCTCGATGGGGACAGCGCTGCGCGGCGAAAAGGCTGGCAAGTCCTATTCCACCGAGTTGTGTGGCGGCACGCATGTGAACGCGACCGGCGATATCGGTCTGGTGCGTTTGATCGGGGAAAGTGCGGTTGGTGCCGGCGTTCGGCGCATCGAAGCGCTGACCGGGGATGCCGCTCGCGCTTATCTTGCCGAGCAGGACGAGCGCATGAAGACGCTTGCTGCCTCTCTCAAGGTTCAACCGGCCGATGTGGTTGCCCGCGTCGAGGCGCTGGTCGATGAGCGGCGCAAGCTCGAAAAGGAACTGGCAGACGCCAAGCGCAAGCTCGCAATGGGTGGGGGCGGTGCTGGTAGCGCCGAAGCGCCGAAGGTCGTTAATGGTGTCAACTTCATCGGCCGCGTTGTCGCGGGCGTCGACGCCAAGGACCTGAAGGGCATGGCCGACGAGGCTAAGGCGGGCCTGGAATCGGTTGTCGTGTTGCTGATTGCCGTTTCGGAAGACGGCAAGGCCAGTGCCGTCGTGTCCGTCTCGCCCGATCTCACCGCGCGCTTGAGCGCTGTCGATCTCGTGCGTGTCGCATCGGCGGCCCTCGGTGGCAAGGGCGGCGGTGGGCGACCGGACATGGCCCAGGCTGGTGGGCCGGACGGCGCCCAGGCAGAGGCCGCGATCGCAGCTGTTGAAGCGGCATTGTAACGCGATCAAAGTTTTATAAGCATCAAGGGCTGGCGTTCTTCGCCGGCCCTTGCCGTTTCAGGTGAGGTGCGATCGAGTGCTTCGCCTCTGCACGCCTCAGATCCTGTTGCCGCGGATCGCCCACTGCGCCTGGCTGAGTGTCGAAGTGAAGACAATGTCCTGCGCATGCAGTTCGTGATGGGAGAGCATCACACGAATTTCCGGTCGGTCACTGACAACGTAAACCTTGACGCCGCCCTTCTGTGCCTTGCGGATCACTCCCGCCAGCAGATTGGCGCCTGACGTATCGATGAACTGGATTCCGGTACAATCCAGCACGAGGTTGCGGTGGCCGTCTGCAATGCGATCAAGCACTGCGCTTGCGGCCGCGACTGCCCCAAAGAAGAAGGCGCCGTCCAGGCGATAAATGACTGTGCCGTAATCGCTATTGTCGAGCGGCAGTTCCTCCTGTTGGCTGGTCACCCGCAGACCCTTCGCCATGTGGTGGATGAATTGGAGGGCAGCGAGGGAGACGCCGACGAGGATTCCCTCGGTGAGGTCGCGGAAGATTACCAGCAGAAATGTGACTGCCAGCACCAGGGTTTCGCCGCGCGAGGAGCGAATCAAGGTCAGGATTGCCGCGCGCTCCACCATGTTCCAGGAGACGACCGCGAGAACACCAGCCAGGCTCGGCAGCGGGATATAGGCCGCCAGCGGCGCGGCCACCAGCATGAAGGCCAGCAGGAAGAGGGAATGCAGCATGCCGGAAACCGGGCTTGTGGCACCAGCCCGGACATTGGTGGCAGTGCGGGCGATGGTGCCGGTGACGCAGATGCCCCCGAATAGGGCGGAGCCTATATTGGCGATGCCCTGTGCCACCAGTTCGACATTCGAGCGATGCCGGCGTCCGGTCATGCCGTCCGCCACAACCGCCGACAGCAGAGATTCGATCGCACCGAGGAGCGCAAAGCCGATTGCGTCGGGCAGGACGGCGAGGGCAAGGTCGGGCGAAAGCTGCGGCAGGCTCGGCAGCGGCAAGCCTGAGGGGATGCCGCCGAACTTCGAGCCGATCGTTGAAACCGGCAGCGACAGCAATGCGGCGACTATCGAGGCTGTGACCACCGCAATCAGCAATCCGGGCCAAGTCGGCCGGAGACGGCGGATGAGGAGGATAATCACAACAGTTAGTCCGGCAATCGCGGCTGCCGATGGAGAAAAGCTGGGCAGGGCGGCTGCGATGGCCGGGATCTTGTCGATCAGCGGTCCAGGTTCGCCTGCTGGGAAGGTCAGGCCGAAAAACTCGCCGATCTGGCTTGCAAAAATGATGACGGCGATGCCAGCGGTGAAGCCGACGGTGACGGGGTAGGGGATGAACTTGATATAATCTCCGAGCCTTAAGAAGCCGGCCGCGAGCAGCATGAGGCCGGCCATTGCGGTCGCCAGCAACAGCCCGTCGACGCCGTGGCGGCTGACGGTGGCAGCCACCAGCACGATGAAAGCTCCCGCAGGGCCGCCGATCTGATGGCGGCTACCGCCGAGTGCCGAGACGAGAAAGCCGCCGATGATGGCGGTGTAGAGGCCGCGGTCGGGTGTGACGCCGGAGGCAATCGCAATTGCCATGGAAAGGGGAAGGGCGACGATGGCGACCGTCAGGCCCGCCAAGGCGTCCGCCTTCAGCCTCGCGGCATCATAACCCTCGCGAAACACACTGATGGTCTTCGGGAGAAGGTCTTCCTTCATTCCGTGTCACACACGATGTCTGGCATGCGCGCTCCCTGGGCTCAGAGCATCTGATCGCATAGGACACCGAGTCCGGCCCGTTTTGCAATCGCCGGCTTCATCTGCCGGCCGATTTCCTATCCTCCGATCTGGTACGCCCGTTGACTTTTCAAGCCGTTGTCTTCTGCAGTTCCGCCACCGCGGCATCGTCAAGCGCGCGCGCCCGTTGATAGGCGGGTCGCGCGGAAAGAGCGCTGAAATAGGCTTCGAAGGCGGGGCGTTTCTCGATCGATCCGAACTGCAGTCCCCAGCCGACATGGGCGCCGACATAGACATCGGCAGCGGAGAAGCGATCGCCGGCAACGAACTGGCGGCCCGACAGCGCCTTCTCAAGCGTGTCCATGACCGTCTCGAAGGAGCCGTAGCCGACCATGCCTTTGCGCTCCTGCGGCACCTCGACATTCAGGCTGCGATTGGTGACGGCCGCCTCCAGTGGCCCCGCTGCAAAAAACATCCAGCGATAATAGTCGCCGCGCCTGTTCAGGGCCGGCGCAAGGCCGGCTTCAGGGAAGGCATCGGCCAGATAGGCGCAAATGGCCGCGCATTCTGTGACGACAGTGTCGCCGTGGCGGATGGCCGGCACCTTGCCCATCGGATTGATGCGTCGATAGCCTTCCGCCTTCATCTGTGGGCCGAAGGCGATGATTTCGGTCTCGTAGGGTTCGCCCAGTTCCTCCAGCATCCAGCGGGCGATGCGTCCGCGCGACATAGGGTGTGTATACAAATGCAGATCCGACATCGTCTTCCTCCCGCGAGCGGATGTTATCCCCGGAGATGGCGCGTGGGGCGTCTGCCACCGGGTGTCCAGCCTCCGCCTTTTTGATTACAGTTTTCCCATGGCCAATGACAACAGACCTTTCCTTCTCGTCGCCTATCCGGCGCGTGCCGTGCCGCTCCTCGGTGTCACCCTGCTGACGATCGTCTTTGCCGTCGCTTTCGGCGGCGTTCTGGCGCAGGTGCTGGGTGGCGGATTCGGCTCCTTCACCAGCTTCTTCTACCTTGTGCTCCTGGCGCTCAGTTTTCTGGGATTGCACAGAAGCTTCAGACGGATCGTCAAGGCATTGAAGCCGGCGCTGGAGTTGAATGACGAGGAGATCGTCGATTATCGCAGTGATACCCGGATTCCCTGGGAAACCATCATCGAGTTCGAACAACGGCGCGACGGCCGGCGAACCTTCATGCGGTTCCGCTATCTTGATGAGGAAGCGCCGGAGGTGGAGCATTTCGCCGATGTGGTCGTAAGCGGTCTCAGCGTTTCGAGCGTGCGTCTGACAAACCAGATCCGCGAACGTTTTGCCCGGCTCGATGCCGAAGACGCCGACAGCGGATCGGTTTCAGAGGAGGTCGTCGAGGCATGAAAAAACCCGGCCAATACTGGCCGGGCTTGTTATGAGGCAGCACTGATCGCCGATCAGGCGGCCATGGCCTTCTTCAGGTTCTCGTCGACCTTGTCGAGGAAGGCGGTGGTCGACAGCCATGGCTGATCTGGGCCGATGAGGAGCGCCAGGTCCTTCGTCATGTAACCGGCTTCGACGGTGTCGATGCAGACCTTTTCCAGCGTCGTTGCGAAACGGGCGAGTTCCGCATTGTCGTCCAGCTTGGCGCGGTGAGCGAGGCCACGGGTCCAGGCGAAAATCGAGGCGATCGAGTTGGTCGAGGTTTCCTGACCCTTCTGGTGCTGGCGGTAGTGACGGGTCACCGTGCCGTGGGCGGCTTCGGCTTCAACCGTGCGGCCATCCGGAGACAAGAGAACCGAGGTCATCAGGCCGAGCGAGCCGAAGCCTTGCGCAACCGTGTCAGACTGGACGTCGCCGTCATAGTTCTTGCAGGCCCAGACATAGCCACCGGACCACTTCAGAGCGGAAGCGACCATGTCGTCGATCAGGCGGTGTTCGTAGACGATGCCGATCTCGTCGAACTTCGCCTTGAACTCGTTCTGGTAGACTTCTTCGAAGATGTCCTTGAAGCGGCCGTCATAGGCCTTGAGGATGGTGTTCTTCGTCGACAGGTAGACCGGCCACTTGCGCATCAGGCCGTACATCATCGAGGCACGGGCGAACTCGCGGATCGATTCGTCGAGGTTGTACATGGCAAGCGCCACGCCGGCGCCCGGTGCGTTGTAGACTTCCTTCTCGATCACTTCGCCGTCTTCACCGACAAATTTGATCGTCAGCTTGCCCTTGCCGGGGAACTTGAAGTCGGTTGCCTTGTACTGGTCACCGAAGGCGTGACGGCCAACAACGATCGGCTTGGTCCAGCCGGGAACGAGGCGCGGCACGTTCTTGCAGATGATCGGCTCGCGGAAGATGACGCCGCCGAGGATGTTGCGGATCGTGCCGTTCGGGCTCTTCCACATTTCCTTGAGGTTGAATTCCTTGACGCGGGCTTCGTCCGGGGTAATCGTCGCGCACTTGATGCCGACGCCGTGCTTCTTGATGGCGTGGGCAGCGTCGACGGTCACCTGGTCGTTCGTCGCGTCGCGGTTCTCGACGGAGAGGTCGTAGTATTCGATGTCGAGGTCCAGGTAGGGCAGGATCAGCTTTTCCTTGATGAACTGCCAGATGATGCGGGTCATCTCGTCGCCGTCGAGATCGACGACCGGGTTGGCTACCTTGATCTTGGTCATGAATATCCTCACGGGTTTTGCCTGACGCGCAGGCCAAGGGGAGGGGCGCTGCGCCAATGGCTGCCTATAACATTCTCTCATCTGAAGGCAAACAGTCCCGGGGGCTTTAGGGCAGATTCTGCCCCCGCGACTTTGGGCGGAGAAAGGGACGATTCTCCCAAACTTGGACGCGGTCGTGACCGTAGACTTGCGCTAGGACTAAACGCACTGTCGGCGTGGTCGCTTGGGGCTGGGGCCTCCGTTGGCAACCATGCCGGACGGGGCAAGAATGAGGAAGGATATTTCGATGAAGACGCTGAGGGCCGGTCTGATCTTGTTCGCGATGATGGTACCGGGCACATGCGTGCTTGCGGCCGATGTCACCGCACCGGTGCGGGAAATCATCGAGACGACGGCGCGAAACTGGGAAGAGGGCTCCAGTGGGCGCGAAAAGGAGGTCTTCAGCGAGGAACGCCTGAAGCGCCTGTTCAGCGCGGATTTCGTCGCCGCCTTTCATGCGGCATCGAAAAACCCACCCTTCGACTTGCCGGAGGGAGAAACGACCGGTTTTCCTTTCGACTATGACCCGATCGCTCAAGGCCAGGACGGCTGCCCTTTCAAGAACATCCGCATTGAGGATGACGGTGATGGTCAGGTGACCGCCCAGTTCAACAACAGAAGCTGTTTTACAGACGCCGCCGATGCAACCGAGACCGCCGATACCGTGCTGATCTTCCACGTCGTGACCGAGAACGGACATGCTGTCATCGACGACATCCATCCGGTCGTTGACGGCAATTCCGGCAGTTCGATCAAACAGGACTTGAAGGCGCAGGGCAGCGAGTGAGGCGGGACTATGTTGAAATTCATCCGTGTCCTGTCCTTGCTTACGCCAAGTCTGCTGGCTCTGCCGACTTTGGCTGCCGATCCGGTTGATCCGGTGAAGACATTGATGGCGGTTGCCGGCTGGACGGGGGACGGCGCCCCTCCGGTCGAGGCGAAGCACTATTTCGACGAGACACTGCTGGCTTCCATCTACAGCGCGAGCTTCGTCGAGGTCTACCGTATTGCGCAGAAGGTGGACGAACTGTCGGACGGCCAGGGTTACATGACCGGTTATGACGAAGTGATTGGCGGGCAGGATTCTTGCCCGCTGAAAGACGTGCGATTCGAGACGAGACCTGCCGTCGACGGCGTGACGCCGATTGCCGTCTATTTCGATGCGGTGTCCTGCTTTGATCAGACACCGGATCTTACCAAGCCCAACACAATCTTCCACGTGGTCGAGCAGGATGGCCGCTACGTCATCGACAACTTCTGGAGCCGTGACTACGAGGGTGGAAAGCTCGACAGTTCGGTGAAGGCCGATTACGCGGACCTGACGCATTCCTACCTGAACTTTCTGTTGACCGGGTCCTGGGCCAAGCCCTGAACTGCCCTTTGCTGCGCGGCGAATTTGTGCCAAGGGGACCCGTCAGTTTCAAGAAGGGCAGATCATGGCGGGGACGAACAGCGAGCGCATCATGCTGGCCGAAGGGCCGGCGATCATTCTGGTGGAGCCGCAGCTCGGCGAAAACATCGGCATGGTGGCGCGCGCGATGGCGAATTTTGGCCTCGTCGAGCTTCGTCTCGTCAAGCCGCGAGATGGCTGGCCCTCAGACAAGGCACGAGCCGCCGCCTCCAAGGCGGACCACGTGATTGACGGTGCTATTGTCTACGACACTCTCGAAGAGGCGATCGCCGACCTCAATTTCGTCTATGCCACGACAGCGCGGTCCCGCGACGGGTTCAAGCCGGTGCGCTCCCCCGTTACGGCTGCCGAAACGCTGCGCCACAGATTCAAGGCCGGGGAAAAGACCGGCATTCTGTTCGGCCGCGAAAAATCCGGCCTTTCGAACGAGGATGTGGCACTTGCCGACGAGATCGTCACCTTTCCCGTTAATCCCGCCTTCGCCTCACTCAATATCGCACAGGCGGTGCTGTTGATGTCGTACGAATGGATGAAGTCCAGTCTGGACGATGTACATGCCGTGCCCTTCGATGCGCCGGAGCAGCCCATGGCGACCAAGGACGAGCTGATTGGTCTGTTTGATCACGTCGAGGAGGCGCTCGATGCACGTGGTTATTTCCATCCACCGCATAAAAAAGCCAGGATGGTGGAGAACCTGAGGGCGGTGCTGAGCCGGCGCGCGTTCACCACGCCCGAGATCCACGTGGTGCGCGGCGTGATATCGTCTCTCGACCGCTTCTCCCGGCGGGGGCAGCGAGCTCCGGCGGTTCCTGTGCGCGGCGATGAGGACACAGACACAGATGGCGATGCCAGCGGCGAATGATCTGAAGCCCATCCTGGTTTTTGATTCGGGCATCGGCGGCCTCACCGTGCTGCGTGAGGCGCGGCTTTTGATGCCTGAGCGCGGCTTCATCTACGTGGCCGATGATGCCGGCTTTCCCTATGGCGGTTGGGAAGAGGGGCCGCTCAAGACGCGTATCATCACGCTCTTCGAGGGGCTTCTCAAACGCTACGAACCGGAGGCGGTGATCGTTGCCTGCAACACCGCCTTCACGCTGGCTGGTGCTGAACTGCGCGAAGCCTTTCCCGCAATGCGGTTTATCGGCACTGTTCCGGCCATCAAACCTGCCGCCGAGCGCACGCGCTCCGGTCTCGTCTCGGTGCTGGCGACACCGGGGACCGTAAAGCGCGCCTATACCCGCGATCTCATCCAGTCCTTTGCCTCGCAATGCCATATGCGTCTTGTCGGGTCGGAAAACCTTGCACGCATGGCGGAAGCCTATATCCGGGGCGACATACTGGACGACGCGGCGGTGCTGGCTGAAATCACGCCCTGCTTTGTCGAAAAAGACGGGGCACGCACCGATATTGTCGTGCTTGCCTGCACGCATTACCCCTTCCTCGCCAACGTCTTTCGAAGGCTGGCACCCTGGCCGGTGGACTGGCTCGATCCGGCGGAAGCCATTGCGCGACAGGCCCGACGGCTCGTGCCGCTGGCAGAGGGGGCGGAGCATCCCGACGGGTTCGACTTCGCGGTCTTCACGTCCGGCCGCCAGGATTTCTCGACCCGCCGGCTGATGCAGGGCATGGGGCTTACGGTCTCCGACGGGCCTGCCATGGCGTTGGCCTGAACGGAGCCTCCCAGATTTCGAGGCTTTCGGCTTTGTCGGCGTCGCGTGGCATGCTAGGAACGGGACACCATTGGCCGGCCGTCGTGTCGGTGTAGAGGAGCCTCGCTCAGCGTTTTGTTTATCGAAATTTCAATCGTGTTTTTCCTGACCGTGCTCAACGGTATCCTTGCCATGTCGGAACTGGCCGTCGTTTCCGCCCGCCCGGCACGCCTTAAAGTGCTGGCGGAGCAGGGTAGCCGTGGCGCACAGATTGCTCTTCGCCTCGCTTCAGATCCCGGTCGTTTTCTGTCCACCGTGCAGATCGGCATCACCCTGGTCGGTGTGCTGTCCGGTGCGTTTTCCGGCGCCACACTCGGGGCTCGGCTGTCCGCATGGCTTATCGCACAGGGTCTGTCTGAAACGGCAGCCGATGCGCTGGGCGTCGGTTCCGTGGTTGTCCTCATCACCTATCTGTCGCTGATCGTTGGTGAGCTCGTGCCCAAACAGGTGGCGCTGCGCAATGCCGAGGCGGTTGCCGCCCGGATGGCGCCAGCCATGTCAATTCTGTCCAAGGTCGCGGCTCCGCTGGTCTGGCTGCTCGACGGTTCGGGAAAGCTGGTCCTGTCTCTGCTTGGCCAGAGCGGTGACGGCGGCGGCAAGGTGACGGATGAGGAAATTCGCTCGGTGTTGGCCGAGGCCCATAGCGCGGGGGTCATCGAGGCCGGCGAATCTGCCATGCTTTCGGGTGTCATGCGCCTCGCCGATCGGACAGCACGCGGACTGATGACGCCACGCCGCGACGTCCTGATTCTCGATGTCGAGGATACGATCGACGAAGTTCGCGAGGTGCTGCGTGACAGCCCGCATTCCCGCATCCCCGTGCGACGGGGGGATTCCGATGAAATCATCGGCGTGCTGCTGGCCAAGACGCTTTACGAGCGGCTCGCCATGGGGAGCGCCAGCGACCTTGCAAGCCTGGTCACGGATGTGCCCGTGGTCTCTGACCTGTCCAAGGCGACCGACATCATCGAGGCCTTGCGCCGGACGCCGCTGCATATGGTGCTTGTCTATGACGAATACGGGCACTTCGAAGGGATCGTCACCTCGGGCGATATCCTGGAGGCAATCACCGGCGCCTTCCAGCAGGACGAGGGTGAGGAGCAGGCGATGTTCCAGCGCGAGGACGGATCCTACCTGGTTGCCGGCTGGACACCGATCGATGAATTTGTCGAGGTTATCCGCGTTCCTGTCGATCCTGATCTCGACTACACCACCGTCGCCGGATTCGTGCTCGACGAGATGAAGCGCATTCCAGACCTCGGCGAAAGCTTCGTGAAGGGCGGCTGGCGGTTTGAAGTCGTAGACCTTGATGGTCGTCGAATCGACAAGCTGTTGGTCTCGCGCCATCAGGACTAGGCGCTAGCGCCGCCGCGTTCTCCGTTGGTCCGCCTTCGCCTGCGACATCATGTTGCATCTATGCAACGGATGCGGTGAAGTTTTGCAATCTCGAATTGCGGGGTTGCGGGCCGTGATTCTGCGTGGCATGTTCCCTCCATCCGCAACTCAAACAACAGGAGGCGACCGATGACTCATACTTCGACGTTTATGCGCCTTTCTGGCGGATCGGTGTTCGCATACTATCAAGCCTCCCTCGGCTGCGTGCGAACCACCCGCTGATCGTTTCATCGGTCAGTTTCCGGCCTCTTTAGGCATTTTCATCCTTCTGACGTGAATGGCCTCTTGCACGCTTTGTCGTGTCTTCAGGTTCGATCCGCGTCGCTTTTCATCATCGAAAGGACCCGGTCGCAGGCGCGTTCCGGGGCGGAACAACCATGCACAATGAACAATCACTGGTTGAGATTTCTCTCAAAGACAAAATACAGGATCTGGTCGAGCGGTTCGGGGCCTGGCGCATTGCGCTTGCCGTTCTCTCGGCTGCCTGGCGTCAGCAGCAACGCCGCAACCTGACCTCTGGTCTCTCGGACCGCATGCGGGAAGATATCGGTCTGCCGGTCGATGGGGACCGGCGCCTGCCTTCTCGACTGTCGCTTTGGGACCTCCGTGTCTGATCCGAGCAATCCGGCTCCCGCATTCGGGGGTCGGATTGCCGTGGTCTGTTGCCGCGCTTCATCTTGGTGATGACCGGCAATGACTGATAGACAGAAGGCGCCAGCGAATCTCCATCTCGATCGTCTGCGGACGTGCCGATTTTTGGCATCCGCCACCGTATTGCCTGTGGGTTTCCTGCGCCATCTTCGGACGGAGGGGCGCAAGTCTGTTAGAGACGTCTGGTCAATGCAGTCAGAGCATTCCAAGCATTTAGGAGTCTGTGCAGTTGAAAGTCGGTATCGATATGGGAACGGTGCAAGGTGGTCAGCCTGCCAAGCTCGATATCGAGGAGCTTCTCGCCACGCGCCTGCTCGTGCAGGGCAATTCGGGCTCGGGCAAGTCGCATCTGTTGCGGCGCCTGCTCGAACAGTCTGCGCCCTGGGTGCAGCAGGTGATCATCGACCCAGAGGGCGACTTCGTCACGCTCTCGGATAAATACGGCCATGTGGTCGTCGATGGCGAACGCACCGAGGCGGAACTGGTCGGCATTGCCGACCGTATCCGCCGCCACAGGGTCTCTTGCGTGCTCACACTCGAAGGACTGGATGTCGAGCAGCAGATGCGCGCCGCTGGGGCCTTCCTCAATGGCCTTTTCGATGCCGATCGCGAATTCTGGTATCCCGTGCTCGTCGTCGTCGACGAAGCGCAAATGTTTGCGCCTGCAGTGGGTGGTGACGTGTCGGAAGATGCGCGCAAGGTCTCGCTTGGGGCGATGACCAACCTGATGTGCCGTGGACGTAAGCGCGGCCTTGCCGGCGTGATCGCCACGCAGCGATTGGCCAAGCTCGCCAAGAACGTTGCGGCCGAGGCCTCCAACTTCCTGATGGGCCGAACCTTTCTCGACATCGACATGGCGCGCGCCGCCGATCTTCTCGGTATGGACCGGCGCCAGGCCGAGATGTTCCGTGATCTGCAGCGCGGAAATTTCGTGGCGCTGGGCCCGGCTCTGTCGCGCCGTCCGCTGCCGATCGTCATCGGCACCGTCGAGACCTCGGCACGTTCCTCGTCGCCGCTCCTGATGCCGCTTCCCGATGCGCCGCAGGATGTCGAGGATCTGATCTTCACTCCCGATCCGGAAGAGTTCACCCGACCGATCGTGCGACGCGCGCCGCCGGCGCCGCGGCCGACGACCGATATTCTGGCCGAACTGTCGCGCTCGACACCGGCCTCCGACACGCCTGTCAGCGCTGACGTTTCGATGCCGTCCCGCCATGCGGAGCTGTCGGTGGAGGAACGCGAGGAGCGGCTGGCGGCGGTGCTGTCGGAAATCCTCGCCGATCCGCAGGCCGCCTATCGCACCGACAGCGTGCTCTATCAGGAATTCCTGGTGCGTGCTCGTATGCGCCGCGTCTCAGGCCCGCCTATGCCGATGGGCGAGTTCCGCCGTCGTGTGGCCGTGGCTCGCGCCGGTGTCGACGAGGAGACTGCGGCGAGCGAAGGCTGGCAGACGGCACTGTCGCTTTCCGTCCGCGTTTCAGACGATCTCCAGGGTGTGTTCTTGCTGCTCGCCAAGGCAGCCTTGCGCAATGAGGAGTGCCCGTCCGACATGCGGATCGCGCGTGCCTATGGCACCCATTCGGCGCGGCGTGCTCGCCGGTTGCTCGGCTATTTCGAGGAGCAGGGTCTGGTGGTCGTGCATACCGATTTTTCCGGCAAGCGCATCGTTGCCTTTCCAGATCTCGAAGCGGAGACGCGGCCCGGCGATCCCAATCAAGTGGATGCCGAGGCGCCATCACAGTCTGCCGCCGAGTAACAGCCTTCGGCGGGAGATTGGTTTGCGCGGCCTTATGCCGCCCGCTCTTCCCAGACCTGCACCAGAGCCACGATCGTTTCCACGGCCTTTTCCATATCCTGGACGCTCACCCATTCGAGCGGCGAGTGATAGGCGTGGCCGCCTGTATAGATATTGGGGCAGGGCAGGCCCATGAAGGAGAGCCGCGAGCCGTCGGTGCCGCCGCGAATGCTGTGGCGGACGGGTTCCAGTCCGACGCGGCGGACGGCTTCCTCGAGATTGTCCATGATCTCCGGATGGCGATCGAGGACTTCCTTCATGTTGCGATACTGGTGTTTGACCGTGAGGGAATGGCTGGAGCGCGGATAGGTGGCCATGACCTCCCGGGTGATCTTTTCCAAAAGGGCTTCCTTCTCCTTGAGGCCCGCTTCGGTGAAGTCTCTGACAATGAGCTGCAGCTTCGCACTCTCCATGCTGCCGGAGATATCGACCGGATGGATGAAGCCCTGGCGCCCGTCGGTGGTCTCCGGAGCGATGTCGCGGGGCAGGCGGGCGACGATGTCGCTCACCGCCTTGATGGCGTTTTCCATCTTGCCCTTGGCATAACCCGGATGCATTGCCACACCGGTGATCTCGATCACGACGCCGTCGGCGGAGAAGGTCTCGTTTTCGATCTCCCCGACGGTCGAGCCATCGAGCGTATAGGCGAAGCGGGCGCCGAGTTTTGCGAGATCCACCTTGTCGGCACCACGGCCGATTTCCTCGTCGGTGGTGAAGAGGATCTTGATCGTGCCGTGCTTGATCTGAGGGTTCGCCATCAAATGGGCTGCGGCCGTCATGATCTCGGCGACACCGGCTTTATCATCGGCGCCGAGCAGTGTCATGCCGTCGGTCGTCACGATGTCGTTGCCGATCTGCTTGTTGAGCTGCGGATGGGAAGCGACGCGGATCACCTGGCTCGTGTCACCGGTCAGCGTGATGTCGCAGCCCTGATAGTTGCGCAGGATCTGCGGGCGGACATTGGTGCCGGTGAAATCGGGGGCGGTGTCCATGTGGCTGCAGAAGCAGATGACCGGGACGTCCTTGGACGTGTTGCGCGGGATCGTCGCATAGACGTTGCCGTGTTCGTCCAGGTGCGCGTCGGCGAGCCCGAGTGCGAGCAGTTCGGCGGTCAAGAGCCGACCGAGATCCTTCTGCTTTTCCGTTGACGGCTGGGCATCAGACGTCGGGTCCGACTGTGTGTCGATGACGACATAGCGGAGGAAGCGGTCGAGAACGGTATCGCTCATGGTTGCTGTCCTTCAATCTGGGCCCGGACGGGCGCCTGGCTCGCACTGACCGAAACCGGTGCCATATGCCTGTCGAAGAGGTTGATGATCTCGGTGTTGCGCGCGTCGTTGCTCGCAGCACCCAGGACCACACCGACGAGGCGACGCTCGCCATTGGTGGCCGATGTCACGATGTTGTGGCCGGCCGCCTTGGTATAGCCGGTCTTGATGCCGTCTGCACCGGGATAACGAACGAGAAAGGGGTTGTGACCGCGAAACTTCATGCCGCGAAAAGTCATGCCGCGCGAGGCGAACAGTTTGTATTCCTCCGGATAGTCGCGGATCAGGGCGAGGCCGAGACGGGCCATGTCCGTGGCCGTGGTCACCTGGGAGGGATCGGGCAGGCCGGAGGGGTTGGTGAAGACGGTGTCGTTCATGCCGAGCTTGTGGGCTTTGACTGTCATGACCACGCCGAAGGCGGATTCGGAGCCTGCCAGCGTTTCGGCGACCGCCGTTGCCGCATCATTGGCCGAGAGTACCACCATGCCCAGCACCGCTTCGCGCACGCTGATGGTGTTGCCGGCGCCGATGGCGAACTTATAGGGTTCCTTGTCATTCGCGTTCTTGGAGATGACCAGCCGCTGGTCCCAGGACAGGCGCCCGGAATGCAGGGCCTCGAAGGTGAGGTACAAGGTCATCATCTTGGTGAGCGATGCGGGATAGGTGAGCGCATCGGCATTCATCGCCTCCAGCACTTCGCCCGTCCGTGCGTCAACAAGAATGTTGGCATGTGTTGCGGCCTCGACGCGGGTCGCAGCAATCGGCATCGATAGGCACAGCAAGAACAGCAGGCAGAAAGAAGGGACACGCAGGATCATCGGGGGAGACGCAAGTTGGTGGCGGGACCCAGGGGATAGCGGAGTTCGGCTCGCGTGTCAGCACTCCGGTTGGGTGCAAGCGCCATTGGCTGAGCAAAACCCGAGCCCAGACCGAAAAGGGGCGGCCCGAGAGCCGCCCTTGTTGATCTGATCAGCTTTCCTGGCCCGTGCCGTGTTTCTCCGGCAGCACGTTTCTGGTTGCCCAGAGAGAACCAAGGATGCCGGCGGCAAGGATGCCGAGCGTGACCGTCAGCGACACCACCGGCGGGATCTTGGCGAGCCCCAGCATGTCGGCCAGGAAGATCTTCGAGCCGATGAAGATCAGCACGACCGACAGCGCATATTTCAAATAGGCGAAGCGGTGGATCAGGGCAGACAGCGCAAAGTAGAGAGCGCGAAGGCCGAGGATCGCGAAGATGTTCGAGGTGTAGACGATGTAGGGGTCGGTAGTGATCGCGAAGATCGCCGGGATCGAATCGACGGCAAAGATGACGTCGGCCAGTTCCACCATCACCAGCGCCAGAAAGAGCGGCGTGATGAAGGTCTTCAGCTTGCCGGTCTTCTCATCCGGTTCGCGAACGAAGAAGCGTTCCTTGCGCAACCCGTCCGTCACCGGCAGCTTGCGGCGCAGGAATTTCAGGACGGGGTTGGTGGACACGTCGTATTCCTGGTCGGCCGTCAGCAGCATCTTGATGCCGGTGCCGATGAGGAAGGCCGCGAAGATATAGAGTACCCAGCTGTAGTTTTCGACGATCGCTGCACCGGCAGCGATCATGATGCCGCGCAGGACGATCACTCCGATGATACCCCAGAGCAGGACACGATGCTGATAGGCTCTGGGAATGGAGAAGTAGCTGAAGATCATCGCGATGACGAAAATATTGTCCATCGCGAGGCTTTTTTCGACCACGAAACCGGTCAGATATTCGAGACCGGCCTGTTCGCCGCTCTGGTACCAGAGCCAGCCGCCAAAGGCGAGGCCGAGGGTGATGTAGAAGGCGGAAAGCGCAAAACTCTCCTTGATACCGATCTCGCGGCTATCCTTGTGGAGGACCCCGAGATCGAGAGCGAGGAGGAAGAGAACGACGACGACGAAGGTGAGCCACATCCAGGCAGGCTTGCCCAGAAAATCAATCCAAAGAAAATCCACGACGGGGTTTCCCTTGCCGGATAGTTGAGGTTCGCAGCTCCGACATCACGGGAATCCGGCACTCGCGTCAGAGGGGCCCGGTGCTGCGTTTTCCAAAGATGGTTTTGTTCCAGCCCGATTCAAGTCTCGTTGTTGACATTTTTCGCCAAGCCAACTAATGAGCCCCTCAACGCCGGGCCGAAACGCCCGGTGTTTGTTTTAACATGTCCCGTGGTTTTCTCCGTCAGCTTACGTGAGATACCTGTCAGAGCTTCGAAAAAGGAGGCTCAGAGGAGGGCGTGTTTCCTTAAGGCGGTTTGGCAACAAGCCGCTGTAACCTGTTGAGAAGGAAATACGATGAGCAAGCGCGCATCATCCAAGTATAAAATTGATCGCCGTATGGGCGAGAACATCTGGGGCCGTCCGAAATCCCCGGTGAACCGCCGCGAATACGGTCCTGGCCAGCACGGCCAGCGCCGCAAGGGCAAGCTTTCGGACTTCGGCGTGCAGCTGCGCGCCAAGCAGAAGCTCAAGGGCTATTACGGCGATATCCGCGAGAAGCAGTTCCGCGCCATCTATGACGAAGCCAACCGCCGCAAGGGCGATACCGGGGAAAACCTGATCGGCCTGCTCGAATCGCGCCTGGACGCCATCGTCTACCGCGCCAAGTTCGTACCGACCGTCTGGGCTGCCCGCCAGTTCGTCAACCACGGCCATGTCACCGTCAACGGCGTTCGCGTCAACATCGGTTCGTATCGCTGCAAGGCTGGCGACGTGATCGAAGTTCGCCAGAAGTCGAAGCAGCTCGTGACCGTTCTTGAGTCGGTTTCGCTCGCAGAACGCGACGTTCCTGACTACATCGACGCCGACCACAACAAGATGGTTGCTACCTTCGTACGCGTCCCGACCCTGTCGGACGTTCCGTACGCAGTTATCATGGAACCGAATCTGGTCGTCGAATTCTACTCGCGTTAATTCCAAGCGAGACGGATTTGTGGAAAGCCGCCCTTCGGGGCGGCTTTTTCTGTTTGCAGTGCAGCGCGGCATGGGGAAGATGGCGCGTTATCGGGTAAGGGGCGAGAGATGGATCTGCAGCAGGTCATCGACGAGATCGTGGAAGTGCTTCAGCCGCGCCTGGGCGAAGGCAAGGTGGCCGACTATATCCCGGAACTCGCCCGGGTGGATCCGAAGCAGTTCGGCATCGCCATCACCACTGTGGAAGGCCAGACCTACAAGGCAGGCGACGCGGATGCTGCGTTTTCCATCCAGAGCATCTCCAAGGTCTTCATGCTGACGCTTGCGCTCGGCAAGGCCGGGGAGGCGATCTGGAAACGTGTCGGCCGGGAGCCTTCGGGTTCCTCCTTCAACTCCATCGTCCAGCTCGAGCACGAACACGGCATCCCGCGCAATCCGTTCATAAATGCCGGCGCCATCGTGGTCACTGACATGGTGCTTGCCGGCCACAAACCGCGCGAGGCGATCGGCGAATATCTGCGTTTCATGCGCTATCTGGCCGATGATGAAACGCTGTCGATCGACGAGAAGGTGGCGCAATCCGAGCAACGCACCGGTTACCGCAATTTTGCGCTTGCCAATTTCATGCGCGGCTTCGGCAATCTTGAACATCCGGTCGAACACACGCTGGGTGTCTATTTCCACCAATGCGCGCTGGCGCTCTCCTGCGTACAGCTCTCCCATGCCGGCCTTTTCCTTGCCAATCGCGGCACCAATCCGCTCACGGGCTTTTCTGTCGTTTCTCCGAAGCGGGCGCGGCGCATCAATGCGCTGATGCTGATGTGCGGCCATTACGACGGGTCCGGCGATTTTGCCTATCAGGTCGGCCTGCCAGGCAAGTCCGGTGTCGGCGGCGGTATCCTTGCCGTGGCTCCGGGCAAGGCGTCGATTGCTGTCTGGTCGCCGGGGCTCAATAAGGTCGGCAATTCGGCGCTCGGCTCGGCGGCGCTCGAAATGCTCGCGACCCGCACGGGCTGGTCAGTGTTCGGGGCTTGATCTTCGCGACGGCAAAGGGCATTGCAAGGCGAACGGAGCCGTAGATGAACCTCGTCAAAACGATCGACAGCAAGAGTGCCGCAGCATTGGACGCCGAGGACGACCTCGACCTGGCAACCGTACACCCGGTCTTTGCGTCTGCGCCGCAGTCCGTGTCCTTCAACAAGCTGCGCAAGCGGCTGATCCGCCAGGTGCGCCAGGCGCTTGCCGATTTCGACATGCTGAAGGGCCAGAAGCGCTGGCTGGTTGGGCTTTCCGGCGGCAAGGATAGCTACGGCCTGCTCGCCATCCTGCTCGATCTCCAATGGCGCGGCCTGCTGCCCGTCGAAATCGTTGCCTGCAATCTCGATCAGGGGCAGCCGAACTTCCCCAAACATGTGCTGCCGGATTATCTGGCGTCGATCGGGGTCAAACATCGGATCGAGTATCGCGACACCTATTCGATCGTGAAGGAAAAGGTGCCCAGCGGCGGGACCTACTGCTCGCTCTGTTCGCGGCTGCGGCGCGGCAATCTCTACCGCATCGCCCGTGAGGAAGGCTGCGATGCGCTGGTGCTTGGTCATCACCGGGAAGACATCCTCGAAACCTTCTTCATGAACTTCTTCCATGGTGGACGACTGTCAGCCATGCCGGCCAAGCTTTTGAACGACGAGAAGGATCTCTTCGTGCTGCGTCCGCTCGCCTATGCAGCCGAAGACGACATGGCGAAGTTCGCCGAAGCCATGGCCTTCCCGATCATTCCCTGCGATCTCTGCGGCTCGCAGGACGGGCTGCAGCGCAATGCGATGAAGGAGATGCTCGCGGGCATCGAGGCGAAGATGCCGGGCCGCAAGGATACGATGTTGCGGGCGCTCGCGCATGTCGATCCGTCGCACCTGCTTGATCCGACGCTTTTCGATTTCGTCGGACTGGTGGCGCGCCCGCAGGCGTGAAGTCGGTTCACCTTTTGACCACTGGCTTCTGCGTGCCCTGCACAAATTTCTGCGCTCCTGCACAATTTCCCCGACTTCATGCGCATTGCGGACTGTCCTTAAGCGCTGTTGCACTTTAGAAAGTGCCGAGGGGCCGGTTTGGCTGTGCCGACCGGGTGGAAGAACAAGTGTGGGAGTATGGATGACTGAGGGTTCTCAGGCGTCGGTCGCGCGGCGTGCCGTCTTTCTCGTCGGCGGTTATGAGCGCAACGATTCGGCAGGTTTCTTTCGCCGGATCGGCCGCGAGATGGCCAGGTTCAGCGCGTGCTGGGGGATCGTCGCGCGGATGGAGGAACCGCAGCAGGCGCCTGACGGGATCGCTGCCACGGCACGAGTGACCTATCAGGGGAGCGATGGCCAGTGCACCACCGACCTGACGTTTCTCAGCTTCGATGACCTGGTAAAGCGCGATGGCGCGCGCCCATTTGCACAGCGCCTGTGGGTCTATCTGATCTCATTCCTCGATTATGTTGCCAGCGGCACCATGTTCCGCTTCTTTCAGACCAACTGGCGCTTTGCCCTCTATTTCCTCTATCCGGCCCTGTCGCTCGCGGCTTTTGCTGGCATCGGCTATCTTGTCTTCCGGTTGGTCTCCTTCTCAGGATTTGCGGGGAGCGGCATCCTGGGTGCTTTTCTCGGTCTGATCGTCGCCTATGCCGTTGGCCGCAGCATCGGGCGGCGCTACTTTGTCTTCCACCTGATGGACCTCTGGTCCTTCAGTCGCGAGCACCTGCGCTGCCGGCGGCCGGATATGGATCAGAGGCTCGAAGCCTGGTCGCGGCTGATCGAGACACGACTGAAGGACAACCCCTATGATGAGGTGTTGCTGGTCGGCCATTCGACGGGTGGGGCCCTGATCCTCGATGTCGCCCATCTGCTGGCCGAGCGCCTGACAGGCGAGGGCTATCCGGTTGATTTCACCCTGCTCACGGTCGGCTCGACCTCGCTCAAGGTGGGTCTCCATCCGGCCGCTAAGCGCGCGCGTAGCCGGCTCGAAGCTCTCGCCTCCCATCCAGGCCTGCGCTGGACCGAATTTCAGGCGCTGACCGACATCATCAATTTCTACAAATGCGATCCCTATCGCCTGGCCGGGCTGACCCACCAGCGCGCGGATGCTTTCCCGCGCATGTTTCAGGTGCGGTTCCGCGACATGCTGGAGAAGGAGAGCTACCAACGGATCAAACGCAACTTTTTCCGCGTCCACTATCAATTCATCTCGGCGAACAGCCGGCGCTACTTTTATGATTTCTTCCTGATCTGCTGTGGAACGCGGCGGCTCAAAGAGGTGCGGCCAGGAAACCTGCCAGAGACGGCGGTCGAGGCGCAACGGACAAAGGTCGAGGCATGATCCGCATTTCCTTCATCATCTGGGCTCTCATGCTGCTCGTCTGGTGCGCCATGCGCTATCCGGCCATGCGCCGCGCTCGGCGCCAGAAGACACGCGTCGATAATCGCACCACCCTCGACATCTCGCTCCTCACGCTCTGCGTGATCGGGCTGGTGGTCATGCCGATCGCCTGGCGGCTGGGAATTTTCTCAGGCTTTGCCAATCGCGGCCAGTCTGCCCTCATTCTCGCGGTTGGCCTGCTGACGGGTATCGTTTTCCTTTGGCTGTTTCGCCGCAGCCACAAGGATCTCGGGCGCAACTGGTCGGTCACCTTGGAAGTGCGCGAGGGGCATCAACTGGTAACGGGGGGCGTCTATGCCCATATGCGCCACCCGATGTATGCCTCCTTCATCCTGTGGGGGATCGCCCAGGCGCTGCTGATCCCGAACTGGATCGCCGGGTTATCCGGTCTTGCGGCTGTTCTCGCACTTTATACCGTGCGCCAGTCACGTGAGGAGGCGATGATGCGCCAGACCTTCGGCACGGAATATGACGCATATTGCGCCCGCACAAAACGGCTGATCCCTGGCGTTTTCTGAAGCTGCCAATCGAAGTCAGCGGGCGCGAAGGGCTTTCATGATCTCGTTGATGGCGCGGTCGTGCAGGCCCGGGTTCTTGTCGATATTGAAATGACCGATGCCTTTGATGGCGGTGTCGCCCTGCCGCAGGTTGATATTGGCAAGGTCGCCCTTGAAGCCCGGCATCGGGGTCACGGGCGACCAGAGGTTCTCGCCGCCGGTATAGAAATTCAGTGCCTTCTTCACGTTCTTCGGCACCGGTCCCTTGCCGGTTGGGTCGAAGCTGATGATCAGCGCCACCGGTATCTTCATCGGCTCCAATGCGCGGGCGAGCGCGAAGGTCATGTCTGCGCCGAGAGAATGTCCGACCAGCACGATCGGACGGGCCTCCTTCGAAGCCCGATATTTGTCGGCGATGCGGCGGGCGAAGAAATCGGCATTGGGTAGCGACAGGACTTCCGCCTTGACACCGTCGGCCGCAAGCTGCTTGCCCAGCGTATCCAGGCCGGTTGAAAAAACATTGGCAAAGCCGCGGATCAGATAAACCTGGCCGGTCCTCAGCTTGGGCTTGGCTTTCGGTGCTGCTTCTGCCGGCAGGAAGGACGTCATGAAAAGTGCCGACGCGGCCGCCAGCAGTGAACGTCTGGACATCATGGGAAGGTGTGCTCCGACTAACCCCGTGTTTTCGAAATCATGCACTTTTCCCAAGCGCAGGCAACTGCGACGGCGGCCTTTCCCGCTGTACTTTACCGCAGCCTTGCGGCTAGAAGAGCCGGGCTGGGATAGTGCAGGAAAACGGCGGGCATGAGCTGCCGGATTGGAGAGATTTCATGACTGCTACGATCGATATTGCCGCATTGGCCAATCTGCTTCAGGAGGCGGCCGTCGAGGAGATCCTGCCGCGCTTTCGCAATCTCGGCGAAGGTGATGTTCGCATGAAGACGGAGGCGATTGATCTCGTGACCGAGGCTGACGAGGCAGCAGAGCGGCTGATCCGCAAGGGCGTGGCGGCGCTTCTCCCGGATGCGCTCTTCGTCGGAGAGGAGTCCGTGGCCGCCGATCCGACCCTGCTCGGCAAGATTGCCGATGCCGATCTCGCCGTAATCGTCGATCCGATCGACGGCACCTTCAATTTTGCCTCGGGTCTCACGCTGTTCGGCGTGATGCTTGCCGTGGTCTCCAAAGGCGAGACCGTGGCGGGGGTAATCTATGACCCGATCGGCAATGACTGGGCGCTCGTCGAGAAGGGTGGTGGGGCCTGGCTCTGCCGTCCGGACGGATCGCAGGAGCAGATGTCCGTGCGCCCGAGCGGCCCGCTCGAACAAATGATCGGCATTGCCAATACCGGCTTCTTCGACATCGACACCCGCCGCCGGATTCTTTCGAACCTCGCTGATGTCCGCCTCTTTACCAGCTATCGCTGTGCCGCCCATGAATACCGCCTGCTCGGGCAGGGGCACCTCGATTTTGCCATGTACAACAAGCTGATGCCTTGGGATCACCTGGCCGGTGCACTGATGATGCAGGAGGCCGGCGCCCATGTCGCACGCTTTGACGGTTCAGCCTATCTGCCGCACCATACCGAGGGTGGTTTGTTGATCGCCGGCGATCCGGATGCCTGGCAGGAACTGCGCGAGCGCATCTTCACCGTCTGAGAACGACAAAGGCCCGGCAGAGACCGGGCCTTTCGCTTCTCTTGATGTCTTGGCGGGCCTGTCAGACGGGCTTGTTGTGCGCGTGGAACAGGCGGCCTTTTTCGCCGATCAGGACGAAGATCAGGCCGATGAAACCGACGACGAAGAAGCCGGTGACCATCGGCAGTGCCGTACCATCGAAGGCCTGTCCGATCGCTGCACCGATCAAGGAGCCGCCGATCGTGCCCATGAAGCCGAGGACGGAAGAGGCCGTGCCGGCGACATGGCCGAGCGGTTCCATGGCGAGCGAATTGAAGTTCGAGCCGATCCAGCCGAATTGGAACATCGCAAGCGCAAAGAAGCTCAGGAACAGGGCAAACGGCATGGGCTGCGGGCCAAGCAGTTGCACCGCCAGCCACAGGGCATTGATGCCGATGAAGCCGAGCAGAGATCCGTGCGAGAGCTTGCGCATGCCGAAGCGGCCGACCAGCTTGGCGTTGACGAAGGAGGCAAGCGCCATGAAGAGCGCCACCGCCGCGAACGCAACCGGGAACCAGACACCAAGACCATAGATGCCGACATAGATCTGCTGAGCCGAGTTGATGAAGCCGAACAGCGCGCCGAAGATGAAGGTACTGGCGATCGTGTAACAGAGGGCGACACGATTGGTGAGGACGATACGGAAGCCATCGAGGATCACCTTCGGTGTAAAGGGACGCATGTCCTCCGGGGCCAGCGTTTCCGGCAGGCGCATAAACATCCAGGTTCCGACGATGAGCGCGATGGCTGCCATGAAGACGAAGATCCAATGCCAGTCGCCGAACAGCATGATCACCTGACCGGTGCCGGGAGCAACGACGGGGATGACCATGAACACCATCATGATCAGCGACATCACTTCCGCCATCTGCCGGCCACCGAAGACGTCACGGACAATCGAGACGGTGATGACGCGGGTCGCGGCCGAGCCGATACCCTGGATGAAGCGGAGGAGCAGAAGCATGCCGAAAGAGGGAACGAAGACCACGGCAAGCGAGGAGACGACGTAAATGCCGAGCCCGAAGATCATCGGCATGCGGCGACCGAAGCGGTCGGCGATCGGGCCATAGAAGAGCTGTGCAAAGCCGAAACCGATCAGGTAGGCGGAGACGACATATTGGCGGTGGTTTTCGTTTTCGACGTTAAGCGCTGCCCCGATTTGCTGGAGACCGGGGAGCATGATGTCGATGGCGAGCGCATTCAGCGCCATCAGGAAGGCCATCATCGCGATGAATTCGGCGCGGCCCATCTTGCCCAGCGCCTTTTGCGCGGACTGTAATGCTTCTGACACAGTAAATTACCCTCAAACGGCCAAAAGGCGTTGCCCGGGGCAACGCCTAGTCAGCCTTGGAATGGAAAAACCTCTTGGTGAATGGTCAGGCAGCGCCGCGGACGGCGATGCCCTGGTCTTCAAAATGCTTCTGAAGCTCGCCCGCCTGAAACATTTCGCGGACGATGTCGCAACCACCGACGAATTCGCCCTTGATGTAGAGCTGCGGGATGGTCGGCCAGTTGGAATACTGCTTGATGCCCTCACGGATTTCCATGTCGGCCAGCACGTTGACGCCCTTGTAGTCCACGCCGAGATAATCGAGGATCTGGACGACCTGACCCGAAAAACCGCATTGCGGGAACTGCGGGCTGCCCTTCATGAACAGGACCACATCATTGGTCTTCACTTCGTTGTCGATGAATTCGTGGGCGCTCATGGCTTATCCTTTCACATGCCGGTCAAGGCGGCAGGTTCGCATGCGCTACAGATAGCAAGTGGAAACTGATTTTGCCAGTGGCGTAAGCCGCCTCAGTGTCAGGATGTGCGTTGACGGCTACGCTTGGCGGCAGTGCGGCGTCGGCTCTGCTGCTTCCGCGGCGCAGTCGCCACGCGTTTGGCCTTGGCCTTCTTCTTTACGAAACGGCCCGTCGTGGCCGAACGGCCCGGTTGTCTGCGTCGGCTCGCACGCTTGCTCGACGGTTTCTTGAGGATCTCCTTGAGCACGCCTTCGACGACGTTCTTCACGATGTCAGAAACCAAATCAGCCATCAGCCCATGCCCTCCCAGCCAGGTTCGCAGGAAATTTATCCGTTTCATCTTTTAATCAACGTCATTCTCGTCTAGCAAGCGCAGCCTGCGGCCCAACGCCGTGAAACGAGTGAACGCCCCGATGATCAACAGCCGCGTCGTCCTGCATTTTCCGGGTTTCGAGCCCCTGGATGCCGAGGCACATCGACAGCGATATCAGCGATCAGCGGCCCAGGCGGCTCAAGTCTGGAACTGTCGCTTCGACGTTGGTCCCCTGATGGATTCCCCGGCGGATGCAAACTTCACCGTTCGTGCAGAGGCTCTTGGCTGGACGGCGCAGAGCGAGATCCATATTTTCGATCACAACGACCTGATCACGAGTCTGCGCCGCGATAGCATCTGGCGGCAGATCGCCGCCGGTTATGCCGCTGGTTTTTCCGTCATAAAACAAGGAGCGGCCGCGGCCTATTTTCGTCATGCTTGGCGGTTCGCGCTGTTCTTCCTCTTCCCCTATCTGTTTCTTGCGCTTGGAGCCGTGATTGGGCTCGAGATCGCAGTCTTGCCAGGGACCCTCGATCTCCACCCGTTTTGGCTCCTCCTGTCTTTGCCGGTCGGCTACGCCTTCTTCCGGTATGGCTGGATGCGGTTTTCTGATCGCTATCATGTCCTGCATCTGCTCGCGGACTGGCGACTGGCGGTCGCAATCGCCGAAAATCGGCCTGAGGTCGCAGCCTGGATTGAACGGCAGACCGAACGCGCCGAACGGGCTCTGGCCACATCCGCTGACGAGATACTTGTGACGTCTCACAGTATGGGGGCGAGCCTCGCGCTCTCCGTGGTCGGGCGTCTGATCGAGCGGAACCACACGCTTCTTGCGGGACGTCGGATCACCTTTGTCACTCTTGGCGGTGCTGCTCTCCAGTGCAGCCTGCTGTCACGGGCGAAGGTGTTGCGCAGTCGGATCGGGCTCGTGGCGCGCCATGCTCAGATCGATTGGTTCGACGTCCAGTGTCTGACCGACCCCATCCATCTCTACAAGTGCCACACGGTCGCGCTCTCCGGTCATCCCGATGCGCCGCAGCCGAAACTTGCTTTTATTCGCTTCAAACATGCCATGTCGGCGCAACGCTACGCAAAGAACCGCCGCGATTTCCTGCGCATGCACCGGCAATATGTCCTCGGGCCAGACCAGAAGAGTGGCTATGACTTCACGCTGATGACCGCCGGTCCGCTGCCGGCACTCACCTTCGCCAATCTGAAGGCCACCCAGCCACCGGCTTTCTGATGGACGGCATCAAATGAAAAGCCTGCCGTGAGCACGGCAGGCTCGCATCTTCAGCATGATTGTCGGCTATTCCGGAATGCTGGTCTGTAAAGCCAGGGCGTGCAGAACGCCGCCCATATTCCCCTTCAGGGCGTCATAGACCATCTGATGCTGCTGCACCCGGCTCTTGCCGCGAAAGGCCTCGGCGACAACCTCGGCAGCGTAGTGATCGCCATCACCGGCCAGATCCCGGATGACAACCTTCGCGCCCGGAATGCCAGCCTTGATCATGTCTTCGATGTCGCCCGGTTTCATTGGCATAAAACGCACCCCTCATGCAAATCAGCAATACGAGAACTATCGTGCATTCGCCGAAGCGTTTCAATGGGGTAGGTCGAGCCTACCCCATGCTCCACAGGCATCGACGGCGTTACGCCAATTCGCCTTCCATCAAGGCCGGGAACCAGCCTTCATGCGCCTTCTGCAGCTCTTCCACGGCAACCGGCTTGGCGTCGCCGAGCACCACATTGGTGCCGCCGGTGCGGCCGATCCAAGGGCAGAAGACGCCTGCAGCTTCGGCACGAACCTGGACCTGGTTGACATTGGCTTCGGTGACGGTCACGACATAGCGGCCCTGGTCTTCGCCATAGAAGACGGCGATCGGGTTCGCATCGTTCAAGGCGTTGAGATGCGCGCCGATACCGGAGGCCATGGCCATTTCGGCGACGGCGAGGCCGAGGCCGCCGGACGAGCAGTCGTGTACGGCGGTGGCGAGACCGTCCTCGATCAGGCCACGGACGAAATCGCCGACTTTCTTCTCATGCGCCAGATCGACATGCGGGGCAGGGCCGTCGGTCCGGCCATGGATGTCACGCAGGTAGACCGACTGACCGAGATGCGTGCCCCAGCCGGAGGGAGCGCCGGCGAGCAGGATCGCTTCGCCCTGAGCGGCGAAGCGGATGCGGGCCATCTTCGTCCAGTCCTTCATCAGGCCCACGCCGGCAATCGTCGGGGTCGGCAGGATGGCCTGGCCATTGGTCTCGTTATAGAGGGACACGTTGCCCGAGACGATCGGGAAATCGAGGGCCTTGCAGGCTTCGCCGATGCCTTTGATCGCAAAGACGAACTGGCCCATGATCTCGGGGCGCTCGGGATTGCCGAAGTTCAGGTTGTCGGTCGCGGCAAGCGGCAGGGCACCGGTTGCCGTGATGTTGCGCCAGCATTCCGCAACTGCCTGCTTGCCACCTTCGAAGGGATCGGCCTCGACGTAACGCGGGGTGACGTCGGAAGAGAAGGCGAGCGCCTTGGAGGCATGGCCTTCAACGCGGATGACGCCGGCATCGCCGCCCGGAAGCTGCAGCGAATTGCCCTGGATGAGCGTGTCATACTGTTCGTAGACCCAGCGGCGCGAGGAATTGTTGGCTGAGCCGACGAGCTTCAGCAGAGCGTCTGCGACGTCGCCGGCCGGGATGTCGTTTTCGGCGAGCGGGGCAGGGACCTTCGGCTCAATCCAGGGACGGTCGTATTCCGGAGCCTCGTCGCCGAGTTCCTTGATCGGCAGGTTTGCGACTTCCTCGCCCTGGTGAATGACGCGGAAGCGCAGGTCGTCAGTGGTGTAGCCGACGATGGCGAAGTCGAGGCCCCACTTGACGAAGATCGCCTTGGCAACCTCTTCCTTGGAGGGCTCGAGCACCATGAGCATGCGCTCCTGGCTTTCCGAGAGCATCATTTCATAGGCCGTCATGCGCTCTTCGCGCACCGGCACCTTGTCGAGATGCAGCTCGATGCCGAGGTCGCCCTTGGCGCCCATTTCGACCGCCGAGCAGGTGAGGCCGGCAGCCCCCATGTCCTGGATGGCGATGACGGCGCCGGTCTTCATCAGCTCGAGGCAGGCTTCGAGCAGGCATTTTTCGGTGAAGGGGTCGCCGACCTGCACGGTCGGGCGCTTCTCTTCGATCGACTCATCGAATTCTGCAGACGCCATAGTCGCGCCGCCGACGCCGTCGCGACCGGTCTTGGCGCCGAGATACACGACGGGAAGGCCGACGCCCTTGGCTTCCGAGAGAAAGATGCCATCCGCCTTGGCAAGGCCGGCTGCGAAGGCGTTGACCAGGATATTGCCGTTGTAGCGGGCGTCGAATTCGACTTCACCGCCGACTGTTGGAACACCGAAGGAATTGCCGTAGCCGCCGACACCGGCAACGACGCCAGCGACGAGATGCTTGGTCTTCGGATGGTCAGGCGCGCCAAAGCGCAGCGCGTTCATGGCCGCGACCGGACGGGCGCCCATAGTGAAGACGTCGCGCAGAATGCCGCCGACGCCGGTTGCCGCACCCTGATAGGGTTCGATGTAGGAGGGGTGGTTGTGGCTTTCCATCTTGAAGACGACGACGTCGCCGTCGTCGATGTCCACGACGCCGGCATTTTCCCCGGGACCCTGGATGACGCGCGGACCCTTGGTCGGCAGGGTCTTCAGCCACTTCTTCGAGGACTTGTAGGAGCAGTGCTCGTTCCACATCGCCGAGAAGATGCCGAGTTCGGTGAAGGTCGGCTCGCGTCCGATCAGATTCAGGATGCGATCGTATTCGTCGGGCTTCAGGCCGTGGCTTGCGATCAATTCTGCGGTGATGGGACGGGAGTTGGAAACGGTCATCTGGCTCTCAGGGCAAGGGGAGATCTGGGGGAGATCGGTTTCGAGGCAGGCTATAACGCAAGCCTGCGCGCGACGCACTTGAAAAATGCGGCCCATCAGGCCTTTCCCGCCGCTTTCACAGAGGGCGCCATCGCATGTGGGAGGGTCAGACGAAGGCGCTTGTGCCAAGCGGGGACTGGTCGAGGATACGCCGGACCGTTTTCAGGCCTTCAATGGCGATTGATCGATCCCGGCCTTCGCTGAAGCCGACGCGGACGTGGTGAAAGACCCGGGAGGAACGCGCCGGCTTGAACTCATCCTCATCGTCGATCAGCACATTGGCATCGAGAACGGCCTGTTTGAAGGTGCCAGACATCCAGGGCTCAGGAAGTTTCAGCCAGAAGAAGGGCAGGCGGGGATGGGACCGAAATTCCTTGCCGCCAAAAAGCTCGCGAACCACCGCTTCGCGCGAGGCGATTTCGGCCAAGACCTTGCCCCGGATTTCACCGGCGGCGCCTGACAGCACCAGCCTCGCAGAGAGTTCGGCCAACAGAAAGGGCAGGCCGCCGCTCACCATCTTCTGCGTGACCCGCACACGCTGGCTCATATGGGGCGGGCAGGCGACCCAGCCGCCGCGAACACCGGCTGCCACCGATTTTGACAGGCCGTTGAGCAGAAAGGTGCGGTCCGGCGCAAGTTCCGCCAGAAGCGGAATGCCATCGGCAATCATGCCCCCATAAAGATAGTCCTCGATCAGCCAGACATTGTATTTGCGCGCGATGGCGACGATGTCCTTGCGGCGCGAGAGCGGCAGGCAGGCCAGCGTCGGGTTCTGGCCGGACGACATGATGAAGGCGGCTTTCGGATGCTCGCGGGCGCAGACGCGTTCGAAGTCTTCCGGAAGGATGCCGTCTGCATCCGAATCGACGAGCGCGATCTGGCGGCCCATCAGCATGGCGCTGCGTGACACCTGGGAATAGGTCAGATGTTCGCAGACGACGCGATCGCCCGTGCCGGTGACGGCTGCGATTACGGCATTGATGCCGGCATGAACACCCATCTGCGGCAGGATCTGCGATACCTCTGGCGACCAGGTGCCGCTAGACAGCCACTGTCTGCCGGCCTCCTGCCAGTCGGGAGAGAGCGTGCGGGTGTAGCTGGAAATCTCAGAGGGATGGGCGGCTGCGATCTCCGTCATGACCCGCCCGACAATCTCGGCCTGTCCCACGTCGATTGCAGCTGTCGTGTCGAAGCGCAGCTTACCGGGCGGCGGCGTGATCGCGCGTGTCCCGCCGTAGTTGATTGTCACCGGATCGCGCGGAGACGTTGACGGATCGCTGGTGTCCGCCTGCACATAGGTGCCTCGCCCAACTTCGCCACTGACCAGCCCGCGCTCCCGTAAAAGAGCGTATGCTCGGGATATTGTCCCTATTGTCACCCCAATGTCATAAGCAAGGTCCCGCTGCGGCGGGAGTTTTGACCCCTGTAGCAATGCACCGGATTTGATTGCCCTTTCGGCATCATCGGCGATGCGGACATAGAGTGGGCCGTGCCCGTTGCTGAGTGATGGAAGCCAGTTTGTCATGGGGACAATTCTGTATATTGTCACTGAGTAGGAGTCAATTCATACGTCGTTCTCAAGAGGATTATGACTATTGCAGAGATGTGATGATGACAATAGATACAATTACCACGCCTGCCGTGCAATCCGCTTCGAGGCTGGCCACGTTTGTGGGTGTGTGGCACGCGTTGGTCCGGCATGTCCAGGCAAGGTCCAGCCGCTCTCGGTCGCGGCAGTCGCTCGCCGCTCTCACCGAAGATCAGCTGAGAGATATTGGCTTGAGCGAGCATGAAGCGCGGCGCGAAGCGGGCAAGAGCCTGATGGTGCGTCTGGACAGGGCGCGTTTGCCGCCACTCTGATCAGCAGTCCTTGGAGCCTTTTGCCCAGCGGACGACGTCAGCGCGGATGCGCGGCGCGAGCGCCTCGCCCATCATAGGTCCGAAGGCATCGAGACGCGCTGGTTTGCCCTCGGCCTGAACGACCAGCAGCGGGCGGATGTCGCTTGAGCCCTTACGAACGATCAGGATGCGGGGCCGGCCGGAGAAGGAGGTAAGTTCCGGGGCGAGCGAATAGGCCTTGAAGGCCGGGTCGCCGGACTTGAACCAGCAGCGATTGGCGCCGACAGCGACCAGTTCCATGACGTCCAGGGCTGATTGGCTGGATGCAGGACGTGGCGGTGGCGTGTCTGATTTGCAGGCCGAAAGCGCTGCGACGGCAATCATGAAGAGGGAAAAGCTGAGGCGGCGCATGGCTATCTTTCGGCTGTGTGCCGCCTCTCTAACATTCGCAGGGTTAAGCGAAGCTTACCTCAGGCTGCGATGACGTCCAGTGCCGAGGCGAAGATGCCACGACCGTCATTGCCACCATGGGCGGCTTCGATGAGATTTTCCGGATGAGGCATCATGCCGAGCACATTGCCCTTTGCATTCACGACGCCGGCTATGTCGTTCATCGAGCCGTTCGGGTTGGTGCCTTCGGCATAGCGGAAGACGACCTGGCCATTGCCTTCGATCGCCTTCAGGGTCTCCGCATCGGCGAAGTAGTTGCCATCGTGATGGGCAACGGGGCAGCGGATGATCTGGCCCTTGGCATAGGCGCGGGTGAAGTCGGTTTCGGGGTTCACCACTTCCAGCTTGATTTCCTTGCAGACGAATTTCAGCGACTGGTTGCGCATCAGCGCGCCCGGCAGCATGCCTGCTTCAACGAGGATCTGGAAGCCGTTGCAGACGCCGATCACCTTGACGCCCTGTTCGGCCTTTTCCTTGATCGCCTGCATGACCGGCATGCGGGCTGCAATCGCGCCGCAGCGAAGATAGTCGCCATAGGAGAAGCCGCCGGGGATGACGATCAGGTCGACATCAGGGATCTCGGTTTCGGTCTGCCAGATGGTGACAGGCGCGTGGCCGGAGATCTTGGTCAGCGCCGCGATCATGTCACGGTCACGATTGAGGCCTGGGAGCTGGACGACGGCTGATTTCATGGCTGGGGCTCAAACCTTAGCTGGGCTTCCTGGAACTCCCGCAGCTCCAGGCGATTGTCGATGCGGTCTAGCCGGCTTTCAAAGTGTCCGACTGTGGCGCGCAGGTTGTTGATGTCTCCCTGCAGCGCATGAATTTGCGCGCGCATTGTCTGATTATCTGCGCGCAATTCGCCGATGGCAAAGTCGACCTTGTCGAGCTTCTGATTAAGCCTCTTGAGAAGCTCGAACATCAATTCGCTGGTCACCTCAGCCATCGCGTCTCTCCTTCAACCCTCAGGCGATGGAGATAGTATAATTCTCGATTACCGTGTTGGCGAGGAGCTTTTCGCACATGGCTTTCAGGTCGGCTTCGGCCTTGGCCTTGTCGGAGCCTTCGACTTCGAGGTCGAAGACCTTGCCCTGGCGCACCTGGCCGACGCCGTCGAAGCCGAGCGCGCCGAGGGCGCCTTCGATGGCCTTGCCCTGGGGGTCGAGGACGCCGTTCTTCAGGGTGACGGTGACGCGTGCCTTGATCACTTCTACTCTCTCCAAAACTTACTTGACCAGAACCGGGCCCGTGCCGCGCAGGGGCTCGTTTTCATTGATGATGCCGAGGCGCTTGGCGACTTCCTGATAGGCTTCAAGGAGCCCGCCCATGTCGTGGCGGAAGCGGTCTTTGTCGAGCTTCTCGCGGGTCTCGATATCCCAGAGGCGGCAATTGTCCGGCGAGATCTCGTCGGCCAGGATGATGCGCATCATGTCGCCTTCGTAGAGGCGGCCGCATTCAATCTTGAAGTCGACCAGCTGGATGCCGATGCCGAGGAAGAGACCGGAGAGGAAGTCGTTGACGCGGATGGCAAGCGCCATGATGTCATCGAGTTCAGCGGGATTTGCCCAACCGAAGGCGGTGATGTGCTCTTCGGAGACCATGGGGTCAGCCAGCGCATCTGACTTGTAGTAGAACTCGATGATCGAGCGCGGCAGGACCACGCCTTCTTCGATGCCGAGGCGTGTTGAGAGCGATCCGGCGGCGACGTTGCGCACGACGATTTCGAGCGGAATGATCTCGACTTCCTTGATCAGCTGCTCGCGCATGTTCATGCGGCGGATGAAATGTGTGGGAATGCCGATCTTGTTCAGATGCGTGAAGACATATTCGGAGATGCGGTTGTTCAAGACGCCTTTTCCGTCGATGACTTCATGCTTCTTCTTGTTGAATGCCGTTGCATCGTCCTTGAAGAACTGGATCAGCGTGCCGGGCTCGGGACCCTCATAGAGGATCTTTGCCTTGCCCTCGTAAACGCGGCGGCGACGGTTCATGGATGGTTTTCTCTGTTGTTGGCATCCCGGCGCTCAAGGCGCAGATGCAGTGGATCGATCTTTAAGGCGGTCCCTTAACGGAAAACCTCGGTTTTCACAATGCGCAGATCACCCCTTCCTGCCAAAACGTCGCGTCAGCGGAGACTCACCCGGAATCGCGGAACTTTGCATTGCACTTTGTACTCCCTTTTGATTAATGGGGAAACGTCACCGCACAACGACGGCACAATACGGGAGAACAAGATGAGCGGCATGAGTGATCGCGAAAAGGCGTTCGAAAACAAGTTCGCACATGATCAGGAGCTTCGCTTCAAGGCGGAAGCGCGTCGCAACAAGCTGATCGGGCTCTGGGCCGCCGGCCTGCTCGCCAAGGCGGATGCGGATGCCTATGCAAAGGAAGTGGTCGCTTCGGATTTCGAAGAAGCCGGTGATGAGGACGTCATCCGTAAGTTGAAGGCCGATCTTTCGGCCGGCGGCGTCTCGATCACCGACGAAGAACTGCGGGCTAAGATGGTCGAGTTTCTCGGCCAGGCGATCGAACAGATTCAGAATTCCTGAGTCTGCGTTTTCAAGTCAATTTCATCCGTCCAGGCTAACCGGTCTGGGCGGATTTTCTTTGCGCCTGCAATCGTCGGGTCGTCTCGGAAAAATCCGTCGGTCGGGCGAGCCCATAGCCTTGCAAAACGTCGCAGCCGAGACGCTTGAGGATGCGCGCATGCTCCTCCGTCTCCACGCCCTCTGCCACGACCTTGATCTTCAGTGACCGGGCGATCTGAATGATCGACATCACCAACACCCGCTGCTCCTGGCTTTCCGGCAAGTGCTCGATCAGTTGGCGGTCAATCTTCAGCGTCCCCGGTTTCAGGTTCAAGAGCCCGACGATTGAGGCATGGCCGGTACCAAAATCATCTATCTCAATGCCGATGGCCAATCGGCGTAGCGTCGCAAGGTTTGCGCGCACCACTTCGTCCTGGCGATCTAGGAAGACGCTTTCCAGCAGCTCGAAGGACACCGTGCCCGGCTTGATGTCGAGTTTCGACAGGCCCAGCGCCAGATCCGGATCGTTCAGCCGACGTGCCGAGACGTTGACGGAGATCTTCGGCAGGTGCAGGCCGAGTGCATTCCAGCGCGCCACGTCTTGAAGCGATTTTTCAAGGATGATCCGGTCGATCTGGGCGAGGGCGCCGCAATCCTCTGCGACGGCGAGAAAACGGTCCGGTCCCAGTATGCCGTGGACGGGATGGCGCCAGCGCGCCAGACATTCGGCGCCTGCAATTTCCCGGGTACGGGCGTCGAACTGCAACTGGTAAAATGGAATGATCTCGTCGCGCTCCAGGCCGCGGAGCAATTCATCGGACAAGCGATGGGCGTCGACCAGGGTGCTGCGGCTCGATGGCTTGTAGAATTCGAAGCGATTTCGCCCAAGGTTCTTGGCATTGTAAAGCGCGATATCAGCATTCTGCAGCAGTTGGCGCGGGTCGGCCAGACGGTCGCTGGAATAGGCGATGCCGATGCTGGCGCCGAATCGGCATTCGTGGCCGTTGAAGGAGATCGGCTGACGCATGGCCTCGATGATGCGGCTGGCGATATCGGCGAGTGGATCGCAGGACCCGTCGAATTCGACCAAGAGCACGAATTCATCGCCGCCGATGCGTGCTGCAAAATCGCCCGGTCGGATATTGTCTCGGAGCGTCTGTGCGGCATGTTTGAGCATGGCATCGCCGGCGCTGTGGCCGAGCGTGTCGTTGATCTGCTTGAAGCGATCGAGATCAATGTGGAGAACGGCGATGCCGTTGCGGTCGAGTTCGGGGGCGGCACGCCAGGCGTCGATCTCGCTTTCTAGGAACCTGCGATTGGGCAGGCCGGTGAGGTAATCATGCAGGGCCGATTGTTCGGCTGCCAGACGCGTCCGTTCCAGTTCGACATTGCGAGCTTCGGCGAGCGCCTTCTGCTGCTCGAGTTCCTCGCGAAGGCGTCTGTCTTCGGTCACGTCCCAGTTCACGCCGATCATCTTCAGCCGGCCGTCATGATCGACGTAGGGCAGGCTGTTTGCACGGATGTAGCGAACGCTGCCGTCCTTGGCGATGATGCGGTAATCGTCGGTGAACGTTTCCCGAGCCTCGATGCGACCGGACACATGCGCGAGGACGCGCTCGCGGTCATCGGGATGAAGCTTGCTTTCCCAAAATTCGCCAATTCGAATGTCGTCCTGCGAGTCCGCTTCGAAGATGCGGCGCATAGCATCGTCCCAGACGCTTGTGCCGGAATCGAAATCGGTCTCGAAAACGCCGATTCGGGAGATGTCCAGCGCCAGCCGCAGGCGCCGCGAGAGGCCTTCCTGCCACTCCTCCTGCGCCTTGCGGGCTGTTACGTCGGTGTCTGTCCCGGTGATGCGGAGCGCGCGGCCCTCACTGTCGGTTTCAATGCAGGCGCCGCGGCATTCGATCCAGATGTAGTGGCCGTCGCGATGGCGTTCTCGGTACTGGAAGGTGAGATAATCGGGATCACCTGCATTTTGTCTTTCGATGCAGTGTACGACGTGATCCCGATCGTGAGGGTGGACGGATTCAAGCCACGCTTCCGTGGTCGGCGGTATAGGGTCTTCAGGTTCCATGCCGCGGATACGGCGCCAGGTGTCCGAATAGTAGTAGTCGCCGGTGCTGCGCTGATCCCAAACTCCGGAAGCGGAGGAGACGAGTGCGTGGTTCCACCGGCTCTCGCGGATGGCGAGGTCTTCCAGCTCATCCTTCAGCTGCGTGATGTCGGCGAACTGCAGGAGGATGGTGCGCGACCCGGAATCGGCTGATCGCAGCGAGAGAGAGGCGATGACGTGGTGGGTTCGCTTTCCTGTGAGCCGGAGTTCGGTGCGGACCGGCTCGCCCGAGGCCATGAGTCTGGCAATGGCCAGACGCAGGGCGGTCGCGCCGTCGAGATCCAGAAAGACGAAAAGATCGTCCGCGCTGATGCCCGTCTCGGCGAGCCACCTCTCCATAGGCGGGTTGGGGTGCTGGAGATTGCCTTCGGGGGTAAGCCAGGCAGAGGGCCAAGCAAGGACAGAGAGCGTCAGGCTGATCCCGTCGATTGGGTGGTCTTTTGTTACTGTAGCGCCGTTACGCAAGATCGTGCTCTGGACCTGGAAGCTGTCCGAAACATTAGGTTGCTTAACTTAAGAAGCGCTTAACCGGTCTGGCCGAAGCAGGTGGAGCGCCTTAACGCGATAGCAATGTTCCGACTGTGCCGGAGTCTTGCCGCCCTACAGGCGGCTCAGGAACTGGGCGAACACCATCGTTCCTTCGGGCCAGGGTCCATGCCCGGAATCCGCATTGAGATGGCCGGACTCTCCCGCGTCGATCAACATCGAGCCCCAGGCGTTGGCTATATCTTCGGCATGGGCATATTCGCCGAAGGGATCGTTGCGGCTGGCAATGGTGATCGATGGAAAGGGGAGGGGATCACGTGGATAGGGGCCGAAGGTCATCAGGTGCTTCGGACGGATTTCAGGGTTCGCGACGTCGGGCGGGGCGACGAGGAAGGCGCCGGCCACTTTCTGCTTCAGTTCCGGAATCGCATGGATCACTGTCGGCACGCCCAGTGAATGGGCAACGAGTACGACCGGCCGCGTTGAGGCGTTAACTTCCTCAACGACACGGGCGACCCAGTCTTCGCGAACTGGCTTAGACCATTCCGCCTGTTCCACGCGACGCGCGGTCGACAGCTTCTGCTCCCACCGGCTCTGCCAATGGTCGGGTCCGGAATTGGTGTAACCGGGAACGATGAGGATATCGACGTCTGAGACTTTCATGGCGCCTATCTGCGTTTGGTGACGCCTCACGTCAAGGTTTTCACGGCCGTTGCCGCTCAAAAAATGCGGCCCAGCAACAAGCCTGCCGGCGATTCCCCCTTCACGATCCGGTGCGTATTGCTGCTATGGCGCGACACCATGGCGCAGGCGTGGTATGATATTCCAGATGTTCCCGCCAAGGCGCGGAACATCACATGGGACCGCCGGCCCGGGACTGCGTCTGACGCCTCTCGCACCTCCGGTCTTTGCGGCATCGGGAGGATGCCGTTTTTCGTGCTTTTCACTTTGCAGACTGCAATTCCTGGGAATTCGAGGAGGAAGTGAGAATGTCGTCTTTTCATGTTTTGACTAACCCGGCCGGACTTCTGGAGCGGCCCGACATCCGCCGGATTTCGGTGGCTGACGTGTTCGATGCGCTTGCCAAAGGCTATGACGATTTTCGCGAGAAGCCGTCGCATTATGCATTCGTGGCCCTGATCTATCCGCTCGCGGGCGCTATCATGATCGCCTGGAGCGCCGGTGCCGAGTTGTTGCCGATGGTCTACCCCTTGCTGACGGGCTTTGCCCTGCTCGGCCCGCTTTTGGCGCTGGGCCTCATGGAGATCAGCCGTCGGCGCGAACGTGGCGAAGATGCAAGCTGGGCCCAGGTGCCGTCGATCCTGAAGTCGCCTTCGCTGCCGTCTCTTTTGATGATGAGCATCGGCCTGCTTCTGATTTTCATGGTCTGGCTGTTCCTCGCGCGTGGTCTCTACGACACGATGATCAGCGATAATCTCGCGCCCGGCGTGTTCAATTTCATGTCCGGTGTCTTCAACCATCCCAATGCCACAGCATTCCTGATCTGGAGCAACGGTCTGGGCTTCGTGCTGGCACTGGTGGCTCTGGTTGTGAGCATCGTGGCTTTCCCGTTGTTGCTGGACCGCGATGTCGGCGCTGTCACCGCCGTTTCCACCTCTATCCGGGCGAGCCTTGCCAACCCGGTGCCGGTTGCTGTCTGGGGGCTCTTGGTTGCAGGACTGCTTGCCATTGGCATGGCGACGCTGATGGTGGGGCTGGTGATCATCGTGCCGGTGCTGGGACACGCCACCTGGCACCTCTATCGCAAGCTGGTAGTGGCGCGACCGCGCGTCTGACCCTTCAAGACATAAACTTCGAAACAAAAAGGGCCCGACGTTTCCGTCGGGCCTCGATTGTCACGATCACCTGAAAGGTCTCAACCGAAGACGCGGTTGAAGATCGTGTCGACGTGCTTCGTGTGATAGCCGAGGTCGAATTTCTCGCGGATATCCTCCTCGGAGAGTGCCGCGCGCACTTCGGCGTCGCCCAGCAGTTCCTCGAGGAAGTCAGCGCCTTTTTCCCAGACCTTCATCGCGTTGCGCTGGACCAGACGGTAGCTGTCTTCGCGCGACACGCCGGCTTGCGTTAACGCAAGCAGCACGCGCTGGCTCATAACGAGGCCCTTGAACTTGTTCATGTTCTTCAACATGTTCTCGGGGTAGATCACCAGCTTCTCGATGACGCCGGCAAGGCGGTTCAGAGCGAAATCGAGCGTGATCGTCGTGTCGGGGCCGATGGCGCGCTCGACGCTCGAATGGCTGATGTCCCGCTCGTGCCACAGCGCCACATTTTCCAGGGCCGGGACGACCGACATGCGCACCAGACGGGCAAGGCCGGTGAGGTTTTCAGTCAGCACCGGGTTGCGCTTGTGCGGCATGGCCGACGAGCCCTTCTGGCCGGGCGAGAAGAATTCTTCGGCTTCCAGCACTTCCGTGCGCTGCATATGGCGGATTTCGATGGCGACGTTTTCGATCGACGACGCGATGACGCCGAGGGTCGCAAAGAACATCGCGTGACGGTCACGCGGAATGACCTGGGTCGAGATCGGCTCGGCGATGAGGCCGAGCTTTTCGCAGACATGTTCTTCGACGCGCGGATCGATATTGGCGAAGGTGCCGACCGCGCCAGAGATCGCGCCGGTTGCGACTTCAGCGCGGGCATTGACGAGACGGGTGCGGTTGCGCGCCATCTCGGCATAGAAGCGGGCGAAGGTCAGGCCCATCGTCGTCGGCTCGGCATGGATGCCGTGGCTGCGGCCGATGCGAACAGTGTCCTTGTGTTCGAAGGCACGGGTCTTGAGGGCCGCCAGCACGCGGTCCATGTCGGCCAACAGAATGTCCGCGGCGCGCACCAGCTGGATGTTGAGCGTGGTGTCGAGCACGTCGGACGAGGTCATGCCCTGGTGGACGAAACGGCTATCAGGGCCAATGAACTCGGCGAGATGGGTGAGGAAGGCGATGACATCATGCTTGGTGACGGCCTCGATTTCGTCGATGCGGGCAACGTCAAACTCGGCGGCGCCACCCTTTTCCCAGATCATCCGGGCGGATTCCTTCGGGATGACGCCGAGTTCGGCGAGGGCGTCGCAGGCATGGGCCTCGATCTCGAACCAGATGCGGAATTTGGTTTCGGGGGACCAGATGGCGACCATTTCCGGCCGGGAGTAACGCGGGATCATCGGGCTCGTCTTTCGTTGGAACGGAATTTCTGGCCCCCCTTAGCAAAGTGGGGCGGCAAGCTCAACGGCTGCGGCGGGCCATGAGGACGGCGAGCAGCAGCAAAATCAGGAAGGCCGTTGGGAGGAAGTGGCGCAGGCCCAGCACGGCAAACTGGTAGAGCGCCGAGGCTGACGTGAATACAAACTGGTACACCCAGATGCGGGACGGGAAGGGCGCATGCCAGTGGGCGTAGAAGAACCGGTATTGCAGAGCAAACAGACCAGCCGTTGCAGCCATGGTCGCGAGCCCGAGCAGGAGGAACCAGGCCGCGAAGACTTTCGGTGCATCCCGCCCATCGCCGCTGACCTGTACCAGCGGAAGTGCGACCAGCCAGCCGAGCATGCCGCCTGCCGCATAGATGGCGGTGAGTGCCATGTCGTGGCTGCCGCTTGCGCGTCCGAAGACATGGATGGAGAGCAGAAAGCACGAGGCCATCGTAAGGCCCCAAGCCAGCGCGCCAAGGCTCCACAAAGGCAGGGATGGGAGCCGGAAGCGTCGGGTCAAGGCTTCACCGGAATGGCGAGCCAGCGCAGATTGCTGCCTTCGAAGCCGAGCGAGACTACCTGGACCATGACCATGTGCGGCGCCGTAGACCCCGACCCCGGTGTGACGACACCGCCGATGGCATAGGCGCTCGGGCAGTTGCGGCTCTTCGGCACGCTCTTGTCCCGGTAGGCTTCACGTTTTGCCTCGGGCTTGGAGTCATCGGCAATGGAGAGCGCAAATCCGCGAACGTTGACATTCATCTTTCCGCAGAGTTCCGCGCCCTTGGCATCGAATTGCTGCAGAGACATTCTATAGACGCCGTCCGAAACGTAGAAACTCGGGAAGGCCTGATACCGCAACTCCTGCGGCTTTTCTGTGAGTTCGCCAATTGGGGAAAAGGCGACGAGATGTCCGGGGTCGTCACCGATCTTGCGGCTCTCTAGCAGCGCCTTTGCCTGGCTCAGGCTTCGCCGCCGCGCCTCGCCGATCGAGGCCTCTTCCCGACGGACCATAACCTCGACCGGCGTGCCTTCGACATAGGTATCCGTTTCGGTGTCGATCACTTGAATTTCGGCATAGGGGAGACCGGATCCGTCCTGTTCGCCAAACTGCTCGAAGGCAAAGAACCGTCCGTCGGGGGAATAACCAAGCGGCCGCATCTCAGCCACATCGCCAGCGCTCGCTGCAAAGGCCGTCAGGAGCAGTATTGCGACGGCGGAGAGGCGCGTTCTCATCCGCGTCCGCTCTCCGCCGCCTTGCGCAGCAGATCTACGGTCTTGCGATAGTCGTCCACACCCTTGCCCTTGAAGATGGCAGACCCTGCAACCAGCGCATTGGCGCCGGCTTTTGCGATCTCTGCCGCGTTGTCGGCCGTCACGCCGCCATCGACTTCAAGAGTGATGGGGCGGTTGCCGATCAGGGCATGCGCCTTGGCAATCTTGTCGGTCATGGCGGGGATGTATTTCTGGCCGCCGAAGCCAGGATTGACGCTCATGATCAGGATCAGGTCGAGATCATCCATCACATGCTCGATTGCCGAGAGTGGCGTTGCCGGATTGAGCGACACGCCAGCCTTCTTGCCGAGCGCGCGGATGGTCTGCAGCGAACGGTGCAGATGCGGGCCGGCTTCGGCATGCACCGTGATCACGTCGCATCCCGCGTCGGCAAAGGCCGCAAGATAGGGATCAGCGGGGGCGATCATCAGATGGCAGTCAAAAACGGCCTTGGTCCAGGGGCGCAGCGCCTTGATGATCGCCGGGCCGAAGGAAATGTTCGGCACGAAATGTCCGTCCATGACATCGAGATGCACCCATTCGGCGCCGGCATCGACGACATCCCGGACTTCTTCGCCGAGGCGAGAGAAGTCGGCAGCGAGAATGGAGGGGGAGATCAGCAGGGGGCGTGTCATGGCGTGTTCCTCGGCAGCGCGGCTGCATGACCTCGGCGATATCCGGTGCCGGGTCCATGCGGGATCATGGCAGTCATTTCCGGTCCGCATAGCACCGGCGGTGCCATGCGGCAACCATGCCTTGGGATGAGACGCATCGGCGCTTGACGGCTCCCTTTTCGGCGTCCATCCCTCTGACCTGACAGCAAGCGACAGTCTGGGAGGACGACATGGCCAAATTCGCGATCATCACCGGCGGCAGTTCGGGCATCGGGCGGCATCTCGTCTCGGCCTTCATCAAGCAAGGCTATGACGTCGCTTTCACCCATCTTGGCCAGCCGGAAGCGTCAACTGCGGTCGAAGCGGACGCGGTCGCACTTGGTGGTCGGGCAATCGGCCGCGAATGCGAAGTTGCGGGTAGTGCCGCCATCGAAGCCTTTCTGGATGAAACGATTGCCTGGGCAGGGCAGGCGCCGGATGTGCTGATCAACAATGCCGGCATCCAGACCTGGGCCTCGCTGCTCGAACTTAGCGAAGAGCGCTGGGATGCCGTGATCAGCACCAATCTGAAGGGCACCTTCCTCAACACACAGCGCGTAGCCCGACGCATGGTGGCGGCCGGCAAGCGCGGTTCGATTGTCAATCTCGGCTCCGGCTGCAACAAGCTCGCCTTCCCGAAGCTCGTCGACTACACGGCGTCGAAGGGTGGGATCGAGCAGCTAACCAAGGTGTCGGCCTGCGAACTGGGTCCGCAGGGCATCCGTGTCAATTGCATCGCGCCCGGTGCCATCGAGACGGCCCGGACCCAGGCTGAAGCCCCTGACTATGCCAAGACCTGGGGCGACGTGACGCCGCTTCGTCGCGTCGGCACGCCCGAGGATATCGCAGGGCCGGTGCTGTTCTTGTGCTCCGAACAGGCCTCGTTCGTCACGGGGCAAACCATCTGGGTCGATGGGGGCGTCTTCACCCAGGCGTTCTGGCCCTATCGCGACTGACCGCTGCTACTGCGTCTTGTCCGGCACGGCGACGAAGGCGTCGCCTTTCCATTCGAGCAGACGGTAAGGGTTCTCGCTCAGCTCGTGATCGTCGCCGAAGGTAACGGTCCCCATGACCGTCTCGAAGGAGGTGCCGACCAAGGCGTCTGGCAGGGGCGTGCCCATCGCCGAGGAGATGCCGGCGGCATCGGCGAGGATGGTGACGGCGGCATGGGCTGGCAGGACATAGCCTTCGGCGACGACCTTCTTCTCCGCAAGTTCCGCAGTCAGCGCTTCCGAGACGGGTCCCTGCGGCGTCTCATCGAGGCCCACGGCAAGAACGCCGTCTTCCAGGGGAACCGGTTCATCGGCTGCGCGCATGGCATCCCCGCCGAGAATGGTCACAGACAGATTTTCCGCCCTGGCGTCGCGGGCAATAACCGCGACATCATTGCGATCGCCCCCGATGAAGATCCGTGTTGCGCCCGCCTTCTGCAGGCGCCGGACGAGGGCAATCTGCTGTTCCTGGCCCGGGCGGAACGTGTCGGTGAATACCGGTTTGAGACCGCTTTCCTCGAGGCTGCCCCGAATGGCATCCGCAAGTTCGCGCCCCCGGATGGTGCCGTCGTCGAGGAGTGCCACGGCATCGCCCGCCCAGTCGCGCAGGATGATCTCGGAGAGCTTCTTTGCTTCCGCATCGCTGTCGGGCGCAAGCCGGAAGAAGGGCCAGCCTTCCTTGCCGGCATCTTCCATCAGGCCCTTCCAGCGCACCGATAGGGTGATGGCAGGGATGCCGGCCTCTGCCAGCGGCTGAAGCCCGCCGACAAGGCTTTCGCTGCAAAGGAAGCCGATCGCCGCCCTGGCGCCTGCCTTGCGGATTTCTTCGGCAATCTTCGGGCCGCTGCCTTCCGTGCAGCTTTCATCGATGTCGACGAGGGAGATCGACAGCCGGTCGGCTGCGAGATGCGCACCTTGCCGGACCTGCTCGCCCAGCACGTCGAAGAGGCCGGACTTCGGTGCAACGACAGCCAGTGTCAAAGGTTCGGCAAGGGCCGGCATGCAGGCGAAGGCGGTCATGACGCCGGTCAGCAGAAGTCGTTTCATCGGCGGATCCATGTTGTTCCCGCCTATCCTAGACGAAAGCTTAGGCATTTGGAAATGCTGGCTTTCCGCCCGGTTCAGCCACTTTCCCGAAAAACCGATCGCGTGTTGTGGAAAAGGTAAGGCTTGGCGCCCATATTCGCCTGCGAAGAGGGAACAGCATGCAGGGGGAACAGCATTTGAGTCTTGAACGTCTGGATCCGGCCTCCTACCGCGAAGCCATGAGCCATTATGCCGGCCATGTGCAGGTGGTGACATCAGAGCATCGGGGCGTGCGGCGTGGCGTCACGATCACTGCGGCCTGCTCCGTCTCCGACAATCCGCCAACGGTGCTCGTCTGCCTGAACAATGGCAATCCCAGCAATGATGTCCTGTTCGAAAGTGGTTTTTTCGCGCTGAATTCTCTTGCCGCTCACCACGAGACGCTCGCTGGCGCCTTTGCCGGCTTTGGCAAACTTTCCTCGGAAGAGCGTTTTGCCCTCGGCAGCTGGCGGAGCCTCCAAACCGGTGCACCCGTGCTCGACGATGCGCTTGCGGCCTTCGACTGCCGGGTGGTGGATCGCAAGGTGACGGCTACCCACACCGTGCTCTTCGGCGAGGTTCTTGCCATCCAGATCGGTCCCAAACAGCCGGCGCTCATCTATCTGGACCGGGGCTTTCACACGCTGTAAGCTTTTCCCGCAAGAGGAGGAGACATGGCAGAAAGCTCGGACTCGGGACTGCCGCAGACGATCGATGCTGTCATCGATCTGCTCGCGGAGGAGGATTATCTGGCCGGTCGGCCACTCGCCACGGTGCTGTTTCTGGCGCTCCGGATGAAGCGGCCGCTGTTTCTCGAAGGCGAGGCCGGCGTTGGCAAAACCGAGGTCGCCAAGGTGCTGGCCAAGGCGCTCGATCGGCCGCTGATCCGCCTGCAGTGTTACGAAGGCCTGGATGTCGCATCCGCTGTCTATGAGTGGAACTACCCGGCTCAGATGCTCGAAATCCGTATGGCGGAAGCGAGCGGCCTTTCCGACCGCTCACGGCTGGAGAGCGACATCTTTTCCGAACGATACCTGATCCGTCGTCCGGTGCTGCAGGCGCTCAAATCCACAGGCGGCCGCGCCCCCGTTTTCCTGATCGACGAGCTGGATCGGACCGACGAGGCTTTCGAGGCCTTCCTGCTCGAAGTACTCTCGGACTTTCAGGTCACGATCCCCGAATTCGGAACGGTAAAGGCGGCCGAGCCGCCGATCGTCATCGTCACGTCAAACCGGACGCGTGAGGTGCATGACGCCTTGAAGCGGCGCTGTCTCTATCACTGGGTAGATTATCCCGCCGCTGCCGAGGAACTGGCGATTATCAGGCGCAAGGTGCCCGGCTGCAATGAGCAGCTGTCGAGCCAGATCGTCGCCTATGTGCAGAAGCTGCGCACCATCGATCTCTTCAAGAACCCCGGCATTGCGGAAACCATCGACTGGGCAACGGCGCTGACTGAGCTAGACAGGCTGGCACTTGATCCGGAGACGATCGGGGATACACTGGGTACGCTGTTGAAATACCAGGAAGACATTGCCCGCATTCAGGGCAGCGAGGGCCAAGCGCTTTTGTCCGAGGTGAAGGCCGATCTGCTGGCGGCGGCGGTGTGACCATGGCAGGAGGGCAGGCACAGGACGGCATCCTCGTGCCGCTACCGGTCCAGGGTGACGGACAGCTTGCCGACAACATCGTGCATTTCGCCCGCGTGCTTCGCAGGGCGGGACTGAAGCCCGGGCCGGGCGCCGTGATCGACGCCATCGCTGCGGTCGACGCGATCGGCATCGGCTCCCGCATCGAGTTTCACGCAGCGCTCTCGGCGATCTTCGTCAAACGCCACGAGGACCAGCCAGTCTTCGATGAGGCCTTTTCCGTCTTCTGGCGATCGCGCGATCTCATCGGCAAGATGATCGCGCTGATGTCCCCGGTGGCGGCGATCGGCGAGCGACAGAAGCCGAAGGCCGGCGGCGCGCGGGTGAGCGATGCGCTGTTTGCCGAGAAGAGTCGGCAACCGGCGCCGCGTGACGAACCTGATGTCGAGATCGACGCGCGGCTCACCGTGTCTGGCCAGGAAGTCTTTCGCCGTCTCGACTTCGGCCAGATGACGGCGACCGAACTCGCCGAGGCCAGACGGGCGATCGGACGGCTGGTGATGCCGGACGACGCGGTCCAGACCCGGCGCTTCCGGCCGTCCAATCGAGGACGGATATTCGATGCACGCGCTACCATGCGCCAGTCGCTGCGGTCCGGCGGTGACCTGATGCTGCCGCGCTTTCGCACGCACCGCGAACAGCCGCCGCCGCTCGTGGTGCTTGCCGACATTTCCGGCTCGATGAGCCAGTACACCCGCATCTTCCTGCATTTCCTGCATGTTCTGACCGAGCGGCGCCGACGGGTGCACACCTTTCTGTTCGGCACGCGGCTCACCAATGTCACCCGGCAATTGCGCCATCGCGATCCGGACGAGGCGATTGCCCAGTGTAGCGATGCCGTGGCCGACTGGTCTGGCGGCACGCGCATCGGCGAAACACTCCGTCAGTTCAACCGCCAATGGGGGCGTCGGGTGCTGGGGCAGGGCGCGATCGTGCTTTTGATCACCGATGGGCTGGAGCGCGATGACGTCGACCTGCTGGCGACCGAGACGGACCGGCTGCACCGGTCCTGCCGGCGGCTGGTATGGCTGAACCCGCTCTTGCGCTTTGCCGGCTTCGAGGCGCGGGCACGCGGCGTGCGGGCGATGCTGCCGCATGTTGACGAATTGCGATCGGTGCACAATCTGAATGCGCTCAGCGATCTCGTGAAATCGCTGTCGGCACCCTTGGATCGAGATTGTGATCCGCGTCGTTTGCTCGACACAGGGCGCCTCGTCATGAAGGGAAGGATGACATCATGAGCCAGGAGACAGCCATGCGCGACCCGCTGGTGCTGGCGGAGGACTGGCAGGCAGAAGGGCGCCGCGTCGCCGTCGCGACCGTCGTCGAGACCTGGGGTTCGGCCCCGCGCCCTGTCGGCAGCCATCTGGTGATCGATGCGGATGGAAATTTCGAAGGATCGGTGTCGGGTGGCTGCGTAGAAGGTTCGGTCATTACCGAAGCGCTTGATGTGCTGGTTAGCGGGACTCCCCGCATGCTGGAATTCGGGGTGGCGGATGAGACCGCTTGGCGTGTGGGCTTGTCCTGCGGCGGGCGCATCCGGGTCTATGTCGAAAGGCTCGGGTGATGGAAATTTCGCTGCTCAAGGCGCTGAATGCGGCGCGGCAGGCCCGACGGGCCGCTGTCGTCTTGACCGATCTTGGCGGCGGTCTGAGCCGTCTGGTGGTCGAGGGCGATCCGGTGGAGGGACCTTTGTCGGAGGAGATCGCCCAGCGCTTGCGGTCCGGAAAGTCCGGCATTGGGACTGTTGACGACCGCTCGTGGTTCCTCAACGCGCATCTGCCGCCGCCCCGCATTGTGGTGATCGGTGCAGTGCATATCAGCCAGTCACTCGTGCCGATGGCTGCATTGGCTGGGTATTCCGTGCAAGTCATCGATCCGCGCACCGCCTTTGCCACGCCGGAGCGGTTTGCAAATGTCGATCTCGTCGCAGAGTGGCCACAGGATGCTCTGGCTGAGCAGCCGCTCGACCGGTTTACAGCGCTCGTTGCCGTCACCCATGATCCGAAAATCGACGATCCAGGTATCATCGCAGCGCTGAAGGCTGGCTGCTTCTACATAGGCGCGCTCGGCAGCCGCAAAACCCATGCGAAACGCGTTGAACGTCTTGCCGCCGAAGGTTTCGGTCCTGCAGAGACCGATCGGATCTCTGCGCCCATTGGCCTCGACATCGGAGCTGCTACACCGGCCGAGATCGCCGTCGCCACACTCGCCGATATCATCCAGTCGCTGCGCCGCCGGACGCTCGCCGATCATCTGGGGCCTGCCGCATGAGCTTCGGGCCGCTGCCGCTTGATGAAGCGCTGGGCGCCATTCTCGCTCATTCCATCCCGCTTGCTTCCGGAAAACTCGCCAAGGGACGCCGGCTGAGTGCAGGTGATCTGGAGCGATTGCGCAATGGAGGGGTAGAGCAGGTCATCGTACGCAGGCTTGAGGCGGGAGATCGTACGGAGGATGAGGCTGCTGCTCTGCTGGCTGAGGCCATCCATGGCCCGGGGCTGGAGCAAGGGCCGGCCGCAACTGGCCGCGTCAATTTCTATGCCGTCGCCAACGGATTGTTCGCCGCGGACAAGGCTGTGGTCGATCGGTTCAACCGCGTCGATCCCGCCATGACACTCGCCTGTCTCGCCGATCGCAGCGACGTGCGGGCCGGCGATTTGGTGGCGACCATCAAGATCAATCCGCTTGCCGTTTCCGCGGCCAGTTTGGACGCGGCGACAAAGGTGCTGGAAGCGGGTGAGGCTTTTTCGGTTCGCGCCTACCAGCCTCACGCCGTGCATCTGATCGCGACCGAGCTGCCATCGCTGAAGCGATCCGTCATGGACAAGACGGCGCGGGTGCTGGACGCGCGGCTTCAGCGTTCGTCGAGCCGTCTCGTCAGTGAGCGTCGCGTGCCGCATCACGCTGAAGCGGTCGCGGAGGCGCTAAGTGCTGCGCTTGGCAAGACAGATGGCGAGACGCTCGAGCTGCCGCCGCTTGTCGTCATCTTCGGCGCATCCGCCGTCTGCGATGCCGAGGATGTCATCCCCAAGGCCATCCGGCTTGCGGGCGGCACCGTCGAGCGGGTCGGCCTTCCCGTCGACCCCGGTAATCTGCTGGTGCTAGGTCGTATCGGCGAGGTGCCGGTCATCGGTGCACCGGGCTGCGCCCGTTCGCCCAAAGACAATGGTTTCGACTGGGTGCTGAATGGTATCTTGTCCGGTCTGCCGCCATCCTCTGACGAGATGGCCGGGTGGGGGGTGGGAGGCCTTCTGATGGAAATTCCGAGCCGGCCGCTGCCGCGTCTCGCTGTCGCTGGCGCAGGAGCCGAGACTGAACGCCCCGCTCTCGGTATTGTCGTTCTCGCGGCCGGTCGCGCCAGCCGCATGGGCGAGGGCGGGTCGCACAAATTGCTGGCGACGTTTGAAGGTGAGGCGCTGGTGCGGCGGGTGGTGCGTCAAGCCGTGAAAGCCGACTGCGGTCCAGTCTTCGTCGTCACCGGCCACAGAGCAAACGAGATTGCTCTATCACTGGAAGGTCTTGACGTCGAACTCGTCAACAATCCGGCTTACCATACCGGGATGGCGAGCTCCTTGCGCGCGGGCCTGCTGGCCGCCGAGGCTGCGGGCTTGCCGGCGATCATGGTGCTGCTGGCGGACATGCCCGGTGTCGCGACAGAGGATATACAGCGCCTCGCAGAGACCTTGCGCGATGCGGAATCACCGGCCATCATCCGGGCTGTGGCTGACGGCCAGCGTGGCAATCCGGTCATCCTGCCGGCGCACACTTTCGAGGTACTGAAGGCGCTGGAAGGTGATATCGGCGCGCGGGCGGTGATCGAGAGCGCTGACATTCCCGTTATCGATGTCGAAATCGGGGCTGCTGCTCGGCTTGATGTCGATACACCGGAAGCCGTTATCGCCGCCGGTGGCATCTTGAAGGATTGACGATGGACAATGCTGCGATCGAGGAAATGTTCGAGGCGGTCGGCCCGGTCAGCATCCGGCGCATGTTCGGCGGCAAGGGCATCTATCACCATGGCATCATCTTCGCGTTGGAACTCCGCGACGAATTGATGCTGAAGGGCGATCCCGAAAGCGCGCCACTGCTGGAAGCTGCCGGCGCAAAGCGCTGGGTCTATGAAGGCAAAGGTGGCAAGCCTGTCGCCATGCCGTATTGGACCGTGCCGGATGAGGCCTATGACGACCCGGATATAATGGCGAAATGGGCGCGGCTGGCTTTCGAGGCGGCCGTCAGGATCACAGGCGCCGATCAGCGCAAATAGGGAAGAACGGCGCGGGTGAAGACCGAGAGGGGCTGGGGCAGGTTGTCCAGCTCGAAGAACCCTATTTCCGAGAGCTTGTCCGGTTCGGTCAGCTGCGGTTCGCCTGTCGTCTCGGTTGCCTTGTAGAGCAGCGAAACCCAGTGCTGGCCGTCCGCTTTTATGATCTGCTCGGTGACGCCGAGATAGGTGATGGGACCGATCGTCAGGCCCGTCTCTTCTTCGGCTTCACGTTTCGCCGCGTCTGCTGCCGGTTCCATATGGTCGACCTTGCCGCCGACAATGTTCCAGTGCCCGGCTTCGGGCGCCTTCATGCGTCTGCACAAAAGCAACTTGCCATCCCGAAGGATGGCAAGACCGACGCCGAGGCCAGGAAAATCAATGCCGGGCAAACCCATGAACGGTCAGGCCTTGGCAGCGGCCACGACGAGCATGAAGGCGGGGATGTCATCGCCGAAGCCGACCGGGGTCGGGCCGTCGTCGTGGTCATGGTAGCGGTTGCGACGACGATCACGATTATCATCGTTCGCCGGTGCCTGGCTGCTGCGGTTGTTGCGCGGATTGTTGCCGTGACGCTTGTCGCCGCGACGATCATTTGCCACCGGCTCGGCCTTCATCGGTTCTGCCACTTTTACCGCCTCAACCTTCACTGCTTCCACCACTTCTTCCTCTACCGGTTTGGTATACTCGCTGCGCGTATCCGATTTGTGACCGCCGCGCCGCTCGCGACCCTTGTCGCGACCACGTTTTCCACGGCTTTCGTCATGGCTCTCCGCCGGAGCCGGAAGCGCGGAGATGTCGCCGTCGTGCCATTCGATCTTCTGACCGATCAGCTTCTCGATGGCGTCGAGGAATTTGGTGTCGCTGCGCGTCACCAGGGTGAAGGCTGCGCCCGAACGGCCGGCACGACCGGTGCGGCCGATGCGGTGGACATAATCCTCCGCATGGATGGGTACGTCGAAATTGAAGACATGGCTGACATCGGGGATGTCGAGGCCGCGGGCGGCAACGTCGGAGGCGACCAGAAGCGTGATCTGGTTGTCCTTGAAACCGGCCAGCATGTTGGTGCGCGAGCGCTGGTCCATGTCGCCATGCAGCGCGCCAACGGAGAAGCCGTGACGTTCCAGCGACCGGAAAAGGTCGGCGACGTCCTTCTTGCGGTTGCAGAAGATGATGCCGTTCTTCAACTCGCTCTGGGTGCCGATCAGCTCGCGCAGTTTGGCGCGCTTCTCGTAGTCCTTGTTGTGGCAGGCAACGAGACGCTGCGTCACGGTGAGTGCTGTCGACGATGGCTTGGCGACTTCGACGCGTTCCGGATTCTGCAGGAAGCGGTCAGCCAGCTTCTGGATTTCCGGCGGCATGGTAGCCGAGAAGAACAGGGTCTGGCGGGTAAACGGGATCATCTTGGCGATGCGCTCGATATCCGGGATGAAGCCCATGTCGAGCATGCGATCGGCTTCATCGATGACGAGGATTTCTACGCCGGTCATCAACAGCTTGCCGCGCTCGCAATGGTCGAGCAGGCGGCCGGGGGTGCAGATCAGGACGTCTGCGCCACGCTCCAGCTTGCGGTTCTGCTCTTCAAAGGAGACGCCGCCGATCAGGAGGGCCACGTTGAGCTTGTGGTTCTTGCCGTATTTCTCGAAATTCTCGGCGACCTGGGCAGCCAGTTCTCGGGTCGGCTCAAGGATCAATGTGCGCGGCATGCGGGCGCGGGCGCGGCCATTTTCGAGCAAGGTCAGCATGGGAAGAACGAAGGACGCAGTCTTGCCGGTCCCCGTCTGTGCGATGCCGCAGATATCCCGCCGCTGCAGGGCTGGCGGGATCGCGCCTGCCTGGATCGGGGTCGGGGTCGTGTAGCCGGCATCGGTGACGGCTGAAAGGACTTTCTGGCTCAGGCCAAGGTCAGCAAAAGTTGTCAAAGGGAAGTAGTTTCCGTTCCTGTTCTCGCGAACATCCATGAGTCGCCCGTGATATGGGCTCGAATGGTTGCGGCGAATAGTGGGAAACGGCCCGAAAGTCAAGGAAACAGGCGGATTTAACCCTACAAAGGCTTAAAGCGCATGTTTAATTCAACCTGGTTGTCCAGAGGATCTGGATCCCGGCAAGACCGATGGCGGTTCCGGCAATCCGGTTCACCCGTTGAACCACGGCCGGAATGCGCAGCAGAGAGCGGGCGCGCCCGGCAATCCAGACATGACCGCCAACCACCACGATCTCCACGAGAAGGATCACCAAAGCGAGCGCGACATAGTCGTCCATGCCGAAGGTCGAACCGACGAAGCCCGGCAGAAGAGCCAGATAAAACAACGGCATCTTCGGATTGCCGAGGTTGAGCGCGATCGCCGTCAGGAAGGTCGTCGACAGGCCCCGCCGGTCGGCCTGGCGTGTGGTTTCCGGAATGACAGGCGTTTCGGTCCACAGCCGGTAGGCGGTGTAGATGAGATAGGCAGCACCCGCATAACGCAGGATGACCATGACGATCCCCATCTCCTGTGCAAGCAGGGACAGGCCGAAGGCGGCGAGTGCGAGATAGATCAGAATGCCGACCAGCGTGCCCGCGCCATAGGCAAACCCAAACGCAGGGCCCTGCGACAGCGTACGGGCGACGATGGTCATGTTATCAGGGCCCGGACTCGCAGCGAATAGGAAGAATGCGAGGGCAAAAGCCACAAGCGACGCTGCATCCATAAGATCGTTTCCTGTTCACCATCACGTTGAACGGAAAATGAATTCACGTCAATTGATCAGCGGTGTGAGCTTCATGCCTGCATTGAGGAACTGCATGGGGTCGACGGCATCGCCATTGCGGCGGATTTCGTAATGCAGATGTGGGCCGGTGGAGCGACCGGTCGAGCCGGAGAGGCCGATGACGTCTCCCGTCGCCACCTCGTCGCCGACCTTCACCAGAACGCGTGACATGTGGCCGTAGCGCGTGGAGATGCCCAGGCCGTGGTCGATCTCGACCATGTTGCCGTAGCCGCCCGACTGGCCTGCCGCGATTACCTTGCCTGCGCCGGTCGTGCGGATTTCGGTGCCGGTCGGGGCGCGGAAATCGATGCCGGCATGCATGGCAAGGCCACCGAAGAACGGATCTGGTCGATTGCCGAAGCGGCTGGTGATGTCACGGCCAGGCGCTGGATTGGCAAAGGGCAGGCGGCGCGCGGTATCGCGCACGGATTCGAGCCGGGTCAGCGCCGCATCGAGCTCGTTCAGCGAGGTGTTAAAATCCTGCTCGGAACGGGGGGCGAGATAAGGACCGCCGACGGCGTCCTGTGTTTGGACCGCCGCCTGTTCGTCGACAGGAACGCCCTGGCGTTTCAGGATACCGGCGATCTTGTCGGCGGTTGCGGAAGCGCCGCTTGCCAGTTCGTCGATCCGTTCGAGCTGCTCCGCCTCGATTTCCTTCAGAGACAAGGTCATATGAGAGAACAACCGGTCAGCGCGGTCGGCTACGTTCTCCTGTGTCATCGGCACGTAGCCGAGCGCCAGGTTCGATGCTGCTTCCTGCTTGCCTGCCGAGCCAAGCAGGGAGGCAAAGGCCGGAGCTGACTTGTTGGGCAGCGAGGCTTCGTTGCCGTCCTTCTTCGGTCTATCTGTCGGCACGGGGCCGTCGCCGGGGAGGTCCGTGTCAGCACCGGCACCCTGCAGGAGAGCATCGATCTTGCCGTGACGAGAGGTGAGCGCCATCTGCTGTTCGAGCAGCTTTTCGACCTTGTCTTCGACAACCTGCTGATCAAGCAGTTGCCGGGAGGTTACGCGATCGACCTGAGCACGGAGCGCTGCGATCCGATCTTCATATTCATGCTGCATGCGCGCCTGGCGCGCCATGGTGGCGCCGATCAGGTTGTCGCGCAAAACGAGATAGGTGGTGGCGCCGAGATATCCGAGCGCAAGGATCCCGAGAAAGCAGACGGTGAGCAGCGTCATCCAAGGCCTGATGGTCATATGGCGGATGCGGTCGCCACTCGCCAAGATGACGACATGCGGCTCCTTCCGCCTACCGAAGACCTGGTTATTGGTGCCCGCTGCCACGCCCGTTCCCCTTCCCGTCCGACCACGCCTTAAGCCCTTGGGCGGCGGCATGATGGCGAGTCGTCTCATGTCGTCTCGCCCAGGGAATTACGCATAATTAGGGTTAACAAAGCGTTCAGACGGCTCGGATCAGGTGCCCCTCACGAGTTGTTTTTCGAAGACAGAACCCGGTAGAATGACGGTGTCAGGCCAGCCTCGGCGCGCGCCACATCGTTGAAGGGCGCCTTCAGCTGGCCGCGGAAATTCGCCCGCACCAGATCCTGAAAGGTGGCGGCCGGATCCCGCTTTTCGCGGGCGCAGAGGAATCGAAACCACTTCGCCCCGACGGCGACATGCCCCTTCTCGTCCTCATAGATCACCCGTAAAACCTCGGCACTTTCGAGGTCGCCGGTTTGGCGCATCTTGTCTTGCAGGGCCGGGGTGACGTCGAGGCCGCGGGCTTCCAGAATGAGCGGCACGACGGCCAGTCGTGCAGTGAGGTCGTTGCGGGTCGAATGGGCGGCCTGCCACAAGCCGTCATGGGCGGGCATGTCGCCATAATCGGCACCAAGATCGCGCAGGCGGTCGCGCACCATGCGAAAGTGCTTGGCCTCTTCGAAGGCGACCCTCATCCAGCCATCGAAGAAGGAATGGGGCACCGGTTCGCTGGCAAAGCGTGCGACGATGTCGAGCGCAAGATCAACCGCGTTGAGTTCGATATGCGCCAGCGCATGGAGGAGGGCTATGCGCCCCGGCAGCGTGTGGAGGGAGCGCTTCTCCACGGCCTTCGGAGGCACGAGTTCAGGCTTCACCGGCCGACCCGGCCGCTCGGGCAGGGCCGGATCGAGCGGCGAGCGCAGCGACAGACGCCGTTCCTGCCAACGGACCGCCGCCGCCTGCGCCAGCGCCGTCTTCTCGTCGAGGTCGGCGCTCAGGATGGCGAGCGTGGCTGCCCCGCGCAGCGAATGAAAGGGTGTCGTCGGCTGGCTCACCGCTATCTCGGACATCAGAGAGCCTGGGCTGCCTTCAGAACCGCCTCCGCATGGCCGGGCACCTTCACCTTGCGCCAGACCTCGGCAATCTTGCCGGAGCCGTCGATCAGGAAGGTGGTGCGCTCGACGCCCATATAGGTCTTGCCGTACATGCTCTTTTCCTTCCACACACCATAGGCCTCCAGGGCTGCATGGGTTTCGTCGGCGGCCAGGAGGACGGAGAGATTGTGCTTGGCAGCGAACTTGTCGTGGCTCTTCACCGAGTCGGGTGAGACCCCGACGACGGTCGCGCCAATTGCTGCGAAATCAGCCGAAAGCTTCGTAAAGTCAACGGCTTCGACCGTGCAGCCGCTGGTGTCATCCTTCGGGTAAAAATAGAGGACGAGCGGCTTGCCGGAGAATTGCTCGAGCGAAACGGTGGCGCCACCATTGGCGGGCAGGGAGAAATCGGGGGCTTTGTCCCCGGCAGTCAATTCCGTCATGGGATAACCTTTCTTTTGCCTGTTTTGTGGGTGATTGTCGGCGCACTCGATATATAGTCCGCTTGGAGGTCGTCCAGAGCGACTTGATAGCGGCATCGATCGACGGAGACAATCACCAGGACATGTCGGAGATCCGGGGCGAAAAGCTACGGTTTCGCAAGCGGGACATCGTGCCGCTGCATGCCCTCCCGTCCGCGCAGGTCGAGGATCCCCTCATTGTGCACACGCCACCGCCGCGGCGATCCGTGCTGCGGCGTATCTTCCGTATTCTCGGCGGCCTCTCGGCTCTCTGGCTCGTCGTTTTGATGGGTGTATATGCCGTCGTGGAAAGCGGTGCTCTCGATCAGGCGTTGGCGCGCCGCGCGCAAAGTGTCCTGGACGAGGCGGTTGCTCCGCAGTTTCGCGCGGTGGTCGGGTCCACGGAAGTGCGCTTCTCCGGCGACATGGAACTGACCGTCGAGGCCCATGACGTCAAGCTCACCCAGGCCGAACTGGGCCAGCAGGTGGCCGTGACGCAATCGGTCAAATTCGTTGTTGAGCCGCTCGCCTTGCTCGGCGGGCGCTTCTCCGTGCGCGAAGTTGTCAGTGAAGGCATCAGCCTCGATGCCCGACTGTTGCCGAAGCGTGAGCCGCTAGACCTGAACACGGTACGGATCGATTCGATGCCAAACGTTCTGGCGGGCGCCTTCGAGCAACTCGACCGGATCCAGTCTTTCTTCGCCCGGGGCGGCCTCGACCGGCTGCGGATCGGCGGGCTCGAAGTGGCCGCGACCACCGCCAGCGGACGTCCGCTGACGCTCGCTGTCGATGATATCGCCATGGAGCGTGGGGCAGATGATTCGCTGTCGATCTTTGGTGCTATCTCCGTCAACGGGCAGCAGACGGAACTCACCGCGTTGACCACCAATGTCGGGGGACAGGCGCAATCTCTGACGATGCGCATCGCCGATTTCCGGCTCACCCCGTTCCTGCTTCGCCGATCAAAGAACGGCGACGCCCGGCAGGGGATCGACGGTTCTGCAGAATTGTTGCTCTCGGCAAAACGCGGTGGTGCTTCCGAAGCCCCTGCATTGAACCTTGCCGTCAACATGCAGGGCGGGACCTTCTACTCGGATGGTCAGCCGCAGGAAATCACCAGGGCAAACCTCAATTTCGGCTACGACTTTACCAAGAATACGATCGAGACCGCCGATTCGCTCGCGCAGCTGGACCGGACGATCCTGCCGATCTCCGGCGGTCTGATCGATCTCGACCGACTGCCGGAGGGTCCGGAATTCGGCAAGGGGTTTGGCATCGACCTTTTGGTCTCCAATGGACGAGCTGACGTGCCCGATGCCGGAGAGACGCCGTTTCCGTTTTCGCTCAGGGGTTATGGCCGTTTTCTCGTCAACGAGAAGCTGCTGCAGCTGGACGCGGTCGATGCGTCCACGCCCCATGGTAATCTCGCGGGCAAGCTGCAGATCCGGTTCGGCGGCACCGGCCCCGAAATTCGTTTTAACGCGGCCGTCAAGAACCTGAAAACGACCGCGCTCAAGCAGCTCTGGCCTTACTGGATCGCCTCCAAGCCGCGCCATTGGGTGCTCGAAAACATCTATGGCGGCGTTATCCCGAGTGGCACGATCGACGTGTTCATCCCGCAGAACCGCCTATCGATCGAGCCGCAGTCCGTGCGCCTTGGGGAGGACGAGTTGCGCATCGGTCTGGATGTCGACGATGCCCGGATGAACCTGACCGGTACGATCCCGCCGCTGCGGGACGTCTATGGGCGCATCGACATGGTCGGCGAACGGGTCGAAGTGAAGATCCGATCGGCGGGGTCCTATTTTCCGTCGGGCCGCGTGGTAAAGCTGGATGCCGGTACGCTGGTTCTGGCGAAAGCCTATGACAAGCCGCTGATGGCGGATCTCAGCGTTGACGTGAGCGGCACCGCTGATGCCGTGGCGGAACTGGTGTCGTTCAAGCCGATCGAGGCGTTGCAGAGGACCGAGTTCGCACCCGCCGATCTCGCCGGTCAGGTGAAGGGGCATGTCGAAGCGAGGTTCGGTCTGGTTGCTGATCAAAAGCCGCCACCGCCGGTCTGGAAGGCAGAAGTCGACCTCGATCAGGTCGACGTGAAAAAGCCGTTTGACGGGCGAAGCGTGACGGATGTGACGGGGAAACTGCTGGTCGACCCGCAGGCGGCGCGCCTTGAGGCGACAGCGAAGGTCGAAGACGTTCCGATGGAGATCAGGGCGACCGAGCCGGTGCAGTCGGGACCGGATGCCGTCGCGCGCGAGCGGACGATCAGCGCGAAACTGGACAATGCCGCGCGCAACAAGCTGGTGCCCGGCCTCGGCACCATCCTTGATGGCCCCGTTTCTGTGGAGATGACCTGGCTTGGCGACAAGAGGCAGGGGGTTTCGGTTGATCTTCGAGCTGCGACGCTGACCGTCCCCTGGGTCGGCTGGAGCAAGGGGCAGGGTATCGGCGCGACTGCCAAGTTTGACCTGATCAGCGGCGAGAATAATCAGTCGACCATCGAAAACTTCATCCTGGCCGGCGATGGCTTCGGGGCCGCAGGCGAGCTGTCGATCAATCGGGACGGCCTGCAGGCCGCCAATTTCTCAAAGGTTCGTCTGGCGCCCGATGACAATATCGCGCTTACCGTGCGCAACGCCAAGGGCGTGTACTCCGTCAAGGCGAACGGCAGCGCCTTCGATGCCCGCTCGCTGATCTCGATCCTGAAGCAGCCCGACGCAAGTGAGGATGGCGGCGGTGCTGCGGGCGGTGGTGGTTCTGGCCCCGCAGTGCGGATCGACGGCCAGCTCGATCGCGTGGTCGGCTTCGGCAACGAGGCGCTATCGGGCGTGTCGCTGGTCTATTCCGGCAGCAAAGGCCGGGTGAATGCGGTGGACTTCTCCGGAGTCACCGGAAGCGGTCAGGCGGTCGTTGCCAAGCTGCGCTCTCCGGAGGGGCAGCGGGAACTGGCCTTTACCAGCAGCGACCTTGGCGCCGTCGTCCGCTTCCTCGATGTCTATAACCGTCTCAGCGGCGGGCTTGCCAATCTGAGACTGACCGAGATCCGCCCCGGTTCGTGGAGCGGCAATCTCGATGTGCGGAATGTCCAGGTTAACAATGAAGAACGTCTGCAGTCGATCGTCTCGACGCCGGCCGGCGCTGATGGACGCAGCCTCAACAGCGCCGTGCGACGCGACATCGATGTCAGTTCGGCCCGCTTCCAGCGTGCCTTTGCCCGCATCTCCGTGGTTGATGGTTCCTTGAGCGTCGAGAACGGCATCGTGCGCGGCGAGCAGATCGGGGCCACGTTCCAGGGGATCGTCCGTGACCGGGCAGGGCGGATCGACCTCACCGGCACGTTCATGCCGGCCTATGGTCTCAACCGCCTGTTTGGCGAATTGCCGGTCATCGGCGCCATTCTCGGTAATGGTCGCGACCGTGGACTGCTTGGCATCACCTTCAAGCTGACCGGTGCAAGCGCCAAGCCCAATCTGGTCATCAACCCGCTGTCGATCATCGCGCCCGGCGTTTTCCGCCAGATCTTCGAATTCCGCTGATTTCGGGCTTCTTCAGTCGCGTTCAAGCATGATGACCGGCAGGCCCAGCTGTCTCGCCGCAATCAGTTTCGCATATCCGGCCGGTCCACCCGAATTGCGGCAGACAAGATGGGTCACACCATGGGCGGTGAAGAGGTCCGCCTCACGCACGGCATCGCTTGCCGGCTTCCCCAGCACCAGTGTGTAGTCCTGGATGGGAAGCGCCGCCTCCGGGGCATCTACCATCCGGATGATGAAACGGCAGTCGCCTCTGGTCTCAAACGCATCGAGATATTGCCGACCGAGAGCCAGGAACACAGTGGCGCCGGCGGGTAGGGTATTTGCTGCCGCCTGAAGCGAACCGACCGACCGCCATCGGTCGCCCGGTTGTTTCTGCCAGCGCGGACGCAGTCTCTGCTCAAGCGCTATGCCCGTCGCAGCTGTCGCCTTGATGGCGTTCTCGGTAATGCGCCGGGCAAAGGGATGGGTGGCGTCGATGACGCGGTCATAGCCGTGTTCGCGGATATGGGCAGCAAGACCGTCGGCCCCACCGAAGCCGCCGATGCGGACCTCCCCGCGCGGCAGGATCGGGTCCAGCGTGCGCCCGGCCAGCGAGGTGGTGACTGCATGGCCCTCGTCCACCAGACGGCTGGCGAGTTCCCGTGCTTCGGCAGTACCTCCAAGAATAAGGATCTTCTGCGGCATGGCGCTTGAAGTCGCCGGTGGCGGATCGCTTGGCTTACCTGGCATGGGCGATAATGTTTCCACTGCGGTCGATGACAATGATGTCCACCGTTACTGGCGCATCGCGCAAAACCGACACAGCCGTGCGACGTGCGGCTTCAGCGATGTCGGATGCCACGTCGAGACCAAGTTCCTTCATGATTCCAAAAACCTCCAGGGCGGTGTTGGCATTCTGAATCCGCTCCCGCTCAATCTGAGTCAGGTTCTCAGCACAAGGCAATGAAAGAAAATGAAGATTGTCAATCTGGCTGCGGCCGGAATGCAGGTCGAGGGCCCCCTGGGCGAGCTTCGTCATCTTGGCGAAGCCGCCGGCAATCGTCAGCTTTGGAACCGGGTGAGCGCGCAGATATTTGAGCAGGCCGCCGGCGAAGTCGCCCATGTCGAGCAGCGCGCCGTCCGGCAGGCCGTAGAAGGTCTGTGCTGCCTTTTCCGAGGTCGATCCGGTCGCGCCCAGAACATGGGTCAGGCCCTCCGCGCGCGCCACATCGATGCCGCGGTGGATCGAATGAATCCAGGCCGCGCAGGAAAAGGGGTGCACGATGCCCGTGGTGCCCAGAATCGAGATGCCGCCGAGAATACCGAGGCGCGGGTTCCAGGTTTCCTTGGCCAGCACGTCGCCGCCCGGAACCGAGATCGTGATCTCGACATCGGGGGTGACGCCATGTGCCTTTGCCAAGGTTTCGATCTCCGCCGTCATCATGGTCCGCGGCACGGGATTGATCGCGGCTTCTCCCACGGGGATCGGCAGGCCGGGTTTGGTCACCGTGCCAACACCGTCGCCCGCCACAAAGCGGATGCCGTTTCCGGGAGCGAGCCGCCGGACCGTCGAGATTACGGTTGCACCATGGGTCACATCCGGATCATCGCCTGCATCCTTGACGATGCCCGCAAAGGCCGCACCGCTGTCGACGCCTTCGCAGGCGAGCGCGAAGGCCGGCATCTCTCCTCGCGGCAAGGTGATGGTCACGGGGTCGGGAAAGTCACCGGTGAGCAGCGCGGTGAAGGCCGCCTTGGTTGCAGCGGTCGCACAGGCGCCGGTGGTCCAGCCGCTGCGCAACCCGCCACCTTCGGGCTTGTCCACCCGTCCGCCTTCTGCGCCCAGTTGCTGGTCATCCGCTTCGCTCATGGCTCGCTTATAGGCGAGCCGCGCGCGCTGAGGAAGGCTCGGGCGGACGCGAAGTGGCGGAAAGCCGGCACGGCGCAATTGCAATTTGAAGGGCCGGAGCCTAGACCATGGCTATGAGTGACACGACGCGTCTTGCCCTGCCCATGCACCTGCCGGCCATCGAGCCCGGCCATGTCTGGCTTGCGGGCGCTGGTCCGGGCGATCCCGGGCTACTGACCTTGCTCGCGGCGAAAGGACTGGCCGAGGCGGATGTGATCGTGCACGACGCCCTCGTCAATGAAGAATGCCTGAAGCTCGCGCGCACCGGGGCCATCCTCGAATACGCTGGCAAGCGCGGCGGCAAGCCGTCTGCCAAGCAGCGCGATATTTCGCTCCGACTTGTCGAATTGGCCAAGGCCGGCCACCGCGTCCTGCGGCTGAAGGGCGGCGATCCCTTTGTCTTCGGTCGTGGCGGCGAGGAAGCTCTTACCCTGATCGAACACGGCGTTCCCTTCCGTATCGTGCCGGGCATTACCGCCGGTATCGGCGGGCTCGCCTATGCCGGCATCCCGGTCACCCACCGCGAGGTCAACCACGCCGTCACATTCCTGACGGGCCATGATTCCTCTGGCGTCGTGCCCGATCGGATCGACTGGGACGCGATCGGTCGCGGGTCACCCGTCATCGTCATGTATATGGCGATGAAGCATATCGGGCAGATTGCGGCCAATCTGGTCTCGGCTGGGCGACGTGCCGATGAGGCTGTCGCCTTCGTCTGCAATGCCGCGACTGCGGAACAGACCGTGCTTGAGACGACGCTTGGCCGCGCAGAGGCCGACATGGTGGCTGCCGGTATCGAGCCGCCGGCCATCGTGGTGATCGGCGAAGTCGTGCGGCTGCGCCCCTCGCTCGACTGGCTGGGTGCGCTTTCGGGCCGCAAACTCCTGCCCGACCCATTTGCCGTGGATCGGAAAGACACCGCATGAGCGGGCTCGTCATCGCCGCGCCGTCCTCCGGTTCCGGCAAGACGGTGGTGACGCTCGGCTTGATGCGGGCGCTGTCGCGGCGCGGGATCAAAGTGGCCCCTGGCAAGGCTGGCCCCGATTACATCGACCCTGCCTTTCATGCGGCGGCCTCGGGGTTTACCTGCTTCAATTTCGATCCCTGGGCCATGCGTCCTGCCGCCCTGCGAGATCAGGCGAAGCGCTCGTCGCAGGTAGGCCTTCTCATGATCGAGGCGATGATGGGCCTGTTCGATGGGGCTGCCGATGGCACCGGTAGCGCCGCTGATCTCGCCGCTCTCTTGTCACTGCCCGTCGTTCTTGTGATCGACTGCGCTCGAATGTCACAATCGGTTGCGGCCATGGCGACCGGATTTGCTCGTTTCCGTGCCGATGTGCAGGTGGCGGGCGTCATTCTCAACAAAGTCGGCAGCGCCAGACACGAAGCCATGCTGCGCGCCGCACTGCAGAGCACTGGCCTTCCGGTTGTCGGCGTATTGCGTTCCAACCCCGACCTGCGCCTGCCGGAACGGCATCTTGGCCTGGTGCAAGCCAGCGAGCACGCAGGGCTCGAAGCCTTTATCGAAGCGGCTGCCGATGCGATCGAAGAAGGATGTGACCTTTCGGCGCTGACGGGGCTAGCAGCGACCACGGCCGTCTCGCAGCCTTCGCCCGTCGTTGTCGGGATCGCCCCATTCGCCCAACACATCGCGGTCGCGCGCGACATTGCCTTTGCCTTTTCCTATCCGCATCTGCTGGACGGCTGGCAACGCCAGGGCGCCGAGTTATCCTTCTTCTCGCCGCTCGCCGACGAGGCGCCGTCGCAGGATGCCGGTGCCGTGTATCTGCCTGGCGGCTATCCGGAACTGCATGCCGGCCGGATCGCTGCAGCGCAGACCTTCAAAGCCGGGATGGAAAGGGCGGTCAGCCGAGGTGTGACCGTCTATGGCGAATGCGGCGGCTATATGGTTCTCGGCGAGGGACTCGTCGATGCCGCAGGCGAGCAACATCAGATGCTCGGGCTGTTGCCGCTTGTCACCAGCTATGCGGCCCGCGCCCGTCACCTCGGCTATCGTCGGCTGAGATCCTTGGCGCAGGATCTGCTGCCCGGTTCTTTTTCCGCCCATGAATTCCACTATTCGACGGTGGTGTCTGAGGGCGCTGCCGAACGTCTCTTCGAGGCGGAGGATGCAATGGGCGAGGCGCTCGGCGCGTTCGGACTGTGCCGCGGCAAGGTATGCGGATCCTACATGCATCTGATCGATCGCATGGGAGATAGTGCATGATCGCGCCCATTCAGCATGGCGGCGGCCTTGCAGCGGCGGCCGAACTCTATGGCGGAAGAATTGAAGAATGGCTCGATCTGTCGACGGGCATCAACCCGTGCCCGCCGCCTTTGCCAGAGATTTCGCCTCGCGCTTGGCACCGCCTGCCGGACCTCGAGCGCGAGCAGGCTGCGCGCAACGCTGCGCGTTGCTATTATCGCTCTGGCGATCGGCTGCCTCTGCCGGTCCCTGGCACGCAATCGGTCATCCAGCTTCTGCCGCGCCTCGTGCGGCCGGGCAGCCGCGTTGCCATCCTGTCGCCGACTTATGGCGAATATGCCCGGGCCTTTCAGCAGGCGGGCTTGCCCATCGATCGGATCGTGGATCTCGATACCATCACGCCGGACCACGGCATGGTCGTCGTGGTCAATCCGAACAATCCGGATGCGCGTGCGATTCCGCCCGAACGCCTCATGCGGCTTGCAGACGACGTCGGCCGTACAGGCGGCCTACTCCTTATCGACGAGGCCTTCGGGGACATGCTTCCTCAGTTGAGCATGGCGGGGAGTGGGCATCCCGCGGTCATCATCTTCCGGTCTTTCGGCAAATTCTTCGGCCTTGCCGGTATCCGCCTCGGGTTCCTCGTCGCGGAAGACGGCATCACCGATCAGTTTGCGGAGTGGCTCGGCCCCTGGGCGGTGTCCGGTCCGGCGCTCGAAATTGCGGCGCAGTTGCTCACTGCCGATAGCGAACACATCCGGAGAGGGATTGGCGAGCGCTGTCGGACTCTTCATGCCGTGCTTCGAGATGCCGGCCTCTTCATTCGGGGGGATGCCGGACTTTTGACGCTGGTCGAGGATCCAAGGGCAGGGGACCTGCACACCCATCTTTGCCGCCATCGCATTCTGACCCGCAGATTCGACTACCGGCCGGACTGGCTCCGCTTCGGGCTGTCTCCCGACCAGGACGGCGACCGCCGGCTTGCCGAGGCGCTGAAGATGTGGCGTAACGCCTGAGCCATGATCCATCTCGTCCTTCTCTTTCTCGCCCTTGTTCTCGACCGCATCATCGGCGACCCGCCCTGGCTGTGGCGGCAGGTGCCGCATCCGGTGGTGGTCTTCGGCAAGGGGATCGACGCCTTTGAGCAGCGTCTGAATGGCAAGGGGTTCACCCCCGAGGGGCGGCGGCTGAACGGCGTCGTCACCATCCTCGCGCTTCTGCTGCTGTCGGCAGCCAGCGGGGCGGTCCTCTCCAACATGGCGTCCAGGCTCGGGATATTCGGTTCGGTGCTGGAGATCGTGGTGGTGGCGGTGTTCCTCGCGCAAAAAAGTCTCGGTGATCATGTGCTTGCCGTGGCCAACGGGCTGCGGTCCGATGGGCTTCCCGGCGGGCGCCGGGCCGTTGCTATGATTGTCGGGCGTGACCCGAACACGCTGGACCAGTCCGGTGTCTGCCGCGCGGCGATCGAGAGCTTGTCGGAGAATTTTGCCGATGGCGTGGTCGCGCCGGTCTTCTGGTACGCCATCGCGGGTCTGCCGGGGCTCCTCGCCTACAAGATGCTCAACACGGCCGATTCGATGGTCGGCCACAAGAACGAGCGTTTTCTTGAGTTCGGCTGGGCCTCGGCGCGGCTCGACGATCTCGCCAACTGGCCGGCTGCCCGGCTCTCGGCGCTGCTGATTGCCGCTGCTGCAGCCATAAGGCTCGGCCCCGCTGCCGGACGTCGATCCCTGTCTGCGGCGCTGCGCGACAGCGGCCTGCATCGCTCACCCAATTCAGGCTGGCCGGAATCGGCCATGGCCGGGGCCCTTGACCTTCAACTCGCCGGTCCTCGCGTCTATGGCGGGGTGCGTGTCAGCGAACCCATGATGCATGCCGCCGGGAGATCCGCGGCAATTCTTGCTGACATCGTCGCCGGTATCTCAGTGTTCTACTCGGCCTGCAGCCTTCTTGCGGTGCTGGCTGCCATTTTAGCGCTCGTCTCCTACCTCTAAGCGACCGGAATGGCTCTAACCAGGCGGGTGACCCTTTTTGGGCGGCGCCGCTGTCTGTGTTTTCTTTTTTTCGGCGCAACCTAAAATGTCCCCGGGCAAAGGGGTGCCCTTCGGGGGTAATTATGCGCACCACGGCAGCGTTGGGGGCATTGATCATTGCGTTGTTGCCGCTGTCGGCAAACGCCAAGTCGCTCGTCGCGCGCGTCAGCCTGTCAGCGCAAACGATGACGGTGAGCGAGGACGGCGTCGTTCGGTACCGCTGGAAGGTTTCGACGGGAAGGTCGGGCTATTCAACGCCAACCGGTTCTTGGCGGGCCAAATGGGCGTCGCTTCATCATCGCTCGCGCAAATATGACAATGCGCCCATGCCTTACGCCATTTTCTTTAATGGCGGATATGCTGTGCATGCCACTTTCGACGTGAAGCATCTCGGGCACCCGGCGTCCCATGGATGTGTGCGACTCCACCCCGACAATGCAGCGCAATTCTACCAGCTCGCCCGTCGAAACGGGCTCGGCAACACGAGGATCATGATCTCGCAATAGGTCGAGCCGAAGGTCAATCGATTCCGGCGGCGTCGCGCAGGCGCTCCAGCTTCGGCACGATGACGTGACGATTGTTCTCGATCACGATGACGCCGTCCTTGCGCAGCTTGGTCATCTGACGGCTCACCGTCTCAATCGTCAGACCGAGAAAGTCCGCGATATCGGCGCGTGACAGTGGCAGATCGAAAGTCTGGGCATTGCCGCGATCCGGATCGATATGCGTGGCGATCAGGTAGAGGAAGTTGGCCACCTTTTCCTGTGCCGTCTTGCGGCCAAGCGTCAGCATCCACTCGCGTGCCTCGTCCAGTTCCTTGAGCGACTGGTTGTGCAGCTTGCGTTCCATGTCCGGCACTTCGCTGACCATGCGGTCGACGACATTGCGTGGGAAGGTGCAGATTTCAGTGTCGGTCGCGGCTTCTGCCGTGATGGTGCTTTCGCCAAGGAAGGGGCGGCCCAGGAAATCGGGCGCAAACTGCAGGCCGACGATCTGCTGGCGGCCGTCCGCCATCATCTTGGAAAGCTTGATCACACCTTTGAGAATGTTGCTGTAGCTGCCGACCGTCTCGCCCTGACCGATCACCTCATTGCCCGCGTCGATTCGCCGGCGAATGGAGTGACGGTTGAGTTCGGTGAGCTGGTTCGCGGTCAATACCGAGCACAGCCCGCCGTGACGCGCCTCGCAAGCCCGACAAACGCCCGGGGCTTCGCATTCCGGCAAATGTTTGAGATAGGTGTCCATGATCACGCCGCCCTGGGAGGCCGTGCGACAACGATCCGCATCGAACGACCTGCATGGCCTTTTCGGCCTCTGAGTTCCGTAGAACTTACTTGAGAAATGTAACATCAAATTGATCGAAGTCAAAGGCCGCATTGTCGCACGGCGCTATCTTTGGTCGTAGTCGACACAGCTTCGGGACCACGCAGATCATGCCAGATTCACTTCTCAAAAAATATTCCGGGGCCGTGCCGCGCTATACCAGCTATCCAACGGCACCGCACTTCCACGAGGGGGTCGATACGGGCGTCTATGCCGAATGGCTGCAGGCAATCACCGACGAGCAGACGCTGTCCCTCTACCTCCATATTCCCTATTGCGACCGGCTCTGCTGGTTCTGCGCATGCCACACAAAGCATACACTGAAATATGAACCTATCGCGATCTATCTGGAATCTTTAAGAAAAGAAATCGCGGCCGTCGGAAAGCTCGTAAACCGCGATGCGGTCGTGACTGCCGTGCATTTTGGTGGCGGTTCGCCGACCATGGTGCGGCCGGACGATCTCGTCGATCTGATGGCGGCGCTGCGCGACGCCTTCCGTTTCTCGGATGAGGTCGAGATTAGCGTCGAGATGGACCCGAACGATTTGGACGAACCGCGCTACGATGCGCTGGCGCGGATCGGGATGACACGTGCCAGTCTCGGTGTTCAGGATTTCCACCCTGACGTGCAGCGCGCCATCAACCGTATCCAGACGTTCGAACATACGAAGTCGGTGGTCGATGCCGTCAGGGTGCGGGGCGTGCATTCGGTCAACTGCGACATCCTCTATGGCCTGCCGCATCAGACCGAGGAGACGCTCGCCGATACGGTGCGCGACATTCTCTCGCTTTCTCCCGATCGGATCGCGCTCTTCGGCTACGCGCATGTGCCGTGGATGAAGAAGCACCAGACAATGATCAGGGAGGACGTGCTGCCCGGCATCGAGGCGCGTTTTGCCCAGATGAGCCTGGCAGCCCGAATGTTGGTGGAGGCGGGGTACGAGCCGATCGGTATCGACCATTTCGCTCGACCTACCGACAGCATGGCGATCGCCCAGCGGGAAGGGCGCCTGCGCCGCAATTTCCAGGGCTACACGGTCGACGCAGCCGACGCGCTGATCGGGCTCGGGGCTTCTTCGATCGGGCAATTGCCTCAGGGTTATGTGCAGAACATGCCAGCGACCGGCGAATACCAGCGCATGGCTGATAACGGGGGGCTCGCCGCAGTGCGCGGCGTGGCCGTCACCGATGACGACCGCATGCGGCGCCGGGTGATCGAGGAAATCATGTGCCGCTTCGAACTCTCCTTCGACGCGTTACGGGCCGAATTCGGTGCGGACGCGGAGGCAATCGTCGGGGAAGCGGGTAGCTTCGCCGCGTCGAACCAGGATGATATCTGTCGGCTGGTGGGCGATCGCTTCACCATCACGGAGGCTGGCCGACCCTTCGCCCGCACGATTGCGGCCGTCTTCGACAGCTACCTCGCCAACGGCAAGGGCCGGCATTCCATTGCTGTTTAGGCAACACCTCGGGGCCAAATGTTGCGTCCGCGAAAAACGGCCATTGGCATTTCCCCCTGTTTTCCCTATGTGGAACACAGAATTTGAGACATATGAGGTACTGGCGTGACCGCTACATTCGACAAAGTTGCCGACATCATTGCTGACACCAGCGAAATCGATCGCGAGACGATTACGCCGGAAAGCCACACGATTGACGACCTCGGCATCGACAGCCTCGACTTCCTCGACATCGTTTTCGCGATCGACAAGGAATTCGGCATCAAGATCCCGCTTGAGCAGTGGACGCAGGAAGTCAACGAAGGCAAGGTTTCGACCGAGGAATACTTCGTCCTGAAGAACCTCTGTGCCAAGATCGACGAACTGAAGGCCGCCAAGGGCTGATCCGTCTTCTCAAGGACGGAAATCGTCATGCTGCTTGAATATTTCCAGATGATTGACAAGGTCGAGAGCGTGGATCTCGGCCTTGGTCGTTTGAAGGCCCAGTCGGTCGTGCCGATGGAAAGCCCCGTGTTCGAGGGTCATTTCCCCGGCATGCCGCTGGTGCCCGGCGTTCTCCTGATCGAGACCATGGCGCAGGCCTCCGGCATGCTGCTGCTCGCGGTCAAGGATTTTTCCGCCATGCCTTTCCTGATGTCGGTTGATGGTGCCAAGATGCGCACTTTCGTCGAGCCGGGCGCCATCCTCGATATCGAGGCGGAGCTGGAACACGACGGATCTGGCTTTGCTGTTACCAAGGCAAGGATCACCAGCGCCGGCAAGAAGGTCTGCGATGCCCAGCTAAAGCTGCGCACCGTGCCCTTTTCCGAAGTGCCGTTGGCGCCGATCGTGCGCAAGCGTGCCGAGGAAGTCGGCCTCGTCGCTGCCATGGCTGCACAGGGCTAAAGGCCTCAGCCTGCGCTTTGACGCAATCGCCTCTTGACCTTCGGGCCTTATTCGGGAAAACCCGCTTTTTAACGCCGACCCTCCCGTCGGCGAGAGGATTGCATATGGTCAAACAGCCGAATGATGTGGTGATCACCGGGATTGGCATCGTCACCTGCCATGGCACGGGCAAGGAGCCGCATATCGCCCTCCTGTCTTCTCCCCAGGCACCGGAGCCGGTGCTGGAGACGGAGAAGTTCAGCCCTTACGTCGTGCACCGCCTGCCTGAGATCGACTGGTCTGCCCAGATTGGTCGCAAAGACCAGCGGCAGATGGAAAACTGGCAGCGCCTCGGCGTGTTTGCGGCGGGCCTCGCGCTCGATGATGCCGGCATGAAGGACGATGTCGAGGCTTGTGGCTCGATGGACCTGATCGTGGCCGCCGGCGGTGGCGAACGTGACATCGCGGTCGACAGCCTGATCGTTGACGAGGCGCTGAAGCGCAACGACCGCGAACGGCTGCTGATCGAAAAGCTGACCACCGAGCTTCGCCCGACGCTCTTCCTCGCACAGCTGTCCAATCTGCTCGCTGGCAATATTTCCATCGTGCACAAGGTCACCGGATCGTCGCGGACCTTCATGGGTGAGGAATCCGCCGGCATATCCGCCATAGAGACCGCCTTTGCCCGCATCAAGGCCGGTCAGTCGACCCACACCCTGGTCGGCGGCGCCTTCATCGCCGAGCGCGCCGATATCCTGCTCCTGGTCGAGGGAATCCGCGCCCACCAGACGGGTCCATGGCAGCCGCTTTGGGCGCGCGATGGCTCTGAGGGCGGCGGCATGATCCTTGGAACGGTCGGGGCCTTTCTGGTGCTTGAGTCCCGTGAGCATGCAGAAGCGCGGGGCGCACATATCTACGCCGTGCTCGACGCTGTCGAAGGCGATCGTGGCAGCCGCGATGAGGGCAAGCTTGAGGCGCGCCTCAACCGCATCGCGCCCGAAGCCTCGTCGCTTTCGGCTGACGACACCATCGTCTTTTCCGGGGCGTCGGGCCTCGCGGACCTTACGCGACGTGAGAAGGCTTCCCTTGCGGAACGTTTCTCCGGCATGCCTGTTCGCGGCTTTGCCGGTTCGATCGGCCATTCGCTGGAAGCGCAGTTCCCGGCGGGGCTTGCTCTTGCGGCACTTGCCATCGATTCCGGTGCGATCGTTCCCGCCTTCGATGCCGCCCATGAGACCGCGCAAGCGTCCGCCGCGCGGCATGCCATCGTCACCACCGTCGGCTATGTGCGGGGCGAGGGCCTTGCCGTGCTCTCGGCCGATGCGTGAGGAGATCGTTCGATGACTGACACACGTTTCAAGGATCACCTCGGCCGCCCGATCGTCGCCGTTACCGGCATGGGCGTGATCACCTCGCTTGGCCAGGGGCTTTCCGACAACTGGGCGAAGCTGACGTCCGGCCAGTCCGGCATTCATTACATCAAGCGCTTCGAAACCGAGGGCATGTCAACCCGCATCGGCGGTACCGTCGATTTCATCGCGGTGCCGGCCAACAACGCTGTCGAGCGTTCCTACGCGCTGGCGCGCGAAACCACGATCGAAGCGCTCGCCCAGGCTGGCCTCAACGGTGATTTCAACGGGCCGCTGTTTCTCGCCGCCCCGCCGGTCGAGCCGGAATGGCACGATCGTTTTGCGCTAGCAGAGCGCGCGCCGCCGTCGACCGAGCCGAGCGACGCCTATGTGCGCTTCCTTGCCGCCATGCGCGAAAAGCCGGATCCGGTCTTCCTTGAAGCCGTACAGTTCGGCTCGATCTCGGAGCGCCTCGCCGACAAGTTCGGCACGCGCGGCCTGCCGGTGACGCTGTCGACGGCCTGCGCCTCCGGCGCCACCGCAATCCAGCTCGGCGTCGAGGCGATCCGTCAGGGGCGGACCGACCGTGCACTGACGGTCGCGACCGACGGTTCGATCAGCCCGGAATCCGTCATCCGCTTCTCGCTGCTCTCGGCGCTCTCAACCCAGAACGATCCGCCTGAAAAGGCATCCAAGCCGTTCAGCAAGGAGCGCGACGGTTTCGTGATCGCCGAGGGGGCAGCCACCCTCGTTCTGGAATCGCTGGAGTCCGCAGTGGCCCGTGGCGCCAAGGTGCTCGGCGTTATCAAGGGCTGCGGCGAAAAGGCCGACTATTTTCACCGCACCCGCTCGTCCCCCGACGGCGGCCCGGCGATTGCCACGATCAAGGCAGCACTTGCCGATGCTGGCCTCTCCGAGGACGCAATCGGCTATATCAATGCCCATGGCACCTCGACGCCTGAAAACGACAAGATGGAATATGGCGCCATGCTGTCCGTCTTCGGTGACCGGTTGAAGGACGCGATACCGTGCTCGTCGAACAAGTCCATGATCGGTCATACGCTGACCGCCGCCGGTGCGGTCGAGGCGGTGTTCTCGATCCAGACCATGCTGACCGGCACGCTGCCGCCGACGATCAATTACGCCAATGCCGATCCCTCGATCGTGCTCGACGTTGTGCCGAATGCGAAGCGGGAGGCGTCTGTGTCGGCCGTTCTCTCCAATTCCTTCGGCTTCGGCGGCCAGAATGCCAGCCTTGTCATGACGCGGGATCCGGTCTAAGGCCTGCGCCAACAAGGCGGGACGTCATCCTCGGCTTCAAGCCGAGGATCCACGAACCTCGCAAAGAACAATGAAGGTCGGCAGATGCTCGGGACATGCCCGGGCATGATGATGAGAGCGTGACGACGCCTCATCCGCCCTAAGCCCTGAAGGAAAGATGTCATGCGCGCATTGCAACTGGTCGAAGACCGCAAGCTCGAAATTGTCGATCTGCCGGAGCCGGAAGCGCCCGGTCCGGGCGAAGTGACTCTGCGCGTCAAAGCGGTCGCGCTGAACCACATTGACGTCTGGGGTTGGCGCGGCATGGCCTTCGCCAAGCGCAAGATGCCACTTGTCATCGGGGCGGAAGCTTCCGGCGTGGTCGAGGCGATTGGCCCCGGTGTCGGCAATATCCTGCCGGGCCAGCTCGCCGCCGTCTACGGCGCGCGGACCTGCGGTCTCTGCAAGCCCTGCCGCGAAGGCCGCGACAATCTCTGCGAAAACGTCTCAGGCGTGCACGGCTTCCACCTCGATGGATTCGCCCAGGAGAAGATCAACCTGCCGGCCCGTCTGCTGGTGCCGGCCCCTCCGGGTGTCGACGCCATCGGTGCGGCTCTTGCTCCGGTGACCTTCGGCACGGTCGAACACATGCTGTTCGACAATGCCAAGCTGGAGCCGGGCGAGACCATCCTCGTTCATGCCGGCGGTTCCGGCATCGGCACGGCCGCTATCCAGCTGGCCAAGAAGATGGGCTGCACCGTCATCACCACCGTCGGCTCCGACGACAAGATCGAGCCGGCCAAGGCGCTGGGTGCCGATCATGTCATCAACTACCGCACCGATCGTTTCGAAGGTGTCGTGCGCAAGCTGACCAAGAAGAAGGGCGTCGATGTCGTCTTCGAACATGTGGGCAAGGACACCTGGGCCGGCTCCATGCTCTGCCTGAAGCGCGGTGGCCGCCTCGTCACCTGCGGTTCGACCTCGGGTGTTTCGACCGACATGAACCTGATGATGCTTTTCCAGCAACAGTTGAAGCTGCTCGGTTCCTTCGGCTGCCGCATGGAAAACATGGCGAACGCCATGCAGAAGATGGCGCGCGGCATCGTCCATCCGGTCATCGATACGCAGGTTTCCTTTGATGACATCGATCGAGCTCTGTCGCGGATGGAAGGTCGCCAGGTGTTCGGCAAGATCATCCTGAAGATGGATTGATCCGGTGCGGATGTTCATCACCCGCATCGTGCTCTTCCTGCGCAAGGCCTATCACTGGACCATTGCGCAATTGGCCTTCGGGTTTTTGACGGCGCTCAAGATCTTCCCGGCTGACGCGGCGATCAACTTCGCCGATCGGCTGATGCGCTGGATCGGTCCGAAGACGAAGCGCCACCACCTCATGCAGGTCAACCTGCGCAACGCGTTTCCAGAGAAATCCGCGGCCGAGCGGGAGGCCATCGCGCTTGCAAGCTGGGGCCATATGGGCCGGCTTGCAGCCGAATATGTCTTCCTCGACAGGCTGTTTGACTTTGACCCGCAGCGGCCGGGCGAGGGCAGGGTCGAGGTCTCCGGCGTCGAGCAGTTCCTGGACCTGCGCGACAATCCGCGGCCCTTCATCGTCTTTACCGCCCACACGGCCAATTTTGAGCTTTTGCCCGTGGCTGGTGCCGCCTTCGGCCTTTACGTCACGGTGCTGTTTCGGCCGCCGAACAACCCTTACGTCGCCGAAAAGGTCTTCGATTTCCGCCGCAAGCGAATGGGCAAGCTGGTGCCGTCCCATGCCGGCTCTTCCTTTGCCCTTGCACGGCAGCTCGAACATGGCGGCGGCGTCGGCGTTCTCGTCGACCAGAAGTTCAAGAAGGGTGTCGAGACCCGCTTCTTCAACACTCCCGTGCGGACCAATCCGCTACTGGCCAAGCTCGCACGCCAGTTCGAATGTGAGGTTTATCCGGCTCGCTGCATCCGACTGCCGGGCAACCGTTTCCGCCTGGAGATCGAACCGGCTATCACCTTGCCGCGCAACGAAAAGGGGCAGATCGACGTCAACGCCACTTCGCAGGTGCTTAATGACAAGGTTGAATCATGGGTGCGCGAGCTACCGGAGCAATGGCTCTGGTACCATGACCGCTGGAATATTAAGCGGAAGATTTAATCCCTCATTTCTGACGGTTGTGAGCGTTTCAAGCGTAACATTTTTTGGGCTGAGCACTGCCGACCGCTCGCTGGAATTGAAGGTGATGCCACCTCATGTTACGGCTCCACACGAGAACCGTGTGATGGATTCCTGAATTTCGTCACACCGCTGGTGAGGTGAAGAATGTCGTTCGGCGAATTTCGAGATGCAAATCTACGCGTCCTGTCAGAAAGCATATCGCTGAAGAATCGTCTGTTGCAGCAGGCCATTCGCAGCGGAAATGATGAGCTGGTGCGTGCCATCGACCGCGAGATCGAACCTCTGTTGACCGACCTTGTCAGCTACCGGGCGACCGATACCGACGACATTTACCTGCAGATGCGCTTGGTGACGTCGCTGATCCGCGAGGACGCTGACGATCGGGCCTGCGTATTGCGCCACGCCTCCATGCTGTCCCTGCTTGTCGAACGCTATTTCGGCCCGAGACGCGGGCAGGCGGCTCCGCCGATGCATGTGCCGATCAGCGCGGAAACGTCCGGTTCCGATGACGACGAAATGCTCAATGAGACGATCCTCAACAATCTGCCGGAGCGGATTGCGGTGGTCACGCGGGACTACCGGTATCTCTTCGCCAACCCGCCGATGGCCAGTATGCTGGGCGCGCCGCAGATGGACCTGATCGGCCGGAGTGTGCTTGATATCTGTCCCGACCCCGATATGCGCCAGGACCTGCGAGAAGCGCTTGACGCCGCCTTTGCCGGTCGCACCGGTTCCATCTCGGCGGTCTTCCGATCGATGGCGGATGGCGCGGTGATGTTGCGCGCGCGCTACAGCCCGTTGCGGGCCTCTCAGGGCGTGATCAACGGTGCGGTCCTGACCTTTGGCGAGGACGAACCGATGGTCGGCGGCATCGCCGCCTGATCGGCAGTCATGAACCGGTTCAGCTGACCTGATCGGCCGGCGCTGGGGCGTCATCGGGGCGGACACCCATGAGCAAATGCTCACGCTCGAAGGCGATGTGGCGGCGTAGCCCCTCGAAGAAGCCGCGCAGCATGTAACCCACAGCCTCCATGTTGACCGCCGAGCCCGAACCCAGGCGCAGCAGCGCATCCGTCAGCTCCTCGGCAAAACACTCATCCTCGCAGTGCTCGAACTTCAACCGTTCAAGCGTCGAAGCCAGGTGATCGTTGGCTTCGCCTGCCGCCTGCAGTTGCGGGAAGAGCACGGTTTCTTCGTAGTGATGGATCCCCTTGATCAGGGGGCCGAGCGCCTTTGCGGCGTAAATGCATTTCTGGCGATTGACGCTGCCCGGCAGCGAATCGGCAATCTCTTCCAGTTCGTGGCAGAGGGCAAGTTGCTCCTCCTGGGCGCGGTGCAGCCAGTCCAGCCCCCATTTGCCGGCGTCCAGGCGGGCATTTCCCGTCTTCGCCGCATTCGGCCCCGCCATATCAGTCGTCGTTGTGGTCAGCATGTCCGATATCTCCAACGGCACACCGGTCGGCGGCATGCCAGCACTCCCAAGACACGCGTGCCGGGCCGTCACTCGTGCACTGCCCGAAGCCGGCCCGAGAGGTCGCTAACCCGGATGCGAAGCAGAAGGTCGCCAATTTTCAGCGAATGCGCATTGACTTGGATCAAGGTGCTTTGCCCCTGCCGATGCGAATGGTGCAGTCGACGCGAGAGGATTCTCCAGACGGAGCGGACGTATCGCGATGAGATCAGCAAGCCGTTGGGGGATTCCAACAATGAACTATACTGTCGAGACTTTGGTGATGGCGGTCCTCGCCTTCGCCGCGCTGCTCGGGGTGGCCTTCACCCAGGACAGCCTCTTCGCAGCCCATATGTGGGTTGCGTTCTTCGTGCTCACCGCCGGCACGATCGTGATGCTGCGGCGGATGCAGTTCGCGCCGTCGAAGGTGGGCGCCACTCAGGCTGTCGAGGCCAAGGCCAAGTCGGAATATTTCGACGAGGTTGTGCGCTATGGCGTCATTGCCACGGTCTTCTGGGGCGTCGTCGGCTTCCTCGTTGGCGTGGTCGTCGCGCTGCAGCTCGCCTTTCCCGATCTCGACATTGAGCCATATCTGAATTTTGGCCGGCTTCGTCCGCTGCACACCTCAGCCGTCATTTTCGCCTTCGGCGGCAATGCGCTGATCGCCACCTCCTTCTATGTGGTCCAGCGCACTTCCCGCCAGCGCCTGTTCGGCGGTTCGCTCGGCTGGTTCGTGTTCTGGGGTTATCAGTTCTTCATCATCATGGCCGCTACCGGATATCTGCTGGGGATCACGCAGGGCCGTGAATATGCTGAGCCGGAATGGTATGTGGACCTCTGGCTGACCGTCGTCTGGGTCGCCTATCTGATCACCTTCATGGGCACGATCATGACCCGGAAGGAGAGCCATATCTATGTGGCCAACTGGTTCTATCTCGCCTTCATCGTGACGATCGCCATGCTGCACATCGTCAACAATCTGGCGGTGCCCGTCTCCTTCCTCGGCGTGAAGAGCTACTCGGTCTTCTCCGGTGTCCAGGATGCATTGACGCAGTGGTGGTACGGCCATAACGCCGTCGGCTTCTTCCTCACCGCCGGCTTCCTCGGCATGATGTACTACTTCGTGCCCAAGCAGGCCGGTCGTCCGGTCTATTCCTACCGCCTGTCGATCATCCATTTCTGGGCCCTGATCTTCATGTATATCTGGGCCGGCCCGCACCACCTGCACTACACCGCTCTGCCGGACTGGGCGCAGACACTGGGTATGGTCTTCTCGATCATGCTGTGGATGCCTTCCTGGGGCGGCATGATCAACGGTCTGATGACGCTGTCTGGCGCCTGGGACAAGATCCGCACCGACCCGATCATCCGCATGATGGTCATCGCGATTGCCTTCTACGGCATGTCGACCTTCGAAGGTCCGATGATGTCCATCAAGGCCGTCAACTCGCTCAGCCACTATACGGAATGGACCATCGGTCACGTTCACTCCGGTGCACTCGGCTGGGTCGGCATGATCACCTTCGGTGCCGTCTACTACCTGACGCCCAAGCTCTGGAACCGTGATCGCCTGTACTCGCTGCGTCTGGTCAACTGGCACTTCTGGCTCGCCACGCTCGGTATCGTCGTCTACGCCGCCGTCTTGTGGGTCGCCGGTATCCAGCAGGGTCTCATGTGGCGCGAATATGATGCCCAGGGCTTCCTGGTCTACTCGTTCGCCGAGTCCGTCGCTGCCATGTTCCCCTACTACGTCCTCAGAGCTGTCGGTGGTGGCATGTATCTGCTGGGTAGCCTGATCATGGCCTACAACATCCTCATGACCATCCTCGGCTATGAGCGCCAGGAAGCCCCGATCCCCGGTTCGGTCGCTCCCGCCGCCGTTCCGGCTGAATGAGAAGGAAGGTTTTCATGTCCATTCTTGATAAACACGCAATCCTCGAGAAGAACACGAGCCTTCTCTTCCTCGGTTCGCTTCTGGTGGTCACCATCGGCGGCATCGTCGAGATCGCCCCGCTCTTCTACCTCGAGAACACAATCGAAAAGGTAGAGGGCATGCGCCCCTACTCTCCGCTCGAACTGGCCGGTCGCAACATCTATGTCCGTGAAGGCTGCTATGTCTGTCACAGCCAGATGATCCGGCCGTTCAAGGATGAGGTCGAGCGCTACGGTCACTACTCGCTGGCAGCGGAGTCGATGTACGACCATCCGTTCCAGTGGGGGTCCAAGCGCACAGGGCCGGATCTCGCCCGCGTCGGCGACCGCTACTCCAACGAGTGGCACGTCCAGCATCTGAGCGAGCCGCGCGACGTCGTGCCGGAATCGATCATGCCGAGCTATTCCTATCTGAAGGAGACCCCGCTCAAGGTCACGAATGTTCAGATGGACCTGAAGGCAAACCGCATGGTCGGCGTGCCTTACTCGGACGAAATGGTCGAGCTGGCGGCTGCGGATCTCGCCGCCCAGGCCGATCCGAACGCCGACACGTCAGGATTGCTTGCCCGCTATCCGAAGGCCAAGGTCGGTGACTTCGACGGCAATCCGGCCCAGCTCACCGAAATGGATGCGCTGATCGCCTATCTGCAGATGCTCGGCACGCTGGTGGACTTCTCCACCTATGACGACGCGACCGGTTACCGCTGAGGAGAGGCCCATGGAAACCTATACCGCCATGCGTCACTTCGCCGACAGCTGGGGCCTGCTCGCCATGGCCCTGTTCTTCGCCGGCGTCGTCGTCTTCACACTCCGCCCGGGCGGCAAGAAGTCCGCCGATGATGCAGCCAGCATCCCTCTCAAGGAGGATTGAAAAATGGCAGACAAGAAACACATCGACGAGATCAGTGGCGTCGAAACCACCGGTCACGAATGGGATGGCATTCGCGAACTGAACAATCCGATGCCGCGCTGGTGGGTCTATACCTTCTACGTGACCATTCTCTGGGCGATCGCCTATACGGTGTTCTATCCCGCCTGGCCCATGCTGACCACCAACACCAAGGGCCTGCTGGGCTATTCCAGCCGCGCCGAGGTGGCGCAGGAATTGGCGGCCGCCAAGACCTCGCAGATGGTCTATCTGGACAAGATCGCAGCACTTCCGCTCGACCAGATCGTCGCTGACAAGGAGCTCAACCAGTTTGCCATCGCCGGCGGGGCTGCCGCCTTCAAGGTCAACTGCGCGCCTTGCCATGGTTCTGGTGCCGCCGGTGGCCCCGGTTATCCGAACCTCAACGATGACGATTGGCTCTGGGGTGGTGACCTCGAATCGATCCACACCACGATTGCCCACGGCATCCGCTATGACGGCGATGCGGACACCCGCGTGTCGGAAATGCCGGCCTTCGGCGAAATCCTCGACGCCGATCAGATCAAGCAGGTGGCAGCCTATGTCATCAGCCTGACGGGCACGCCGAGCGATGCCGCTCTGGTGGAACCGGGCAAGCAGGTCTTCGCGGATAACTGCGCATCCTGCCACGGCGAAGATGCCAAGGGTGGACGCGACTTCGGTGCGCCGAACCTCGCCGACGCCATCTGGCTCAAGGTCGACGGCGAAGCGGGAATTGCCGCCCAGGTGCGCCAGCCGCGCCATGGCGTAATGCCGGCCTGGACTGCACGTCTCGGCGACAGCACGGTGAAGCAGCTCACCGTCTTCGTCCATTCGCTGGGTGGCGGCGAGTAGGTCTCGCTCCATTGATCAGACCAAGTCGAAGGCCGCATCCCCGATGCGGCCTTTGTCGTTTCTGCTTGCGTCGGTTCCGTGGCTTGGATTGCGGCGCTTCGCCGCTGCTTGACTTAAGTCAAGGCGGGGTGGCGGGGGAGGTGGGAAAAGGCGAACATCAGAAAAGGGTTCTCCTCTCATGAACATGCATGCCGATCAGAACAGTGCCGTTGATCCGGTCGAGATCGAAAGACATGACGCCGAGGCGGTCATGTCGGCGAAGAATCGCAAGCCGCTCTACGAAGCGCGCAAGAAGATCTTCCCCAAGCGGGCCAGTGGCCAGTTCCGGCAATTCAAGTGGATCGTCATGGCGATCACGCTTGGCATCTACTATCTGACGCCTTGGCTGCGGTGGGACCGCGGCCCCTATGCGCCCGACCAGGCCGTGCTGATCGACATCGCTCATCGCCGCTTCTATTTCTTCTTCATCGAGATTTGGCCGCAGGAGTTCATCTATGTCGCCGGTCTGCTGGTCATGGCGGGGTTCGGGTTGTTCCTGATCACGTCGGCGGTCGGGCGCGCCTGGTGCGGCTATACCTGTCCGCAGACCGTTTGGGTCGATCTCTTCCTCGTCGTCGAACGTTTCATCGAGGGCGACCGCAACGCCCGCATCAAGCTGGAAGGCGCTCCGTGGACCTTTGACAAGATCTGGAAGCGCTTGAGCAAACATATCGCCTGGATTGCCATCGGGGTCGCGACCGGTGGTGCCTGGATCTTCTATTTTGCCGATGCGCCGTCACTTGCCGTCGATTTTTTCACCGGTCAGGCCGATCCGGTCGCCTATATCACCGTCGCCATCCTGACGGCCACGACCTATGTTTTCGGTGGGCTGATGCGCGAGCAGGTGTGCATCTACATGTGTCCCTGGCCCCGCATTCAGGCGGCGATGCTCGACGAGAAGTCGCTCGTCGTCACCTACAACGACTGGCGTGGAGAACCGCGTACGCGCCATGCCAAAAAGGCGATCGCGGCCGGTGAGCCGGTCGGCGACTGCGTCGACTGCAATGCCTGCGTCGTCGTCTGTCCCATGGGTATCGATATCAGGGACGGCCAGCAGCTCGAATGCATTACCTGCGCACTCTGTATCGATGCCTGTGACAGCGTCATGGACAAGACCGGCAAGCCGCGCGGTCTGATCGCCTATGCGACGCTCGAGGAATACCAGTCGAACATGGCGCTCGCCACCAACGGCAATACCACACCCATCCAGCCGTCCAAGGTTCGCAATGCCGACGGATCCTTCTCGGACAAGATCCGCCACTTCGACTGGCGGGTGATTCTTCGGCCACGCACCTTGCTCTATATGGGTGTCTGGAGCGCTGTCGGGATCGGGCTTCTGATTTCTCTCGTCGGTCGCGACCGGCTCGAGGTGAACGTATTGCATGATCGTAATCCGCAATACGTGCTCGAATCGGACGGTTCTATCCGCAACGGCTACACGGTTCGCCTGCTCAACATGATCGCGACACCGCGCGAGATCGAGGTCACGCTCGACAATCTTCCGGAGGCGGTCATGAAGATCAATGGCGTGAATGAGCCGCCGGCTCGCACTTTCACCGTTTCCGTCGAACCGGATGAAGCGACGACGCTAAAAGTCTTCGTCACGCTGCCTGCCGAATTCGCTCAGTCCGAGACCCAGGAGGTCACCTTCATCGCGAAGGACAAGGACAGCGCCGAGCAGGACAGCTACACTGCCATCTTCAATGCCCCGGGAGCCAAGAAATGACCGCCAGAGCCGCCAAGCCCTTCACCTTCACCGGCCGCCACATGCTGGCCGTCATGGTCGCCTTCTTCGGTATCATCATCGCGGTGAACTTCACCATGGCCTATCTCGCGACGTCGACCTGGAGCGGTCTGGTGGTTGCCAACACCTATGTCGCCAGCCAGCAGTTCAATGGCAAGACCGAGGCCATCCGCCAGATGCTGGCGACAGGCATCAATGGCGAACTCGCCGTCAAGCGCGACGGCATCCGCTATCACTTGACCTTACCCGGCAACGTGCCCGTCGTCGCCGACAGCGTCATTGCCCACTTCAAGCGTCCGGTCGGCGAACATCAGGATTTCGAACAGGTGCTGACGCCGGCGGGCGACGGGGTCTATCTGGCCGAGCGTGAGGTGCTCGCCGGGAGCTGGATCGTCGAGATCAAGGCCGAGAAGGACGGCAAGCTCGTGATGCACGAAGCCCACCGGATCACCGTTTCGGGAGAATGACGATGAGTTGCTGTGCAGCCGGATCGGAAGGGGCACTCGATATTGAGCGGGCAGGGCATGCGCTGCCGTCCGCCGAGGAACTCAGACTGTCGAGCCGCGCCGTCGGCCCGGGCCTCTGGCAAGTGGATCTGAGTGTGCCGGCCGTTCACTGCGGGACCTGCATCACCACGGTAGAGCATGCGCTGAAAGCGCTGCCGCAGGTCGAGCGTGCCAGGGTCAACCTGTCGACCAAACGCGTCTCGGTTGTCTGGAAGGAGAGTGTCGACGGGGTGGAGACCGATCCGGTCGCACTGCCCCGCGCCATCGCCGCGACCGGCTATGAATCGCATCTGTTCACGGCGGTCGAAGAGGCCTCCGATTCACTGCGCAATCAGTTGATCCGTGCCGTTGCCGTGTCCGGCTTCGCTGCGACCAACATCATGCTCCTCTCCGTCTCCGTCTGGTCGGGTGCGGATGCCGCGACACGCGACCTTTTCCACTGGATTTCGGCAATGATTGCGGCTCCCGCGCTGATCTATGCCGGCCGCTTCTTTTATCAATCCGCCTGGGGCGCCTTGACACACGGCCGTACCAACATGGATGTGCCGATCGCCATTGGCATTACGCTGTCCTATGCCGCTTCGCTGTGGGAAACCATCCATCACGGCGAACACGCCTATTTCGATGCGACGGCCTCTCTTCTCTTCTTTCTTCTCATTGGTCGCACGCTCGACCACGTCATGCGCGACCGGGCTCGCTCGGCCATATCAGGCCTCGCGCGTCTGAGCCCTCGCGGAGCGATGGTGATCGGCGAATTCGGCACCCAGGACTACCGCGCCGTTGAAGACATCAAGGTCGGTGACCGCATCGCGATTGCCGCAGGCGACCGCATTCCGGTGGACGGGGTGGTGATTGCGGGCGAAAGCGATCTCGACGTGTCGATTGTCAACGGTGAAAGCGCGCCGCAATCCGTGGCGCCCGGCAGCGCCGTTCAGGCGGGCACCTTGAGCCTCACTGGCTCGCTGACCATCTCGGCGACCGCCACCGTCACCAATTCCTTCCTCGCGGAAATCATCCACCTGATGGAAGCCGCCGAAGGGGGCAGAGCTCATTACCGGCGGATTGCCGACCGGGCTGCCCAGTTCTATTCGCCCGCCGTGCACCTTCTCGCCATCACCTCCTTCGTTACCTGGGGCCTCTACGACGGCGACTGGAAGCATGCGATGATGGTCGCGATCGCTGTCCTGATCATCACCTGCCCCTGCGCACTCGGTCTCGCCGTGCCTGTCGTGCAGGTCGTGGCCGCTGGCCGGCTGTTCAAGGCCGGCATCATGGTCAAGGATGGCTCGGCCATGGAGAGGCTGGCGCAGGTGGACACCATCGCCTTCGACAAGACCGGAACGCTCACCCTCGGCCGTCCGCGCCTCGTCGATGGACCGGCTGTCACGGCCGAAGCCTTTGCGATCGCTGCAGGTCTTGCCGCCCACTCGCGCCATCCACTGTCGCGTGCCTTGTGGAGCGCCTATTCGCTTCAGCCACGCAGCTTCGACGGTGTGCGCGAGGTTCCGGGCGCCGGCGTCGAGGCCGCAACCTCAGAAGGCACTTGGCGGCTCGGACATCGCGCCTTCGCCTGCGGCGAGGCGCAGGCCGAACTTATCCCCAATCCGTATTCGGAAGTGGTGCTGTCGCGCGATGGCGCGGAGATCGCGACCTTCCATTTCGAGGACATTCTGCGTCCGCGCGCCGAGACTGCGGTTCGGCAGCTAAAGGCCTCCGGCTTCCGGCTCGGCATCCTGTCTGGCGACCGGGCGGTGGTCGTCGCCAAGATTGCGCGTGAGCTCGGGATCGACAGCTGGCGCTCGGGACTGAGCCCGCGCCAGAAAGCGGAAGGCTGTGCGGAGGCTGCCGCAGAAGGGAGCAAGCTGCTGATGGTCGGGGACGGCATCAATGATGCGCCGGCGCTTGCGGCCGCCCATGTCTCCATGGCACCGGCCACGGCCGCCGATGTCGGCCGTCAGGCTGCGGACTTCGTCTTCATGCGTGATGGGCTGGAGGCCGTGCCCTTCGCCATCGAGGCGTCACGCCGCGCCGGGAGGCTGATCCGCGAGAACTTTGCACTCGCCATCGGCTACAACGTCATTGCCGTGCCGATCGCATTGCTCGGCTACGCAACTCCGTTGATCGCGGCGGTCGCGATGTCGACCTCTTCGATCATCGTCGTTGCCAATGCGCTCCGACTCAATCGCCTGGCCCTCGACGAGGCGTCAAGCGGAGAAGCCGAAACGGGGACGCGCGTAACTGGCCCCGCCGCACAGCCGAGGCTTGCCGCATGAACATGCTGATCTTCCTCATTCCGATCGCACTCTTCCTAGGCGGTCTCGGTCTCTTTGCCTTCCTCTGGTCGCTGAAAAGCGGCCAGTATGATGACCTCGACGGCGCCGCCTGGCGAGTCATCACCGACGACGAAGACAAGCCGGCTTTGTGACAGGTCCTTTACCGTCTGATCAAATTTCTGCCTTGCCGCAAAGCGCTATGAATGCGAGAAAGCCCGCGTTCTTGTATTTGCATAGTGAGGTCTCGTCGTGCAGCAGGCAGAAATCGGACTGATCGGTCTCGGAGTCATGGGCTCCAATCTCGCGCTCAACATTGCCGAGAAAGGCAATCGGATCGCGGTCTTCAACCGAACGCCGGCGCGCACCGACGAATTCCTTGGCGAGGCCGGCGATCTGGCCGGACAGATTATCGGCTGCCACACGATCGAAGAGTTCGTCGCTGCCATCCGGCCGCCGCGTCCGATCATCATCATGATCAAGGCCGGCGATGCCGTCGATCAGCAGATGGCGGCGCTGATGCCGCATCTGGCTCAGAACGACATCATGATCGATGCCGGCAATGCCAATTTCCACGATACGGTCGCACGCTTCGAAAAGCTCGCCGGCACCGGCCTGACCTTCATCGGCATGGGCGTGTCCGGCGGTGAAGAAGGGGCCCGCCATGGCCCGTCAATCATGGTCGGCGGCACCGAAGAAAGCTGGAAGCGCGTCGAGCCTGTGCTCACCTCGATCGCCGCCAAGTTCAACGGTGACCCCTGCGTCGCCTGGCTCGGCACCGATGGCGCCGGGCACTTCGTCAAGACGATCCACAACGGCATCGAATATGCCGACATGCAGATGATCGCCGAAGTCTACGGCATCCTGCGCGATGGTCTGAAGCTCTCGGCCCAGGAGATCGGCGAGATCTTCGGCCAGTGGAACAAGGGCCGCCTCAACTCCTACCTCATTGAAATCACCGAGAAGGTGCTGAAGGCGACAGATCCGGAGACCGGCAAGCCGATGGTCGACGTGATCGTCGATGCCGCCGGCCAGAAGGGCACCGGCAAGTGGTCGGCGATCGAGGCGCAAAACCTCGGCGTCGCCGCCTCCGGCATCGAAGCCGCCGTTGCCGGCCGCGTCTTGTCGTCACTGCGTGAGGAACGTCTGGCGGCGGAAAAGCTGTTCGGTCTGCCTGCCGCCGTTGAAGCACCCAAAGACCGCGCCGCCTTCATCGCCGATCTCGAAAACGCGCTGCTGGCTGCCAAGGTCGCCGCCTATGCCCAGGGCTTTGCCGTCATGACGGCCGCATCCGGTGAGTTCGGCTGGTCCCTTCCCATGCCGACGATTGCCCGCATCTGGCGCGCCGGCTGCATCATCCGCTCGCAGTTCCTCGACGAGATCACCTCGGCCTTCACCAAGGACCCGAACGTGCCGAACCTTGTGGTGACGCCGGCCTTTGCGTCAATCGTCAAGGATACCGACGGGGCGCTCCGACGCGTCGTGGCCCATGCCGCCTTGGCAGGGCTGCCGATCCCGGCGCTTTCTTCGGCGCTTTCCTATTTCGATACCTATCGTCGTGGGCGCGGCACGGCCAATCTGATTCAGGCCCAGCGCGATTTCTTCGGCGCCCATGGCTTCGACCGCCTCGACGGCAAGGATATCCATCACGGCCCCTGGGCCGGTCAATTCTGACAGCCCGGACTCTTTTGTCCGTTACAAGCCCGTCTCCAGCTGGGGGCGGGCTTTTTCGTGCCGGGCGTGTGGAACCGGTGGCATCTGGTCTAAAGGATCTCGCGACACGCCCTGATTGCGCCTGAGATGGCTGTGCAGAAGCCGGGATCATTCAAATCCTAATGATTGCCTTGAGGAGTGGTTAAAGCCTGCGGCCTAGCGTTGTCGCACGGTTAATCTTGTTGTGCGCAATCGAGGCTTTTCTTTATGTCCTTTGTAAACGTTCCCACCATCATGCTCTGCGGGTTTGTCGTTCAGGCGACGTTCGCATTGCTGTTCTGGCGCAATTGGCGCACGGAGCCGGGTCGGCAGGAATCTCTCATTTGGTCCGCCTCCGCCGGTACTGCATCTGTAGGTTCTCTGCTGTCGGCCTTCTATACCGGCACCTATGGTCTCGGCAGTGTGACCATCGGCCCCGGCCTCATGCTGATGAGCCTCGGGCTTGCCTGGCAGGGGTTCAGGCGCTTCGATCACCGCGACGTCGATCTCAATCTGGCGTCCGCCGGTCCGCTCCTGTGGATGGCTCTGACGACGATCGTTCCCGTTTTCCACGCCGGTGTCCTCGCGCCGTTGGTCCTCTGGGGCGTCCTGACCGCCATCTATGCCGGCCTCGTCGTGCATGAACTGCGCGTCTCCGTGCGCGAGGAGCATTTGCCGAGCCGCCCGATGATGATGACCTGGTTCGGTGCGCATGGAGGCATCAGCCTTCTTGGTGCGCTCGCGGCGCTCGGCTGGTCGTTGACGGGCGAGGGGGGCGCCTTGCCGGAGCAGTCGCTCTGGTTCGGTTTTCTGGCGCTCGAACTTCTCCTGCATGGCATCGTGACTGGAATGTCTCTCCCCATCCTGTTCAAGGAGCGCTTGCAGCTCGAAAACCAGTGGGCGGCTGCCACCGATACGCTGACCGGTCTCGTCAATCGCGGCACGTTCCTCGACATGCTGCAAACCCTGTCGATGAAGGTCCGTGGCGAGGGGGCCTTCCTCTATGTTGACGTCGACCACGTGAAAAGAATCAATGATCGTTTCGGTCACTCCGGTGGCGATCATGTGCTCAAAACCTGCGCCGACCTCATCGCGCGCGAACTGCCGCCCCATGCGCTTCTCGGCCGCCTCGCCGGCGCGGAATTCGCCGCCTACATCCCCTTCTGCGACCTGGAAAAGGCGGAAGCTCTCGGGCATGTGATCTGCGAAAGTGTCGCCCAGCAGATCTTCGCGCTTGGGGATGCCCTGGTCAGCGTGACCGTCAGCGTCGGCGTCGCCCATGGCGCCGTGCAGGTGACGCCTGACGAGCTGCTGAAGCGCGCCGATGCCGCTCTCCACTCGGCGAAGGTCAATGGCCGCAATTCTGTCGTCGTCTGGCACGAGGGCGAACGGCCGTCTTATGCATGACCGGTCGAGGGCAGGGGCCGGTCCTCCTCGCCCTTCGCGACATGCAGCCTTTGAAGGGATCAGTCCCAGCGAGGCTCGCTGATGCTCTGCAAAAGCTGCGGCTCGACGCCGTCGATCCGGGCGATTACCGCCTTGGCGAGTTCACGGCCTGCCTGGCGCACGTCTTCCTGGGCAACGATAATCTCTGGCCGGATCCATTTCAGGATCGGTGTGCCCTGCTTCGCAACCAGGTCGAGGTCACGGCCGACCCGCAGGCCCGCCGCCTCGATCCCGGCATTGGCCGCAATCGCACTACTGCCGGAGGACGAAATCAGGCCGTCTGGTGCATCCTGTCCGCTCATCAGATCCTGCACTCGGGCGCGGATCTGATCCAGCGGCGCGTCGATGTTGATATGAAGGGGAACTTCGTCGGCGTCGAAAGCACGCAGTCCGCGCATGAAGCCGGAAAAGGTGTGCTCGTAATAGGTGAGCTTGCTCGGCGGCGGCAGAAGCGCAATCCGCCGGCGCCCCTTCTTCACCAGCCGTTCGACGGCGCTGAAGGCGAAGGCCTCATTGTCGAAGTCGTGATAGGGATGGGCATCGCGCATGTTCGTCCGCCCGTGGGTGGCGAACGGCATGTTCTGCTCCATCAACAACTGAACCCGCGCGTCGTCCGGCTCGGTGCGGGAGATGATCACGCCATCCGCCGACCCCGTTTCCAGGATGTAGCGGACTGGCAGCATCGGATCCTTGGTATGGGCATGCGGCGTCACCACGATGTGATAGGGCGTGCCGGACAGAACCTCCGAAATCCCGACGACCATCTGGTTGGAGAAGCCGAGGATTTCCTCGTCAATGCCGAGAACGAGCGCGATGACATTGGTCTTTCCGGTGCGCAGGCGCACACCCGCACGGTTAGGCTGATAGCCCAGCTGCCGGGCCACCATGCGCACGCGCTCTTTCGTCTCCGCGCCAATATCAGGCGCGTCTTTCAGCGCCCGAGACACAGTGGTGATGCCGAGACCCGTCATGAAAGCGATCGTTTTCAGCGTCGGTCGTTCCTTCGGCGCCGTCGACCGGTCCATGACCCCGCTTGCCTGCTGTTCTGTCATCGTGTCCCCGCCATCAGCATAAGCCCCGCTTATAATTGGCTTTTCCCCGACTGCAAACCCACGGTCCCGGAGCTCCTCCCGATCACGCAGGCGAAAAATCTGAAACGATACAGTCCGTTTGTCGAGCCCTTTCTTATGCTGCGCTGCGAAGGTGTTCAACCAAAGGTGGGTGATCTGCGGGTGAGGGCCGAGCGACGGGATGATCCACACGTTTCTACCGTTTTGCAGCATATTCATGCGCAAAGTCGCCTAACATCCTCCCAAACAAGCACTATTTTTCTGCTGCAGCGCAATGTTTATTCTTCCCAAAGCGTTTTGAATTGGTTGCCTGAAAGCGCTTTTCCGGCCGGATCACTGCATGCCGACATTTTTTCTTGAACACGTGGTTGCGCTTCAAAAATCTTTGACATAAGTTTTTCCGGCAACGTTTCAGTGAGGGAGGAGACTCATGAATTACCGTAGCTTCGCGGCAGCTTTGGCCGCAACCGTCGTCATGCCATTCGCAGCAGCGCAGGCAACTGATCTCGAAGTCACGCATTGGTGGACGTCCGGTGGTGAAGCCGCAGCGGTCGCCGAGCTGGCCAAGGCTTTCGATGCCACCGGCAACAAATGGGTCGACGGCGCCATCGCCGGTTCGGGCGGCACCGCACGTCCGATCATGATCAGCCGCATCACCGGCGGCGATCCGATGGGCGCCACCCAGTTCAACCACGGCCGTCAGGCCGAGGAACTGGTCGAAGCTGGTCTGATGAAGGATCTGACGGCTGTCGCCGAAAAGGAAAAGTGGAAAGAGATCGTCAAGCCGGCAAGCCTGCTCGACAGCTGCACGATCGACGGCAAGATCTATTGCGCGCCTGTCAACATCCACTCCTGGCAGTGGTTGTGGCTGTCTAACCCGGCCTTCGAAAAGGCCGGCGTGCCCGTGCCGAAGAATTGGGACGAGTTCGTCGCAGCCGCTCCGGCACTCGAAAAGGCCGGCATCATCCCGCTCGCCGTGGGTGGTCAGCCTTGGCAGTCGGCTGGCGCCTTCGACGTTCTGATGGTTGCCATCGCCGGCAAGGACACCTTCTACAAGGTATTCAAGGACAAGGACGCCGACGTCGCTGCAGGCCCCGAGATCGCCAAGGTGTTCAAGGCTGCCGACGACGCCCGCAAGATGTCCAAGGGCTCGAACGTTCAGGACTGGAATCAGGCAACGAACCTCGTGATCACCGGTAAGGCTGCCGGTCAGATCATGGGCGACTGGGCCCAGGGTGAATTCGCGCTCGCCGGCCAGACTGCCGGCAAGGATTACACCTGCCTTCCGGGTCTCGGCGTCAACGAGATCATCTCGACCGGTGGTGACGCTTTCTACTTCCCGGTTCTGAAGGACGAGGAAAAGTCCAAGGCTCAGGACGTTCTTGCTGCCACGCTTCTGGCGCCGGCAACGCAGGTTGCGTTCAACCTGAAGAAGGGCTCGCTGCCGGTTCGCGGCGACGTCGATCTGGCTGCCGCCAACGACTGCATGAAGAAAGGTCTCGACATCCTCGCCAAGGGGAACGTGATCGAGGGAACCGACCAGCTGCTTTCGGCCGACAGCCAGAAGCAGAAGGAAGATCTGTTCTCCGAATTCTTCGCCAATGCATCCATGACTCCGGAAGACGCGCAGAAGCGCTTCGCCGAAATCATCGGGTCTGCCGATTGAGCTGAATGGTGACACGACCGGCCGGAGCCTAGCGGTTCCGACCGGTCGCTGCCAGCAACTTGACCGGGAGGACGATGCCGATCGTCATGGTGGCCGCAGGCGTTTCGCGCCGTGCCGTTCCGCCGTCTTCTTCCCCCCGTGTCCAGGACCAGGAGGACTGACCCATGGCGACGCGTGTGCATGCCGGGCGACCCAGCAAACTGTTTCGCAATCTGAACGCCAAGATTGCTTCCATTCCGATGATCCTGACGGCTCTCGTCATCTTTCTCGGCGGGACCATCTGGACGGTGATATATTCCTTCACCAATTCCAAGCTTTTGCCGCGGCTGAAATTCGTCGGGCTCGACCAGTATGACCGACTGTGGGATTCACCACGTTGGGTCATGTCCATCTCCAACCTCGCGATTTACGGCATCCTGTCGCTGATCTTCAGCCTGGTCATCGGCTTCCTGCTGGCCGCCCTGATGGACCAGAAGATCCGCTTTGAAAACGCCTTCCGGACGATCTTCCTCTATCCCTTTGCGCTCTCGTTCATCGTCACCGGCCTGGTCTGGCAATGGATCCTCAACCCGGATTTCGGGGTGCAGTCGATCGTGCGGTCCCTCGGCTGGGAAAGCTTCGTCTTCAATCCGCTCTACAATTCCGACATTGTCATCTACGGCATTCTGATCGCGGGTTTGTGGCAGGGCACGGGGCTCGTCATGTGCCTGCTGCTTGCCGGGTTGCGTGGCATCGACGAAGACATCTGGAAAGCCTCGCGCGTCGATGGCATTCCGATGTGGAAGACTTATTTCTTCATCATCATTCCGATGATGCGGCCGGTCTTCATCACCACGCTCGTCATCATCACCTCCGGCATCGTTCGTCTCTACGACCTCGTCGTTGCCCAGACCAGCGGCGGCCCCGGCATCGCGTCGGAAGTGCCGGCAAAGTATGTCTACGACTACATGTTCCAGGCCCAGAACCTCGGCCAGGGCTTCGCTGCCTCCACCATGATGCTGCTCACCGTCGCCATCGTCATCATCCCCTGGGCCTATCTGGAATTCGGAGGCAAGAAACGTGGCTAATCCCGGTTCTCTCAACACCACCGCCGCCGGCTTCGACGCCGTCTCTGACAAGGTGGCCTCCGATCGCGGCGCCTCCGGGCCGCGCGGGGCTCGTCCCAAGCGCGTCTTTTCCGGCCGCAACATCATGCTCTACGGCGCGCTGATCTTCTTTGCGCTCTATTATCTCCTGCCGCTCTACGTGATGATCGTGACGTCGCTGAAGGGCATGCCGGAAATCCGGCTCGGCAACATCTTCTCGCCGCCGGTCGAGATTACCTTCGAGCCCTGGGTCAAGGCCTGGGCCACCGCCTGCACGGGCCTCAATTGCGATGGTCTGTCGCGCGGCTTCTGGAATTCGGTGCGCATCACGATCCCTTCGACGCTGATCTCGATCCTGATAGCCTCGGTCAATGGTTATGCGCTCGCCAACTGGCGCTTCAAGGGTGCCGACCTGTTCTTCACCATCCTGATCATCGGCGCCTTCATCCCTTACCAGGTGATGATCTACCCGATCGTCATCGTGCTGCGCGAACTCGGCATCTACGGTACGCTCAGCGGCCTGATCATCGTGCACACCATCTTCGGCATGCCGATCCTGACGCTGCTCTTCCGCAACTACTTCACTTCACTGCCGGAAGAGCTGTTCAAGGCCGCCCGCATCGACGGGGCAGGGTTCTGGCAGATCTATCTGAGGATCATGCTGCCGATGTCGCTGCCGATCTTCGTGGTCGCCATGATCCTTCAGATCACCGGCATCTGGAACGACTTCCTGTTCGGCGTCGTGTTCACGCGGCCCGAATACTATCCGATGACGGTCCAGCTCAACAACATCGTCAACTCGGTGCAGGGCGTGAAGGAATACAACGTCAACATGGCCGCCACGCTGCTCACCGGCGCCGTTCCGCTCATCGTCTACTTCATTTCCGGACGCCTGTTCGTCCGGGGCATCGCCGCCGGCGCAGTCAAGGGTTAAGCTCATGTCGCACAGTGTATCGATCAAGGACCTTTCGTTGAGCTTCGGCGCCGTCACGGTCCTGCAAAATCTCAACCTCGATATTGCGGAGGGCGAGTTTCTCGTCCTGCTCGGCTCGTCCGGCTGCGGCAAGTCCACGCTCTTGAACTGCATCGCCGGCCTGCTTGAGCCGACCGACGGGCAGATCTACATCAAGGGCAAAAACGTCACCTGGGAGGAGCCGAAGGACCGCGGCATCGGCATGGTGTTCCAGTCCTATGCGCTCTATCCGCAGATGACGGTGAAGAAGAACCTTTCCTTCGGCCTGCAGGTCGCCAAGATGCCGAAGGAGGAGATCGAAAAACGCGTCCAGCGGGCTGCCGATATCCTGCAGATCGGTCCGCTGCTCGATCGCAAGCCCTCGGCACTTTCCGGTGGCCAGCGGCAGCGCGTGGCCATCGGGCGTGCGCTGGTGCGTGACGTCGACGTCTTCCTGTTCGACGAACCGCTGTCCAACCTCGATGCCAAGCTGCGCTCGGAACTGCGCGTCGAAATCAAGCGCCTGCATCACAATCTCAAGAACACGATGATCTATGTCACGCACGACCAGATCGAGGCGCTGACGCTCGCCGACCGCATCGCGATCATGAAGAGCGGCGTCATCCAGCAGCTCGCCGATCCCGGCACGATCTACAACCGGCCGAAGAACCTCTTCGTTGCGGGCTTTATCGGCTCGCCGTCGATGAACTTCCTGCATGGCGAACTGATCAACGAGGGCGGCCAGGTCTATTTCCGCACCCATGACGTCCTGTTCTCGATGAACGGCTATCAGGCTCAGGAGCCACTCTCAGGCGGTCGCAAGGTCATCCTCGGCGTCCGGCCCGAGCATATCAAGGTCGATGAGGAAAACGGCATCAGTGAATTGCACGAGGCGACGGTCGACATTGAAGAGCCGATGGGCGCCGACAATCTGCTCTGGCTGAACCATGCGGGCCATACCCTTTCGGTTCGCATCAGCGGTACCCGCCGCTATGCACCTGGCGCGAAAGTCCGCCTCGGTTTCGACATGAGCGTTGCCTCCCTGTTCGACGCCAAGACCGAAGAGCGCATCTGACAAGCTCCCCCTCTCGTCCCGGCTTCGGTCGGGGCGTCTTTTTATTCAGTAAGGACTGTTAGCATGAGTGAGACGGCAAGCGGCAGCGTCATCGATCTTCACGGGATGTGGGAGATTTCCACGGGCGAGGGGGATCATCAGGCCGCCATGGCCGTGCCGGGCGACGTGCATTCCGCACTCCATGCTGCTGGCGTCATTCCCGATCCCTATTTCGGCCGCAACGAGGAAGTGGTCCAGTGGGTTGCCGAGCGCGACTGGTCGCTGGAGCGGCGCTTCGTGCTCTCTGACATCTCGGGCGACTGGTATCTGGACATCGACTACCTCGATACCGTCGCCGTCGTCTTCATCAACGACGTTCCGGTACTCTCCGCCGACAACTGCTTCCGGCGCTATCGCCCCAATGTCGCGCAAGCTCTGCAGCCCGGCGAAAATGTCATTCGCATCCACTTCCATTCCAACATCACCGCCGGCGCCGAACGCCAGGCGCGTCAACCCTTCTACATCCCCTATTCGACCGGCAACTGCCCGATCCCCAACGGCAACATGCTGCGCAAGCCGCAATGCCATTTCGGCTGGGACTGGAATATTGCGATCGCGCCGCTCGGGGTCTACGGCATCCTGTCGCTTAAAAAGCTCGACCCCGCCCGCATAGAGCATGTGGAGACCGAGCAGGTGCATCACGCAGATGGCCGCGTCGACCTCAAGGTGACGGCCACGCTTTACGCCGCCGAGCCTGCCGTCGTGCCCGTCCATTTCGAACTGGATGGCGAGCGTGTGCGTCTCGATGTCGGCATTGCCGCCGGCGAGACGAAGGTCGTGCATGTGTTTGAGATCGAAAACCCGCGTCTCTGGTGGCCGGCGGGCTCCGGCGAGCAGGCGCTCTATACGCTGACCGTCGATCTCCCCACGGAAACCGTAACGCGCCAGATCGGCTTGCGCACCGTCGAACTGCTGACCGATCCGGACGAGGCCGGCAGCCGCTTCGCGCTCAAGGTCAACGGCCGCGAGATCTTCTGCCGCGGCGCCAACTGGATCCCGGCCGATGCGCTGTTTTCGCGCTCGTCGGAGGAGAAGACGACCGATCTCCTGAATTCGGCCGTCGCCGCCCATATGAACATGATCCGCATCTGGGGCGGTGGCTTCTACGAGGCCGACTGGTTCTACGACCTCTGCGACCGGCTCGGCCTGATGGTCTGGCAGGACTTCATGTTCGCCTGCAACCTCTATCCGTGTACGGACGACTTCCTCGACAATGTCGCCCACGAGGTCGAATATCAGGTCAAGCGGCTCTCCAGCCATGCCTCCATCGTCATCTGGTGCGGCGACAACGAGCTTGTCGGTGCGCTCACCTGGTTCCCGGAATCTCGCGACAACCGCGACCGCTATCTCGTCGCCTATGACCGGCTCAACCGCGTCATCGAGCAGGGCGTCAAGAAGACCTTTCCGCAGGGTATCTGGTGGCCGTCGAGCCCTGCCTCCGGCTATCTCGACTATGGTGACGCCTGGCATGCCGATGGTTCCGGCGACATGCATTACTGGTCGGTCTGGCACGAAAACAAGAGTTTCGATAATTACCGAACTGTCAGGCCGCGCTTCTGCTCGGAATTCGGCTTTCAGTCCTATACCTCGCTGCCGGTCATCGAGAGCTTTGCCGACAAGGCGGACATGAACATCGCCTCGCCGGTGATCGAGCTTCACCAGAAGAATGCCGGCGGCAATGAGCGGATCGCGGGCACCATGTTCCGTTATTTCCGCTTCCCCAAGGATTTTGCCAATTTCGTCTATCTGAGCCAGATCCAGCAGGGTCTCGCCATCAAGACCGCGGTCGAATACTGGCGCTCGCTCAAGCCCCATTGCATGGGCACGATCTACTGGCAGCTCAACGACACCTGGCCGGTCGCCTCCTGGTCCAGCCTCGACTACGGCGGCGACTGGAAGGCCATGCATTACATGGTACGCCGCTTCTTCCAGCCGGTCGCCGTCGCCGCGATCCCGTCAGAAGACGGCACGACGATTGCACTGTCGATGGTCAACGATACGCTCGATACCGTGACGATCGACGCCAATCTCTTCGTGCTGACGCTGTCTGGTGACCGCATACCGCTGAAGAGCGTACAGGGCGATTGCGGTCCTGATGCCGCCGATGTGCTGGTGACGCTCGACGCCAGCGAAATCCCCGCCGACGGTCTGCTGGCCTGGAGCTTCATCGCCTCCAACGGCATGAGCGGGGAGGGACATTTCCTCAACGGCACCTACAAGGCGCTCGAGCTCGAGCCCTCGCGGCTTGAGACCACGGTCGCCCCGACCGTCGACGGCGGCTTCGAAATCACGGTCACTGCCAAGGGGCTCGCGCTCTTCGTCATGCTTGAGAGCCGCACCGCCGGCCGCTATTCGGACAACGCCTTCGACCTTTCGGCCGGTGAAAGCCGCCGGATCTACTTTACACCGGACACCGGGCTTCCGGCCGGAACCGTGCCGGAGTTCCGCATCTACGATCTTTATACCTGCCAGTCGGTGGACTGACGGACCGCAACATTATGTCCCTGGGCCCCCCGAACCAGGGAAAACGAGGAGGAGACTACCCCCATGACCACGCTCGGCTTCCAGCTCTACAGCGCCCGCAATTTCCAGCCCTTCAGCGGCATCTATCCGAAGCTCCAAGCCGCCGGCTACGGCGAGGTGGAGGGATACGGTGCCCTCTATGCGTCGCTTGCCGATGGCGAGCTCGACGCCTTCCGCAAGGAGCTCGACCAGAACCAACTCACCATGCCGACCGCCCATTTCGGTCTCGACATGATCGAGAACGATCCGGCCCGCGTCATCAAGATCGCCAAGACGCTCGGCATTGAGGCCGTCTACTGCCCCTACCTTATGCCTGACCAGCGGCCCACGGATGCCTCCGGCTGGTTTGCCTTCGGCCAGCGCCTGCAGGCCGCCGGCAAGCCGCTGCGCGAGGCGGGCCTCGTCTTCGGCTGGCACAATCACGACTTCGAATTCGCGGCATTGCCGGATGGTTCGACCCCGCAGGAACAGATCTTCGCCGGTGGTCCCGAGCTCGACTGGGAGGCCGATATCGCCTGGGTCATCCGCGGCAAGGCCGATCCCTTCGCCTGGATCGAAAGCTACGGCAAGCGCATCAGCGCCGTGCACGTGAAGGACATCGCACCATCAGGTGAGAACACGGACGAAGACGGCTGGGCCGATGTCGGCCATGGCACCGTCGACTGGAAGGGCCTGATCGCGGCGCTGAAGACCACGCGCGTCAAGCATTTCGTCGTCGAGCACGACAACCCGAAGGACATCGACCGGCTGATCACCCGTTCGATCGCTTCCTTCAACACCTATTGATCCAATCGCAGCAAGCAGGACATTTCCATGGCACGCGAACTCGGCGTCGGCATCATCGGATGCGGCAATATCTCCACCACCTATTTTTCGCTGGCGCCGCTGTTTCGCGGCCTGAAGGTCGTCGCCTGCGCGGACATCAATCAGGCGGCAGCGGAAGCCCGGGCCGCCGAATATGGCGTGAAGGCCCAGACCATTGATGAGCTTCTGGCCAATGACGAGGTCGACATCGTCGTCAACCTGACCATTCCGGACGCGCATTATCCGGTGTCCAAGCGCATCCTCGAAGCTGGCAAACATGTCTATTCGGAAAAGCCGCTGGTGCTCTCGCTCGAGCAGGGGGAGGACCTGCGCGCGATTGCCAAGGCGAAGGGCCTCTCGGTCGGCTGCGCCCCGGACACATTCCTCGGCGGTGCGCATCAGCTGGCGCGCGCCTATATCGACAAGGGCGGAATCGGCCGTGTCACCTCCGGCACCTGCCATGTCATGAGCCCGGGGATGGAGATGTGGCATCCGAACCCGGACTTCTTCTTCCTGCCCGGCGGCGGCCCGATCCTCGACCTCGGCCCATACTATATCGCCAATCTGATCAACCTGATCGGCCCGGTGAAGCGCGTGGCGGCGCTGACCTCAATGGCCAACGATACTCGCACGATCACCAGCCAGCCGCGCAACGGGGAAACGATCCCGGTCAAGACGCCGACCAATATCCACGCGCTGCTGGAATTCCAGAACGGTGCGACAATCACGCTGTCGGCCAGCTGGGATGTCTGGAGCCACCGCCACGCCAATATGGAACTCTACGGCACCGATGGTTCCCTCTACGTACCTGATCCGAACTTCTTCGGCGGTGTCGTCGAGGCCTCCGGTCGTAACAAGGACATCCAGCCGCTGGAAGCCTGGGACCATCCCTTCGGCCGCAACAATCAGGAAAGCCCGCAGGGGCCGCGTGCGAACTACCGCACGGCGGGCCTCGCCGACATGGCGGTCGCGATCCTCGACGGCCGCGATGCCCGCTGCTCGCTCGATCGTACCCTGCACGGTGTCGATGTGATGGTCTCGATCCTGAAGTCCGGCGAGACGGGTGAATTTGTCACTCTGTCAACAACCTGCACACAACCGGCGGCTCTGGGTATCGACGAAGCGCAGGCTCTGCTTAGATAAGGTTCGTGTCTTAGCCCCTCATCCGGCTGCCGCCACCTTCTCCCCGCAAGCGGGGAGAAGGCCGGTGTGGCCGGCGTCTTGCTCCCGGCAGGGGGATGAGGGGCAAGTATGAAGCGTCTGCATCTGGGAGAGAACCATCCATGACCTATACCCCCGCCGAAAACCGCTATGAGCGGATGGCCTATAATCGCTGCGGCAAGAGCGGGCTGAAGCTGCCGGCAATCTCGCTCGGCCTCTGGCACAATTTTGGCCAGGACACGCCGCATGCCACCAAGCGGGCGATCTGCCAGAAGGCCTTCGACCTCGGCATCACCCATTTCGACCTCGCCAACAATTACGGCCCGCCGCCCGGCTCGGCCGAGGAAGCCTTCGGCGAGATCCTCAAGACCGATTTCCGGGGCTATCGCGACGAGCTGATCATCTCGTCCAAGGCCGGCTACAACATGTGGCCCGGTCCCTACGGCGAATGGGGCAGCCGCAAGTATCTGATTGCCTCCTGCGATCAGAGCTTGAAGCGCATGGGCCTCGACTATGTCGACATCTTCTATTCGCACCGCTTCGATCCCGACACGCCGCTCGAGGAAACCTGCGGCGCACTGGATCACATCGTACGCTCGGGCAGGGCGCAGTATGTCGGCATCTCCTCCTACAATTCGAAGCGCACCCGCGAAGCCTATGAGATCCTGAAGAGCCTGGGTACGCCGCTTCTCATCCATCAGCCGAGCTATTCGATGATCAATCGCTGGATCGAGGAAGACGGGCTGATCGACACGCTGGAAGAGCTCGGTGTCGGCTCGATCGTGTTTTCGCCGCTCGCGCAGGGGATGCTGACGTCGAAATATCTGAACGGTATCCCCGAAGGCACCCGCGCGGCGCAGGACAAGTCGCTCGACCCCAATTTCCTCAACGAGCGCAACATCGAAAACATCCGGGGTCTGAACCGCATCGCGGAGAAGCGCGGCCAGACCCTGGCGCAGATGGCGTTGTCCTGGGTGCTGCGCGGCGGCCACATCACCACGGCGCTGATCGGCGCGTCCAAGCCCTCGCAGGTGGAGGATTGCGTCAAGGCGATCGAAACGCCCGATTTCACCGCGGAGGAGCTCGCCGAAATCGACGTCTTCGCCAAGGACGCCGACATCAACCTCTGGGCGGCCTCTGCCGAGCGCAAAGGCCCGCCGCGGAAGAAGAAGTAAAGCTGAAGAGTTGCCCGTCATCCCCGGCGCAGCAAGCTGCGCCTGAGCTGCCGCCACCTTCTCCCGGTAAGCGGGGAGAAGGGCACAGCGGTGAGCGTCTCCGCCTTCTCCCCGCCTGCGGGGAGAAGATCCCGGCAGGGGGATGAGGGGCATCCTTCACGTAAAATAAGCCATCAGGCAGGAGAACACACGCCATGATCATCAACCCCATCCTGCCGGGCTTCAATCCGGATCCCTCGATCTGCCGCGTGGGCGAGGACTACTACATCGCCACCTCCACCTTCGAATGGTATCCGGGCGTGCAGATCCATCACTCGCGCGATCTGGTAAACTGGGACCTCGTCACCCGTCCTCTGAACCGCGCAAGCCAGCTCGACATGCGCGGCAATCCCGACAGCTGCGGCGTCTGGGCGCCGTGCCTGTCCTATGCCGACGGCCTGTTCTGGCTGGTCTATACGGACGTGAAGCGCTTCGAAGGCTCTTTCAAGGACGCGCATAACTACATCGTCACGGCCACCTCGATCGAAGGTCCGTGGTCGGACCCAATCTATGTCAATTCCTCCGGCTTCGACCCCTCGCTCTTTCATGACGACGATGGCCGCAAGTGGTTCCTCAACATGCAGTGGAACCATCGCCCCGAAGCGCGCAACACCGTCGGCCATGCCAAGTTCGACGGCATCCTGCTGCAGGAATGGGATCCGAAGACGCAAAAGCTCACCGGCCCGATCAAGAACATCTTCGAGGGCAGCAAACAGGGGCTCGTCGAGGGTCCGCATCTCTTCAAGCGCGATGGCTGGTATTATCTGACCACCGCCGAGGGCGGCACCGGCTACGACCATGTCGTGACCATGGCGCGTTCCCGCGCGATCGACGGCCCCTACGAGATGCATCCGAACACCCATCTCATCACCTCGAAGCACAACCCGGAAGCCGTGCTGCAACGCGCCGGCCACGGCCAATATGTCGAAACGCCGGACGGCCAAGTCTATCACACCCATCTCTGCGGCCGCCCCATGCCACCCAAGCGTCGCTGCACGCTCGGCCGCGAAACGGGCCTGCAAAAATGCGTCTGGAAGGACGACGGCTGGCTCTATCTCGAACAGGGCGGCGTTGTACCCGCAGTCGAGGTGCCGGCACCCAATGGTGCCGTCAAGCGCGAGGAACCGGTCGAGATCGTCAGAACCTTCGACAGCCCCGACTTCCCCTCCGAATTCCAGTGGCTGCGCACACCGCAGCCGGAGCGTCTTTTCAGCCTCACAAAGCGGGCAGGGCGCTTGCGCCTCTTCGGTCGCGAAAGCATCGGCTCCTGGTTCGAACAGTCGCTGGTCGCCCGCCGTCAGGAGCATCACCGCTTCCGCGCCGAAACGCGGCTGGAATTTTCGCCCGAGACCTATCAGCAGGTCGCTGGCCTCACCCATTACTACAACCGCACCAAGTTCCACGCGCTCGGCATCTCGACGGACGAAAAGCTCGGCCGTTCGCTGATCATCCTGTCCTGCCCCGGCAACTATCCATCCGGTGATCTTACCTTCCCCATCGGCATGGGCCAATCGATCCCCGATGGCGCGATCGATCTCGCCATGGAGATCACCGACAACGACCTGCAATTCTTCTGGCGGGTGGCAGGCGAGGGCGAATGGGAGGCCATCGGCCCCGTCCTCGACGGCGGGGTCGTCTCCGACGAAGGCGGCTTCGGCGAACATGGATCCTTCACCGGCGCCTTTGCCGGCATGTTCGCCTTCGACATCACCGGGCGCGGCAAGGCTGCGGATTTCGAGCGGTTCGTCTATCGGCGGAACTGAGCGTCAGCCGTGGCCTTGGACACCCGTCTTCGGCTGTGCCCGCGCGACGATGATGACGCCTGCCAGCGAGACGAAAAGCCCAATTGCCATGGAAAGCGAGAGCGGTTCGCCGAACATCAGCCAGGCCCAGATCATCGTCACGGGCGGGCTCAGATAGACGACCGAGGTGACGCGGGCTGGCGAAGAGCGGCGGAGCGCCATGTAATAGAGCGTCCAGGAGCCGAGGGTTGCGACCAGCGCCAGCCAGAGGACGCCGCCGATGAAGCCAGCGTTCATCACCGGAAGGACGCTGCCTTCGTAGCCAGCAAAGACGGAGAAGATGGCGGCGGCCGACAGGCATTGAATGCACAAGCTCTGATGCACAGGCATGGCGATGGTGGGGCTGCGCTTCTGCAAGAGGGTTGCCACCGCGAGAGACAAGGTGCCAAGCACGGGTAGGCCATAGGCCCAGAGGGGAACCGTGCCGAGCGTCAGCGAGTGGGCCGAAGCGATGAGGACCCCTGCGAAGCCGATCAGCGAACCCAGCCATTGCCGCCCGTTCAGAGCCTGACCGAGGATCGGCCAGGACAGAACTGCGACGGCGAGCGGCAGCATGTCGGTGATGAGCGCCACCAGCCCGGTCGGTACGCCGAAGCCGATCGCCAGCGCAAAGCCTGCGAGATAGCCGGACATGGCGAGCGCCCCATAGAGCATCTGCGGGATCACATGGCGCCAGCGCAGTCCCGGCCCCCAGGTCAGAGCGAGCGGGAGGAGCAAGAGGCCCGATACGAGACTGCGCCACAAGAGGATCAGGAAGATCGGGGCGTGATCGCTTGCGAAGCGTACGCCGATGAAGCCGGCGCTCCAGGTGATGATGAGGCCTGTTTCCAGGAGGAGAAGAAGGAAGAGTGCCGCGAGCCGTGAGGAGGGCGCGGCCGCCGGGGAATGATCGGTCATTCTGCGGCAGGCCCGTTTCGCAAGTCCCGCAGGAGCGAAACCGCGATCCGCCTTGCCGTCTTCAGGCAGGTGTCATCGCCGTCGAGTCCTGCCCGTGCCATGGCGCCTTCCAGAACGAAGGAGAGATGTGCCGCCGCATCTTCGACGCGTTCCGGATTTTGCGGAGCGAGTTCCTCGAGTGCCTCGCTGAAAAGCCGCTCCACCTTGCGTTTCTGGAATGCGACGATCGCGCGGGCCGGATCGCCGACGGAAAGCTCCGCTGCAGCATTCAGCAGCCCACAACCGCGAAATCCCCATTCGTAAGCGAGACCGGCATAACCAACATAGGAATCGAACACGGCCAGTACGCGTTCTTCCGGCGTCGACGCGGATGCCAGGGCCTCCGTCAGTTGCTGCTGCCATTCGTCGAGCCGGTTCTGCAGATAGGCCTGAACGAGGTCCGCTTTCGAGGCGAAGTTGTTGTAAAGGCTCATTTTCGCCACGCCGGCACGGGCCGTGATCGTATCGATCCCCGTCGCGCCCACACCCTGGGCGTAAAACAGTTCCGCTGCTGCCGTCAAAAGCCGCGTCCGTACAGATTCTCTCGCGCCCATCCAACCACCTCCAGTTAGGTAGACTGTTCTACCTATTTTGGCGGTAGGTCAAGTTGGCGGAACGAAATTGGCCTGAACGCTTCCCGGCGCATGCTGAGGGACAGGCAATCCCGCGCTACCTGTATGGCCCGTGGAATCGGAAGCGTGACCGACTGCCATATGGTTCAGAGGCTTTCGAGCCGCGCCGCATGCCACTTCAGATGGTCGTCCATGAAGGTCGAGATGAAGTAATAGGAATGGTCGTAGCGCTCATGCATGCGCAGCGTCAGGCTGATATCCGTGCCCTTAACCGCCTCCTCGAACTTCCACGGTGCGAGGCCTGTCTCAAGGAAACTGTCGGCCTTGCCCTGGTCGATCAAAAACTCCGGGAAGCGGGCGCCGTCCTCGACCAGAGCACAGGCGTCGTATTCACGCCACTTTGCCCGGTCGGCCCCGAGATATTTCTCGAAGGCATCCTGCGTCCAGTCGGCAGTCAGCGGATTGACGATCGGCGCGAAGGCCGAGCAACTCTGGAAACGGTCCGGGTTCTTCAGCGCAATCGTCATCGCGCCATGACCGCCCATGGAATGGCCGAATATGCCCTGGCGGTTCATGTCGGCGCGGAACTGTTCGGCAATCAGCGCCGGCAATTCCTCCGTGATATAGGAATACATCTGGAAATTTTCCGCCCAGGGTGCCTCGGTGGCATTCAGGTACATGCCGGCACCCTTGCCCATCTTCCAGTTGGTGAGTTCGTCCGGCACGTCATTGCCGCGCGGGCTGGTGTCCGGGCAGACGACGATCAGGCCGAGCTCGGCGGCCATGCGGCGGTACTCGCCCTTTTCCATGACATTGGCATGGGTGCAGGTCAGCCCCGAGAGATACCAGAGCACCGGTCTCTTTTCGGCGATCGCCTGGGGCGGTACGAAAACGGCAAAGGTCATCTCTGTGCCGGTCACGTCCGACGCATGCGAGAAGACGCCCTGCATGCCGCCGAAGGCGGTGTTCTGGGAGAGGATGTTCATGGGATCAGGTCCTTGTCTGCAGAGGTTCAGCCGGCGAGCGAGACGGCCGCGTTGACGGCGGCGGCCACCAGCACGGTGTTGAAGAAATAGGAGACGGTGGCATGCACGAGGTTAAGCTTGCGCATCGCGGTCGAGCTGATCACCACATCCGAGGTCTGCGCCGTCATGCCGATGACCAGCGAGAAATAGAGAAAGTCATGGCCGCAGGGGTCGGGCGTGTCCGGAAAGTCCAGCCCGCCGCGCCTGCCGTTTTCCTTCGTGCGGGAGGGGCGCCAGTAGACATGGGCGTAGTGCATCGCGGCCATGGTGTGGATCGTCAGCCAGCCCAGAACGACGGCCGCAAAAGCCATTGCCAGTTCCGGCAAGCCTGCCGTCTGCTCCCGGTTGAGTGCCAGAAAAAGCGCGCCGACGGCGGCGGTGATCGCAAGCGTGGTGACACCGAGAATGACGAAGGCCGGTGCATCCGCCACATCGGCGCGCTGTTTCAGATAGGTGGCGGTGAGACGCCTCAGCCGCAGGAAAGACAGCGTCAGATAGACGGCAAAGAAGAGGATGGCCGGCAGCTCGATCGTCACCGAGGGCTGGTAGATCGCGACGAAGGGCAGGGCGGTCAGCGCAATCCCACCCGCCACGATGAAGGAGCGATAGCGGTGATCGAGAACGGAATTCATCAGATTTTTCAAAGCGTCATGCCGCCCAGCTGGCCGTTGAACGGGGACTACTTCTTGATCCGCCGGCAGAGCCTGTCAAGCGTTTCAAGAAAGGCGGAGCGGTCGCGCGGCGAAAAGGCGGCGTTGTAGCCCTTGCTTTCCCCTGTCTCCCGAAGATGTGCCCCAAGGTCGCGCATCGCCGTTGCCATGCCGATATTGGCCGTGTCGAAGATCCGGCCCGTCGGACCGGTAACCAGCGCGCCGGCGGCAACGCATCGGCCGGCCAGCGGCACATCGGCTGTCACAACGATATCGCCTTCGCCACAGCGCTCGGCGATCCAATCGTCGGCTGCGTCAAAGGCGCCTGACACGATGACATTCTTCACCATCGGATCGCGCGAGGGGCGGAGGCCGGAATTGGCAACAAAGGTCACCGGCAGATCATGTCGCTCGGCAACCTTCAGGATCTCCGGCTTCACCGGGCAGGCATCGGCATCGACATAAATTTCAGGCATGCTATTACTTCTTGAGGCTGCGAGCATAGGATTCGAGCACGGCATTCATGCGGGTCTGGTAGCCCTTGCCTGTTGAACGAAAGACCTGCAGCACAGACTTTTTGACTCGGAGCGTGATCTGCTCCGTTCCTTCCGGCTCGACGATCACAGCATTCTGCCAGAAATGTTCGTCGAGTTCCGGTATGTCGCTGGTGTCGATGGCGTCATCGTCGAGGTTGGCGAGTTCCTCAAGGCTGAGTTCTTTGTCGAAGCGCTTCTGCATAACGCTCCCTTTCCCTTCGTTTGGCTGGTCTGGCTGAAATCAGCCGGATCCGACCATTTCTGTCCGTATCGGTGACGACGATGATAACAATGCCATCAATCGTTCCGATCGTATTGAAGCGCGTCTCGCCATAGTCGCGGCGGCCGTCTTGAACGGTAACCACAACATCGTCAAAGACCCGGCTGGCCCGATCGAAACTCAGACCATGCTTGCGACATTCATCGCATTCTTGTCGTCATCCCATTCGAAGAGAATTGTAGCCACAAATGCATTTACCGGCAATGATGTTCCCGCAGACATTGTGGCGCATGTTTCGCCGCTCTGAAGGTTTATACTCGTCGCAGCATATCCACATGCGGAATCCCGTCCTCCAGGTACTCCTCCGAGATCACCTCGAAGCCCAGCGAGCCATAGAATTTCTGCAGATGGCTCTGCGCCGAAATCTCGATCGGCTCGCCGGGATGGCGCTTCTCCACCTCTGAAATCGCCTCGCGCATCAGCGCTTCGCCGAGCCGCTTGCCGCGATGATCGGGCGAGACCGCGACGCGTCCGATGCGAGGATGATGCGCCGGTGTCGGACGCCAGAGCCTTGCGCAAGCCAGGAGTTCGCGGTCTTGCAGCAGCCGCAGATGCAGGCAGTCCTTGTCGTTGCCGTCGAGTTCCGGATAGGCGCAGTGCTGCTCGACGACGAAGACATCGACGCGCAGCTTCAGCATGTCGTAGAGGTCGGCGGCGGAGAACTCGTCGATCCGCCGAACGTCTACGCTATAGGCGACGGACATCAATAGACCACGACACCGCGGATCGATTCACCCTTGTGCATCATGTCGAAGCCCTTGTTGATGTCTTCGAGCGGCATGGTGTGGGTGATCATTGGGTCGATCTGGATCTTGCCTTCCATGTACCAGTCGACGATCTTCGGCACGTCGGTGCGGCCGCGCGCGCCACCGAAGGCGGTGCCCATCCAGTTGCGGCCGGTGACCAGCTGGAAGGGACGGGTCGAGATCTCCTGGCCGGCACCGGCGACGCCGATGATCACAGACTTGCCCCAGCCGCGATGCGAGCTTTCCAGCGCCTGGCGCATCACCTTGGTATTCCCGGTGCAGTCGAAGGTGTAGTCCGCGCCGCCGATCAGGTCGCCGTTCCGCTTCGTCATGTTGACGAGATAGGGCACGATGTCGTCACCGATTTCCTTCGGGTTGACGAAGTGGGTCATGCCGAACTTTTCGCCCCATTCCTTGCGGTCGGGGTTGATGTCGACGCCAATGATCATGTCGGCACCGGCCAAGCGGAGGCCCTGCAGGACGTTCAAACCAATGCCGCCGAGGCCAAAGACGATAGCGGTTGCGCCGATCTCGACCTTGGCCGTGTTGATGACAGCGCCGATGCCGGTCGTCACACCGCAGCCGATATAGCAGATCTTGTCGAAGGGTGCGTCCGGATTGACCTTGGCAACCGCGATCTCCGGCAGAACCGTGAAATTCGAGAAAGTCGAGCACCCCATATAGTGGTGGATCTTGTCCTTGCCGATCGAGAAACGGCTCGTGCCATCCGGCATCAAACCCTGGCCCTGGGTCGAGCGGATCGCCGTGCAGAGGTTGGTCTTGCGCGACAGGCAGGAATAACATTCGCGGCATTCCGGTGTGTAGAGCGGGATGACATGGTCGCCCTTCTTCACCGAGGTGACACCCGGGCCGACATCGACGACCACACCCGCACCCTCATGGCCGAGGATCGCCGGGAAGAGACCTTCCGGATCGGCGCCCGAAAGGGTGAAATCATCCGTGTGGCAAATGCCTGTCGCCTTCACTTCGATCAACACTTCGCCGGCGCGAGGGCCTTCCAGCTGAACGGTCATGATCTCGAGCGGCTTTCCAGCCTGAACGGCAACGGCGGCGCGGACATCCATGGTTTTTCTCCCTGACAAATCGTTGGCCGGACTTTCGCACGGCTTTGACGTCCGGCTCAAGGGGTGATCCGGATTTTCTCAATAGTCTGATTTTTCTTGTCTATTCAGACTTCAGGATCGGGAAATGCTGAGCTGCATCCGCCCGCAGTTTCCCGGTCTGACGAGGGTCTTCGAATATCTCGACCATGCGCTTGTAAGGTTTGAAGCCTGAGCGCTGGTAGAAGGCAAGGGCGGCCGGGTGGTCGAGATGGCAGGTGTGCACCCAGAATCGCTGAATGGGTTTCTCCCAAGCCTTCTCGATCGCGACATTCATCAGGATGCGCCCTGCGCCAGTGCCGATCAGGCTCTGGTCAAGCCCGAAGAAGGACAGTTCGCATTGCCCGGCCTCGCGGAAGTCGAGTTCCAGCAGGCCCAAGCGCTCGCCATCTCGCATCATGGCATAGATCTCGACTGCGGGGTCTTCGATGATCGCCAGCAGAGCATCGTCGGCCATGACTGCGCGCGAGACCCAGAGCCAGTCTTCGCCGACCCGGCGATAGAGCGCGCGATAGTCGTCGAGCGACGGCGAATGCCAGCGCTCGACCGTCAATCCATCCGTCGGCGGATTGGCGCGTGGAGCGGGTCTCGCTGTCATTTCAAGGCAGGTCACGATCGTCGCGAGCATGGTGTCGGCTACGTCGTGGTAGCCGGCGGGGAGGGGCGTGGTGCTGGTATCCATGCGCCTTTTGGAACGCGCGGCACGGTCGCTGTCAAGCGCTTGATATGCCCCTTATGGTCAGGCAAACAGCCTGTCGCAGGCATAGATCACCGCATAGACATGCATGGCGAGCGCTGCGTAATAGCCGAATCCTGTCAAGAGCTTTTCAGCCGGGGTCATGGTCACCAGTTCATCCCGGGGCCTTGCGCCCGTCGTGCGGATCAGGCTGAGCAAAGTGAAAACCGCAAGTCCCACGACCAGTGTCTGCGGCGGAAGGCCGATCCTCCACCCGGCCCACAGAACCACGCCGGTGACGGCAAAGCTCGCCAGCGCCAGCATTGTCTGATTCTGAAAGATCTGGCGGAGCACCTGACCGCCATCGAAACGAAACGTCGGCAGCAGGTTCAGGAGATTGAACGCGCCTAGGATCACCAGGAAGATCAGAATCGGGCCTTCAGCGCTTGCAGCATGCGGCAATCCGAGAACCGTTTCGTGCGCAGCAACCAGGATCGGCACCAGAAAAGCCGAAACGCCGGCCCCCATCAGGGCACAGCTCGCCACTTCGAACAGCGAGTTATACGGGCGGCCGCCCACTGCTATGCCGCCGAGCAGCGGCACGAAGATCATCCGGGCGCTCGGATGACCGAAGGCGCGATAGGCAACCATATGGCCGAGTTCATGCAGAACGATGACGAGGGTGAGGAAGGTCGACATCATCAGCCCGGTCCTGGTGAGGCCGAAGAAGGGCCAGAGCAGCAGCGTCGAGAGAATGACCAGCAGCGTCTGCCAGAGCGGTTGTTCGAGACGAAACAACGTGGAGCCGCGGCGCCCTTCCAGATGATCCCGCAGCGCCGCGAGCTCGCGCCGCAGCAGAAACAGGCGGAAGAGATAGAAGGCGAGGCCGCGATAGGTATCGGTCTGCTCCACCGTCACCATACTGCCGGTCGCAGTGCGTTGCACAGTGCGCCGCTCGGTAAAGCCGTTCCAGAAGGCCTGGTCGAGCGTGCTGTCCGCGACCACTCTCAGTTCACAGGCAAAGCTGCCGCTTGCCGTCATCGAAGCACGGTCGACCACCATGGTGCGGCGGCTCGGGCGGCCATGGCGGTCAGGGTGGCGATAGGCGAATTCGATGAGGTCGGGATGGCCATCGACGGGCGAGACCGCGATCACGTTCGGGTGCCAGACGGTGATATCGCCTGCCGGCCGAGTGATGTTCCAGACATCTTCGGCACGCTCGCGCAGGCTCTGGCTGACTTTCAGGGTCCGCCGCCCGAGCGGTGCCGCCATCAGCAGCCATAACAGGCCGAGATTGATGGCAAGCAGAAACACTGCGGCCTGATGCGTCGCCAAATTCCGGTCCCCCGACTGCGTGAAGAAGCTGCAATCTAGTGTTCGCCCGTTAGAATTCGGTGTAGAGAAAAGCTCAAATGCCGCGCAAATGGCGGCTGAAACCTGCTCTCAAGGGCTGGGTTCGACGGCTACGCTGTTTCCTGCGCGCCTGCGCTCGCGCCACAGGATGAAGAGGCCGGAGCCGACGATGATCGCAATGCCGAGCCATTTCGACAGCGTCGGAAATTCGCCGAACAGCGCGTAACCGAGAACGACTGCCGCGATGATTTCGAAATACTGGAAAGGTGCCAGCACCGAGAGCGGAGCCAACCGAAAGGCGCGAACGACGATCAGGTGGATGTAGCCCGAAATCGTGCCGAGCAGGATGAGCAGGCCCCAAGCCAGCGGGGAGCCGGGCAGGGAGACTACGAAGTCCTGATCGCCGACGCTCGAGCCCGCCAGCAAGGCGAGGCCCATGAACAGCGTTCCGCCGATGCCGGCCATGGTCTGCATGGTCATCGGCGTATCGGCCTCGCCGATGGCGCGGTTGAGAAACATGTAGAGCGCATAAAGAAAGGCGCAGACGACCGGCAGCAGCGCCGTCAGTCCGAAGACCTGGTAGCTCGGCTGTATCACGATCATCGCACCGCCAAAGCCGACGGCGATCGCCAGCCAGCGGCGCCAGCCGACCTTTTCCTTTAGGAAAACGGCCGAAAGCGCAGTCAGGATGAAGGGTTCGACAAAATAGATGGCGAAGACGTCTGCGAGCGGCATGTATTTTACCGCCATGAAAAACATCAGGCTCGCAGCCCCATGGATTGCGCCCCGCAAGAGGTTGATCCACGGCCGTTTGGCAGAGAGCGCCTGGGACCCGTTGAGCAGCAGCAGCAAGGGCAGCACCGAGAGCAGCTGGAAAAAGAAGCGGTAAAAGGTGATTTGCCCCGGCGACATGCCTTCGACATTCGCCATATATTTCGCGATCGCATCCATGATCGGCAGGATCAGCATGCAATTGGCCATCAGGACCATGCCACGAACGGGATTGGATGATGACGGCTGCATGGGGACCTTGAGAATCGGGGAAGTGACGGATGGCGCGTGGCGCCTGCACCACCAACCACATGCGGCAGCGCTGATCAAGGCAGGCCCGGGACCGGGTGGCGGCTCCCCGGACAATTCGCCGATACCTGCGGAACCTTTTGTCCTTTTGCGCGTTCACACGCTTTTGCATGCCCGTATCAGCAAGGATGCGGCGACGGTTTCACACCCGTCCTTGGCGCGGTGGCGGTGGCGAGATCTCTCAGCCTCACCTATTCTGCCGGGAAGGGATGCGGAGAGGAGTGGCCGCCGGCCACGTCGATCAAGAGGAGACGGCCGATGAGCGCCCGCAGGATTTTTGCCCGGATGACCGATGCGAGCGACGACACGCTCGGCGGACGCCTGTCGACCGCCCGTGATGCCATCGGCCTGTCGCTCGCCGATGTCGCCAATCGCGTCGGAGTGCGCAAGGAAAGCCTGCTGTCCTGGGAAGCCGATCGGGCTGAGCCGCGACCTTCCAAGCTTGTCGATCTCGCCGGCATTCTCGGCGTCTCGCCGATGTGGCTGATGACGGGCCTCGGCTCAGGCCCGATCGAGGAAACCAGCGAAATGCCGCTCGAGGCGCTGCGCCTTCAGTTGCAGCGGCTGACCGATGCCTATCAGGAATGTGGGCGGTTGATCGCGGACATGGCGCGTCAGATAGACCGCTACGAGGCCAAGTCCGCTTCTGATGGAAACGGTCCCGATCTGAATGGCCCGGTCATGGGCCGCGCCTGAGGGGGGGGCAGCGACCGTCACGCTTCACTGACCGTCGGGCCGAAAATCTCTTCGAAAGCCTCGCGCAGCCGCATGTCGACATCGGCCATCATCACCGGCAGGCCGAGATCCACGAGGCTCGTCACCCCATAAGCAGAGATGCCGCAGGGAACGATGCCGGAAAAATGGCTGAGATCCGGATCGACATTGATCGAAAGCCCGTGAAAACTCACCCATTTCCTGAGGCGAATACCGAGTGCTGCGATCTTGTCTTCGGCCATGGTGCCATCGGGCAGGGGCGGCCGCTCCGGCCGCCGCACCCAGACCCCCACTCGGTCTTCGCGGCGCTCGCCCTTGACGTTCATGCTGTCCAGCGTGCGGATCACCACTTCTTCCAGTGCCCCCACATAGGCACGCACATCCTGGCGCCGGCGTTTCAGATCGAGCATGACATAGGCCACCCGCTGGCCGGGGCCGTGATAGGTGTATTCGCCGCCGCGGCCGGTGGCAAAGACCGGGAACCGATCCGGCTCGATCAAATCCTTGGAATCGGCACTGGTGCCGGCCGTATAGAGCGGCGGATGTTCCACCAGCCAGACCAATTCGTCGGCTGCACCATCGGCAATCAGACCCACCTGGCGCTCCATTTCGGCGACCGCATCGTCATAAGCCACGAGGCCGTCGGAAACCCGCCAGCGCACTGGCGGACAGTCCTCGCGGGCAAACATGTGATGGTCGAGATCGGTGCGCTGCATGAGAAATCCGTCTTCCGGGAGAAAGGCTGAAAAGCCTTGTTTTCCTTTTACTTGGCAAGAAAGAGGCGGCAGTTCAAGAGTGGTCGGCCCGGTCTTTCGGACGGGTTATCCACCGGCTGGAACGAATTTTCAAAAATCTGTCATGGCGGGCTTGTGGACCCCGAATGCTTTTGCTACATGCACCCCCGCCGGAGCAATTCGGCCTACCACGATGCGGTCGTGGCGGAATTGGTAGACGCGCAGCGTTGAGGTCGCTGTGGGGCAACCCGTGGAAGTTCGAGTCTTCTCGACCGCACCAAAAAAACCCGGCGCTTGCGCCGGGTTTTTTGTTTTAGCGTCTCGGATGCGCGTCCATATCATTCCCTTCACGGGTTGCGAACGCCGCCGCGCTTTGCGTCGGCGGAGGTGCCTCGCAGGAGCATGCCCCACAGACGCCTTGCCGAGCCTGCGCGTTGGCTCATCAACGGCTCTAGCACATGAACAAACAAAATGCCCGGCTATGAAGCCGGGCATGACGCTTGCCGATAACCCAACAAATCACTTCTTGTTGCGGCCCGGGGCGTTGCCGCTGTTGCCGGGAGCGGTGCCGCCGGCGTTGTTCGTGCCGCCCTGATTGTTGGCGCCCTGGTTGTTCTGGCCGCCATTGTTGTTCTGGCCCTGGGAACCGCCGGCTCCGGCGCCAGTGCCGCCGGCATTATCGCCGGCGTTTCCACCGCTATTGCCACCAGCGTTTCCACCGGCACCTGTCCCTCCACCATTGTCCGAGGCACCATTGCCGGCCCCGCCGCCGGCGTCAGCGCCGGTGTTGCCGCCATTGCCGCCACTGCCGCCATTGCCGCCGTTGCCGGCCGGTGTGTCGCCGCTATTGCCGGGGCTGCCGGACGTGTCGTTGTTGTCACCGCCACCGTTGTTTTCTCCGGTGTTGTTGTCGGCACCATTGTTTGGGTGTTCGACTTTCGGGCCGGTTTCATCCGGCTTTCCGTGTTCGACTGGCGCCGATGGCTCCTCTTGCTGCGGTTGGTCCGGCGTAGACACCGGCGGATCGCCCGGGCGTGCCGGCGGAAGCTCGGTGGGGGGAGTCGGCAGGTCGAGAGGGGGTGCCGGCGGAACCTCGAAGGGCGGCTTCGCCGGTGGGAATGTCGGCGTCTCGACAGGAGGCGTGTCGACAGGCGGCGTGTCAGCAGACGGGTCTTCCTCGTTGCCGTCGTCAACCGGCGTTTCGTCGACCGGGATCTCGACTTCACTGCCGGGCTTCGTCGGCTTCACAACCGTCTGCACCAAACGGTTCTTGCTGCCGTCGCGGTCATTGATGGTGGTGACAAAATCGCTCGGTAGGGTCGCCGTCGGCGTACAGAGGGCCGCCTCGACAGTGCCAGGCTTAACGACATTGCAGTCGATGACGGATTGCGCGGAAACAGGTCCGGACGACAGTGCCGTCCCAGCCAGCAGGGCAGCCATCTTGATGGCGACCAGAACGCCGACTTTCTTCATATTGTTAACCCTCTGTTAGAGTTGATGAATTGCTAATGTGCCCTGTTAGGTGATCCGTCAGCTGTTGACAAAGACCATTTTTGGGTAAGACCAAAATGAAATCCGTGTGGTAAACGGTTAAACGTTTATTAATTTGACAGCCCATGGTGGCTGTTTTCGATCAGGACAGATGTTTTTTGCTGTTGTATTGCCTTCGATGAAATATAACTCTCGATGGAAATAATTTGTTATTTCGTTGCCTGAATCTAGGCGATTTTTTTATGTCCTTTGGTCGATTCCTATCCAAAGAAATTTGAAAAATAGCGTTGTATAAATTTTTATCGATCGACTTCACCGGACCGGAACGGGTGCCGCGCTACAACCATCCCCACAACAAGCGGGCCAAATGGCCGCAAGGGACAGGGGATCGACATGAAAAAACAGCTTCTGGCGGCCGCGCTTTGTGTGGCGACGCTCGTTTCCACCGCTTCCACCGGGTATGCCGGTTCGTTCATTCCGGCGCAGCGCTCCATCATGGCGCCGAAGGGCTTTGCCGGCGCCTGCTCACGCTACAACTGGCTCTGTGCCAACAAGGGCGGCAAGACACTGGCCGACGGAGAGGCGAAAAACCTGCTGGCTTCCGTCAACCGCGCGGTCAATGCCCGCGTTCGTCCGGTTCATGACATGGGGCGGGATCAGTGGGTGCTGCCGACCAACAATCGCGGCGACTGCGAAGACTACGCGCTGGCGAAGAAGAAGCAGCTGATCGATGCGGGCTTTCCGGCGAACAAGCTCGCCATGACCGTCGTGCTCGATCGTCGCGGCAACAATCACGCAGTCCTGATGGCCCGTCTCAGCGACGGGGACTACATTCTCGATAACCTGTCGGGCTCGGTCAAATCTTGGAAATCCACCGGCTATACGTTCCTTGCCCGGCAGAACTTCGACAACAAGCGGAGCTGGCAGGTGATCCTCAGCGGTCCGCGCGCCGGAAAGTTTGTCTTGTCCTGAGATGTGGTCCAGCGGTCACCGGATCTCATAGACACGGTTGAAAACAAAAAGCCCGACTCTCGCCGGGCTTTTTGTTTGATCCGTTCGGCGGCGCAAAGTGCTGCCCTCAATCCTCGTCGGGGATATGGCTGTCGACGCCGAGCGTAGTGATGAAGTTCTTGACCTGGCTCACGCCGGTCACTCCGAGTACCTTGAGCTCGATTTTGCGGCGCTCCTCGGCGGTGTCGACTGCGCCCCGAAGGGTCACGACATGAGCGTCGACGTGGATGTCCAGCCCGTTCAGCACCACGTCATCGAAGTCTTCCAGCGCTGTTGCCACATCGGATTCGAGTTGGTCGTCATCCTCGCGCCCGTCTGTGGTCGGCAGGACCGGGATCGCCGGCTCCGGCTCGAAGCCGTCGGCGTTGACATTGTCGACGCGAAAGCCCTGGTTGCGATCCTGGTCGAAATTGGCACCCGTTTCACCATAACCCCGATTTGCGATCGGGGCCGCTGTCGCGCCTTCGCCATCGGCATAGGGCCAGCCATCGGCAATGTTGCGCTGGTCGTCGTCGCGGAATTCCTCTTCGGTGGAGAAGTCGGTCTTGCGGTCATCCTTGGCCATGGCATGGCTCCTTCATCATGAGAGATGCAGATCAACGTCTTGGCCGCGCTTTTGTTCGGCATCACCACCTTCAGCGGCTCGCCTTCTCCCATTTCTTCAAGAGCCGTTCGCGCTTCAACCGCGACAGACGCCCGATCCAGAAGATACCATCCAGCTGGTCCACCTCGTGCTGCAGGCAGATGGCCGGGAAACCGTCGAAGTTTTCGGTGCTCACGCTGCCGTCGGTCGTCTGGTAGCGCAGCGTGATGCGGCGTGGCCGCGTCACCTCTTCCGTGAAGCCTGGCATGGAGACGCTGCCTTCGACGTGGGTCATGGTCTCGACCGATGTCTCCAGGATCTCCGGATTAACGAAGTCACGCCGTCCGCCGATCTCCGGCAGGTCGAGCACAACGACCCGTTTGAATATGCCACAATGGGCAGCCGTGATGCCGACGCCGGGGGCGGCCTTCATCGTCTGATCGAGATCGTCGAGCAGGCAAACCAGTGCCGCGTCAAAGTCGGCTACCGGTGTGCAGAGTGTTTTGAGGGCGGGGTCCGGATAACGGCAGATGGTCAGCAGGGTCACGGGGCTCAGGCTTTCTGGAGACGGCTCTGCCCGGTAGGCTGGACCGGGCAATAAAATCAGGGTAGCAGCATGCACGCAGCTTTGAACAGGCATTGCGGTATCGCGCTATCCGATTGTTGACATGAGGATTTTTGCCGCCATTCTCCGGGGCAGCGAACCAGGGCTTCAGGGCAGGCGAGGGCGGGCAGATGACAGAGACCGAAGAGGACATCCTCGACCGCCCGGTGGCCGAAGAGGTTCAGGCCGACATCTACGACGACGAAGGCTATATCCGCCACGAGTTCCTGACCATGGTCGGCGCAGCGATTGCCGATCGTGATGTGCTGTTCCTGCGCCAGCATGTGGCCAAGCTGCACGAATCGGAACTCGGTCACCTGATCGAGGCGATCCAGCCGGACCAGCGCGTCGCCCTCGTGCGCCTGCTCGGCGACGATTTCGACATGACGGCGCTGACCGAGGTCGACGAAGCGATCCGCATGCAGATCGTCGACCAGATGCCGAACGAGCAGATCGCAGCCGCGATCGGCGATCTCGATTCGGACGACGCCGTCTACATTCTCGAAGACCTCGACGACGATGACCGCGAGGAAATCCTCGCCCAGTTGCCGTTCACCGAACGGGTGCGCCTGCGGCGGGCACTGGATTATCCCGAAAGCTCGGCCGGCCGGCGCATGCAGACGGAATTCGTCGCCGTGCCGCCGTTCTGGACGGTCGGCCAGACGATCGACTACATGCGTGAGGAAGAAGAGCTGCCGGAAAACTTCACGCAGATCTTCGTCATCGATCCCACCTTCAAACTGCTCGGCGCCGTCAAGCTCGATGCGATCCTGCGCACCAAGCGCCAGGTGAAGATCGAGAGCATCATGCACGAGACCAACCACCCGATCCCGGCCGAAATGGACCAGGAAGAGGCGGCGCAGCTCTTCGAACAATACGACCTTCTGTCGGCCGCCGTCGTCGACGAAAACGACCGGCTCGTCGGCGTGCTGACCATCGACGACGTGGTCGACGTCATCCAGGAAGAGGCGGAGGAGGACTTGCTGCGCCTCGGCGGCGTTGGCGACGAAGAACTCTCGGACAGCGTGGCTGAGACCTCGCGCTCGCGGGTGCCGTGGCTCGCGGTCAATCTGGTGACGGCGATCCTCGCGGCCTCCGTGATCTCGCTGTTCGAGGCGACGATCGAGCAGATCGTGGCGCTCGCCGTCCTGATGCCGATCGTGGCCGGCATGGGCGGAAACGCGGGCTCGCAGACCATGACGGTCACGGTGCGGGCGCTCGCCACCCGCAATCTCGACATTCACAATGCCGTCCGGGTCGTGCGACGCGAAGCAGGTGTCGGGCTTCTGAACGGCATGATCTTCGGCGTGCTGATCGGGATCGTTGCCGGTTTCTGGTTTCACGACCCCAATATCGGCGGCATCATCGCAGCCGCCATGCTGATCAACATGATGGCGGCGGCGATTGCCGGGATCCTCATTCCGCTGTTGCTGGACCGCATCGGCACCGATCCGGCCGTGGCCTCTGCCGTCTTCGTCACCACCGTCACCGACATCACCGGCTTCTTCTCGTTCCTCGGTCTTGCCACCTGGTGGTTCATGTAACTGTCGCAAAAATTGACTTGTACGTAAAAGTCAATATTATGTCCCGACGCACAGGGACGAACCGGACGTGAAGAAGTATTATAGCATAACAGAGCTGACGCGTGAATTCGGCGTTTCCACGCGCACGCTCCGATTCTACGAAGACGAAGGCCTCATTCATCCGGAGCGGCGCGGTCGCACGCGCCTATACCGTGCTGCGGACAGGCGTCTGTTGCAGGAAATTCTGCGCGGCCGGCGCATCGGCTTCACCATCAACGAGATCCGCGAAATCGTCCACGTCTACAAGGAGCCGCCGGGCGAAATCGGCCAGCTCAAGCTGATGATGAAGAAGATCGACGAGAAGCGCGAAGACCTGCGCCAGAAGCGCCGTGATATCGACGAGACTCTGACGGAACTTGATCAGGCCGAAGAAGCCTGTCTGACCCGCCTCGTCGAAATCGGCGTCGGCAGCTGAGACAGCTCTTCTAGGCCTCCTCTCGCATTTGTTCAGATCCACCGTCGGGTGCGCTTGCAATAACATTCGTAGTCGAAGCCGAACCGCTGTTCGAGGTGCTGTTCCTCGCAACGGATCACCGCCCATTGGGCGGTGAGGGCGGCCAGGATCGCGGCCGGCAGGAACCAGGCGCTGGCGCTGATCAACCCGATCGAGAGTGTCAGCAGCGTGTAGCCGAGATAAATCGGGTTGCGCGTGAAGCGGAAGGGACCGCAGGTGACGAGATGTCGGGCGCAGCCCGTGCCGAGTACGGCCGTCTGCCGCTCCAGGAGCGTCTTCACCGCCCATATGTCGAGGCTGACGGCGAGAAGCGCGAGCGCAAAGCCGGCGATCGGCAGCAGGACGGGGCTCGGTGACGAGAGCGGGAGCGGCACAACCAGCCGTTCGGCGGCCAGTGCCAGGGTCACGGCGCCACCGTAAATCAACGGCGGCCAGGGATAACGCAGGGGCTTCGCACGGTAGGCATTCATGATGAATTTCCCCGTTACGGCGTGGTCTGTATCTTGGCTGTGCATTCGGAGGCCAGCGCCAGAATACGCTCATCCTGATCCGGCAAGATTGCGCCAGACTGGAGCGGTTCCAGCAGGCTCTGGGCCTGCAGACGGTCCAGCGTACAGGCGCAGAAAGCCTTGCAGATCTCGGCAGAATTTCCTTGCTGTTGGCAGGCCGGCTCGCAGCTGCCGATATAGGATTCGATCGGATCCGGCGCCGGCGGCGGCACGACCTGGCTTGCGGCAAAAACCAACGCGATCAGCACTGGCTGGTGCAGCAGGTAGACGGTGAGCGAATGCCTTCCGCCCCAGCGCAGCCAGGCGGGGCCTTCCGGCAGGCGCGTCAGGCGGGCGAGCAGATTGTAGTCCACCAGCAGGCGGGCGACCGCAATCCCGATCAGAAGCGCTCCGATCCAGGGGAAGAGCGGCACATAGTCGTTGGAGCGGGGCAGGTGTTCCGAGAGACCGGCAAACCACAGAAGCGGCGTGTCGAAGATCGGCGAGCGATAGACGTTCGGCAGCACCATGGCGCAAAGTGCGACTGCAAGCGTGACGATCACCGGCAGGCGCAGGAAAACCAGACCCACCAGGCTGCCGAGCGCCATGGCATGCAGGATGCCGAAGAAGATCAGTCCATCCGGCACGAACCACCAGGTGGCTGCCGTGATCGCAAGCGCCGCGGCGAGGATCACCGCGAAGCGGCGCAGGAAAGCCTCAACGCGCAGTTTCGGGTAGTGCGCGAGCACGAGGCTGAAGCCGGCGAGGAAAAGGAAAGTAGAGGCGATCGAGCGGGCGTAGAACCGCAAAAAACCTTCGGTGGAGGTGCCCGGCGCGAGATAGCCGAAGAATTCCAGGTCCCAGCTGAAGTGGTAGGACGCCATGGCGATGAGCGCCAGACCGCGGAACGCGTCCAGCCAGAGCAGGCGGGGCCGTGCGCGGGTGATCTCGGGCGAAGTCTGCGCGTTGTCCGGAATGCTGTCTGGCACGCGTCGTCCTCCATCGGTCGTACTGATCGCCGCGATGTCTGCGGCCTGCGCTCGTGGCCGTGGCTCATCGTGCAAAGGCGGCGATTTCATGACCGGCAGCAGGTTGTCCCCGGTCTCCTTGAAGCCCTGTCGGTCAGTCGGCCAGATCGTTCAGAAGCGCGCGGCGCGCCTCCGAGAAATATTGTCGCCGGATCAGCACCACGAAGACCGTGCCCGATGCCAGCATGAAGATCCAGGGGCTGACAAACCAGCCGAGATAGCCGATCGAGTAGAAGATCGCCCTCAAGCCCATGTTGAAGTGGCTGGCGGCGATGATGTTCATCTGGATCGCACGCTCAGCCGCGGCCATGGTGCGCGCCGGATGCTCGCGCGCCTCGTCGGTCATCGGGATGGCGCCAAAGAGAATGGTGCAATAGTTGAAGAGCCGATAGGACCAGCCGAACTTGAAGAAGGAATAGGCAAACAGCGCGATCAGCCCGCAGACCTTCAATTCGAAAGTCGCCCGGCCGCCCTGAACAATGAAGGGTATGTCTTTCAGGATCGCGTCCACCTGCTCGGTCGCGCCCAACAGGGCAAAGCAGCCGCCAATCGCAAAGATGGTGGTCGAAGCAAAAAAGGCCGTCCCGTTCTGCAATCCGCCCATGATCTGAGTGTCGATCATCTTCAGGTCGCGGTTAAGCGAATTCAGGATCCAGTCCCGGCGCCGTTCGGCCATGGCCTTGGTCAGGCTGGTGCGAGACAGGATGCGGCGGCTGCCGGTGATCCAGGCATAGGCAACCCAGAGCAGCACGAACAGCGCGAGAGCAGCATAATCGGCGACGAGCATCAAACGATTCCCCCTTCTGGCTCGCGGAATTATCCCGCGCCCGCGGTTCTCCACAATGGCAATTAACCAGTTTCAAGATTTTGGCCCGAATTGGGGCGGCCATCAGGCGGATGTTGTTAACGATCGCCCTGGCTATCACATTGTAATTTCACATATCCATGCACGCAACGCATGCCTGCAGCGCAAAATGCGCCATGCTTTTGCCATTTTTGCAGTTGCGAAACGGGCCGGGTTTTAATACATGAGGGTCCATAAAGCGGTCGGGGGACGGCTTTAATCACCAAGTGACTTCATCTGGAGTTTCCATGGAAAGCAGTTTCCAGAAGTCGTGTTGGGGTGTCACATTTCGCGCTCTCATGGGTTTCGCCGGCGTCCTTTGCCTGGCTTATCTGTTCGGCAGCATCTGACACTTCACATGCAGCATTCCAAACAGCGCGGTCGTCTCGACCGCGCTGTTTGCTTTTCAGGCTCCCGAACACCATCTCCGTCATGTCGCGGCCATGAAAGCCGATGTCGATTGCAAGGCGCATTCGTGACAGGCGATGCTTTAGCGTTTACGCTTTGATGACTGCATGCGAGGAGCCTCATGTTTCTTTCGGTTTTCGACGTGTTCAAGATCGGCGTCGGCCCCTCGAGTTCCCACACTATGGGTCCGATGACGGCGGCCAACCGGTTTCTCGACCTCATCCTTTCAGACCAGTGGCCTCGCCCGGCCGGCGCCCATGTCGCGGCGCTCAAGGCCAGTCTGCACGGTTCGCTCGCCTATACCGGCATCGGCCATGGCACCGGCAATGCCGTGATCATCGGGCTGATGGGGGAGGCGCCTGACAGTATTGATCCGGATCGCATGGAGGGCATTATCGCCGAGGTCGAGCGCACAGGCCGCGTCACGCCCCCCGGGCATCCCTCCTATTATTTCCAGCCGAAGGACGATCTCGTCTACGATAAGAAGACGCCGCTTTCGGGCCACGCCAACGGCATGCGGCTGTCGGCACTCGACAAGGACGGCCGCGTTCTGCTGACCCAGATCTATTATTCGATCGGCGGCGGTTTTGTCGTCACCGATACCGAGCTTCTTGCCCTGCAAAAGCAGAAGAAGCAGGCCTCGAGCCAGAAGGTGCCTTATCCCTTTGCCTCGGCCAAGGAAATGCTGGCTATGGCCGCATCCTCCGGGCTCACCATCGCGCAGATGAAGCGGGCCAACGAGGAAGTGGTGCGCTCGCGCGAGGATCTTGATGCCGGGCTCGACCGGATCTGGGATGCAATGCTCAGCTGCATCGATCGCGGTTTGCGACAGGACGGGCAGCTGCCGGGTGGCCTGAAAGTTCGCCGGCGCGCCAAATCGATCCACGACAAGCTGCAGGAGGAGTGGCGCTCCAACCGCCTGAACCCGGTTCTCGCCAATGACTGGCTGTCGGTCTATGCCATGGCGGTCAACGAGGAGAATGCGGCCGGTGGCCGCGTCGTCACCTCGCCAACCAATGGGGCAGCCGGCGTCGTTCCGGCGACCATCCGCTATTACCTGCATTTCCATCCCGACGCGGATCAGGACGGCATTCGCGATTATCTGCTGACGGCAGCTGCCATCGGCGGGATCATCAAACACAATGCATCGATCTCGGGCGCCGAAGTCGGCTGTCAGGGCGAAGTCGGTTCAGCCTCGGCCATGGCTGCCGCCGGTCTCGCCGCCGTCATGGGCGGTACCCCTGAGCAGATCGAAAACGCCGCCGAGATCGCACTTGAACATCATCTAGGCATGACCTGCGATCCTGTCGCGGGTCTCGTCCAGGTCCCGTGCATCGAACGCAACGCGCTCGGTGCCGTGAAAGCCGTCACCGCCGCATCACTGGCGCTCAAGGGTGACGGCGTCCATTTTGTGCCGCTTGATGCCGCGATCGAAACCATGCGTCAAACCGGCAACGACATGAACGAGAAATACAAGGAAACCTCGCTCGGCGGCCTCGCCGTCAACGTTGTCGAATGTTGAAGCGGGCAGGGGCTTTGCTCCTGTCGTGATACCATCTACGGCGTCATCCGCGGGACAAACCCGAGGATGACGCCGTGTCGAGAAATCACCGAAACTGTTGAGCACCGCCCCCCTGCGACACCCTTGCCCTTGACCCTGAGGTCAGACCCGCTATCCCGGAGAGCATGGCACTCCATCTCCTAAAACTCTGCGTCGGAGCCGACACCATTGACGACCTGCGGGACTGGGTCGCCGAACGCTGCCTCGTGGCGGTCGCGGCGGGGCTGGAGCCGCATTCTTCGCATGTCACCCGCATGGTTCCGAAGCGCATGGAAGAACTGCTCGACGGCGGCTCGCTCTACTGGATCATCAAGGGTCAGCTCTCGGCCCGGCAAAAACTCCTGGACATCAAGACCTTCACAGGTGGCGACGGGATATCCCGTTGCGAGCTGATCCTGGGACCCGAGGTCATCGAAGTCGCCCCCGCGCCGCGCCGTCCATTCCAGGGGTGGCGTTATCTCGATGCGGATGCCGCCCCGCGCGATCTTGCGGCCTCGGGCGCCAATATCGAGGACATGCCCGATGACCTGAAACGGGAGCTGGCGGAACTCGGGCTGTTGTGACGCCGAAAGCAGCGCGGCTGCCCTTTTGTCATCGCGGCATAGACGAGCCTCCTGATGCGGGTGTGAAAACTCATCAGATGTCGCAAGGGAATATAGTGCTGTTGTATTTGGGCTGTCGCGTCTGCTCCGCTGGCTGCAACTGGTGAAGCACATTTGGCGATGCAAGACAGAGGGCGGCTTTTGGCGTCATCGAAAGGTCTGAATTGAGTTCCATGGCCGATTTCGAACAAGGCTGTCGGGATGATGAGGATGTTGATGGGCGGGCTTGACGATACTGGCCAAACTGCCGACCGATCTGTGCGGGATCGGTCGCGCTGGCGCAGGGTTGTGTTTCGCACCGGCCTTTCGATTGTCTCTTTGGCCGCGCTCTTCGGCGCCTATGTCGGCATTCTCATCCTGTCCGGTAATTTTCACGAGGTCGTTCCCGGTCGGTTCTATCGGTCCGCCCAGCTCTCGGGCGTGCGGCTCGGCGAGGAGATCGACCGCTACGGCATCAAGACCGTGATCAACCTGCGCGGCGAAGGTGTCGGCAAAGGCTGGTATGACGACGAGGTCGCAGCGACAGCGGCCCATGGCGCCACGCATATCGATTTCGGCATGTCCGCGCGCAAGGATCTGACGCCGGAAAAAACGCAGCAATTGCTGGCGCTTTTGAAGAGCGCCGAACAGCCGATCCTCGTCCATTGCATGTCAGGCGCCGACCGCACCGGACTTGCCTCGGTCATCTTCCTCCAGCAGGTGGCGGGCGTCGACGAGGAAGAGGCCGAATGGCAGCTCTCGCCCCTCTACGGCCATATCAACCTGCCGTTTCTCGCCGCCTATGCGATGGACGATACCTGGGAGAAGCTGGAAAAGGTGATCGGCCTGGACAGCTAGGAGGCGTCTTGGCTGATGCCCTTCTTACCTATGCTGACCTGCCGCAGACCCGCCAGGAGCGTATGCGGCGAAGCGAAACGGGCTGCATGATCAACGGATCGCCGGAACCAGGACAAATGTCACCGAAACGCTACCTGCCTTCACCGCATTGGGAGCAGCTCCGCTCGAAGCCCGTCATGATGGTGTTTCCCTGGAAATGGCGATCGCCGAATCGGCGGAATGGAGCCAGCCAGAATCATTGGTCGCGACGGGCGCCGACCTCTGCAAGACGCTGGCCGACGGCCCACTGGCTCATGTCGGACAAGGATATCATCGCTTCTGCCGCTGCGCGCCGCACGCGCTTTAAGCCTCTCAACAGCTGACAGAAACCGCCGTCACGTCTTCACCATCATCGGCTTCTTTCGGAAAAATTCTTCGATTCGTTGCAGGACGACGAAGAAGGGCGGCACGAAGACGACGGTCAGGCAGGTGGAACCCAGCATGCCGGTGAGGACGGCAATGCCGATCGACTTCTGGGCGCTGGCTCCGGCGCCGGTCTGCAGCACCAGCGGCACCACGCCGAGAATGAAGGCGATCGATGTCATCAGGATCGGGCGGAAACGCGATCCCGCCGCTTCGAGCGCCGCTTCGACAATGCTCCGTCCCTCCTTGAACCGAAGGTGACGTCCAGTCTCGACGATCAGGATCGCATTTTTGGCGGACAGCGCGATCAGCAGGACGAGGCCGATCTGCGTATAGAGGTTGACCGAGGCATTCACGGCCAGCAAGGTCAGCGCGGTGCCGATCAGCGCGAGCGGCACTGTGGCAATGATGCCGACCGGCGCCCACCAGCTTTCATATTGGCCGGCGAGCACGATGTAGACGAGCAGCAGGCTCAGCGCATAGACGAGATAGATCTGCCCGCCCAGCACGCGCTCCTGGTAGGATACCGCCGTCCATTCCTTCGAATAGCCGTCCGGTAGCAAGTCCTGAGTGATCTCGTCCAGCCGGTCGAGCGCCTGCCCGGTCGAGAAGCCGGTGGCCTGCGAGCCGATGATCTGCGCGGAGGGATAGAGGTTGTAGAGGCTGATCAGGGCGGGACCGGTCACGGCCTGAACCTCGGCGATGGCGCCGAGTGGCACCATCTGCCCGGTCGAGCTCCGCAGCCGCAGCTGTTCGAGATCGGAGACGGTGATGCGCCGCTCCGCATCCGCCTGCACATAGACCTGGAAGACGCGTCCGAACAGATTGATCTGACCGGCATAGGAGGAGCCGATATACTGGCCGACGGTATCATAGGCCTGACCGACATCGACGTTCCGGCTATGCGCCTTCACGCGGTCGATCAGCACCGCATATTGCGGCGCATCCGCCCGGAAGGGACTAAAGGCCTCGCGAAAGGTCTGATCGCCGGCTGCGATCCGCGCAACGCTCGCCCCGACTTCGGCAAGACGCTCGTAGTCGAAGTTGCCATCCCGCGACTGGATCTGCAGGGCAAAACCGGCGGCATTGCCGATCCCCTGGATCGGCGGGGGCGGCAGGACGAGCGCCTGGCCATCGGGAAGGTTGCCCAGCCGCTCGCGAAGGGCGGTGTAGAGCGACAGCAAATCCTCGCCTTCGGCTCTCACGCTCCAGTCTTTCAAAATGACATAGGCCACGCCAGCATTGGCGAGACTCGCATTGCCGTTCAGGGCAGACAGTCCGCTGATCGCAACCACGGTGTCGACCGCCTCCATGTCCTCGACGCGCCGCCGCACATCCTCGAGCGCCGCCGACGTCCGCTCCAGCGATGCCCCTTCCGGAAGCTGGACGGACACCAGAAAATAGCCCTGGTCCTCGATCGGGAGGAAAGCGGTCGGGACGCGGGCGAGTAAGGCTACCGCAAGGCCGGCCAGCAGCAGCGCCAGAACGGAGAGGATGAGGCTGAAGTCCAGCATCCGGCGGATCAGACGGACATAGAGGCGCTCCAGTCCGCCATAGAGAAGGTCGAAACCGCGATAGAGGAGGTTCTTTCGCCGTCCCTCCGCATGCGGCTTCAGCCACAGGGCACATTGGGTCGGCTTCAACGTCACCGCATTGACGGCGCTGATCAGCGCCGTCGCGGCGATCACCAGCGAGAACTGCCGGTACATCTCGCCGCTGAGACCCGGCAGGAAGGAGGCCGGCAGGAAAACGGCGAGCAGCACGAGCGTGATGCCGATGATCGGGCCGAAGAGTTCGTCCATGGCGCGTGCGGCCGCCTCCCGCGGGGCCACGCCTGTTTCGATATGCTTGGCGGCCGCTTCGACCACGACGATCGCGTCATCGACGACGATGCCGATCGCAAGGATGATGGCGAACAGCGTGGAAAGGTTGATGGAGAAGCCGAACAGCGCGAGAGCCGCGAAAGCGCCGATGATGGTGACCGGGACCGTCGTCGCCGGCACCAGGGTGGCGCGCCAGTTCTGCAGGAAGAGCAGAATGACCAGGAGCACCAGCACCGCGGCTTCGATCAGCGTATGGTACACGTCGCCGATTGCGGCAGAGACGAAGAGCGTCGTGTCGAAGGGCACGGAATAGGTAAGGCCCTGCGGAAACTGAGCCGAAAGCTCGGCCATGCGCGCCTTGACGGCGGCGATCGTCTCCAGCGCGTTGGCATCCGGCAGAAGGAACAGGGCAAGGCCCGCCGCAGGCTTGCCGTCGATGGCGAACTGCTGGCTGTATTGTTGTGCGCCGAGTTCCACGCGCGCCACATCGGCGAGCCGGACGATCTCCCCGTTGTCGCCCACCTTGAGTATGATGCCGGAGAAATCACCGACGTCTTCGAGCTTGGAGGCAAGCTTCAGTGTGTACTGAAACTCCTGCCCGGCCGGCACGGGCGGCAGCGCCAGCTGTCCGGCAGACGAGGTCCGGCTCTGCTGGCGGATGGCCGACATCACGTCGGAGGGCACCAGGCCACGGGCGGCCATCTTCTGCGGATCCATCCAGATGCGGACAGCATAACTGCCCGCGCCGAAGACGTTGACGGCGCCGATCCCGGGCACGCGGGCGATCTCGTCCACCAGGCTGATCGTGCCGTAATTCGCCATGAACAGGCTGTCGTGATCGGGATTGTCGGAGGTGAGCGCGACGATGGCCAGGATCGAGGTCGAGCGTTTTGCGGTCTGGACGCCCTGCGACTGGACGGCATCCGGCAGAAGCGGCACGGCCCCGGCCACGCGGTTTTGCACCAGGATCTGTGCCTCGTCCGGGTCGGTGCCGATCGCAAATGTGACGGTCAGCGTATAGGCACCATCGCTGGTCGCGGTCGACTGCATGTAGAGCATGCCTTCGACCCCGTTGACGCGGCTTTCGATGGGAAGCGCGACATCCTGAACGATGGTTTCCGCATTGGCGCCGGGATAACGCGCGGTCACCTGGATCGATGGCGGGACGACATCAGGATATTGTGCGACCGGCAGGCGCATGAGGGCCACCAGCCCCAGGATGATCGTCAGGATGGCGATCACATTCGCCAGAACCGGGCGATCGATGAAAAGCCGGGCCATTGGGGGCTCCCTGTCAGACGAATGGGGAAGTGTCAGATCTGGTCGACGATCTCGACCGCCTGTCCTGGACGCAGGCCGCCGAGACCGAGCGTGACGACGCGGTCCGCCTCGCCGATCCCGGAGAGAACCTCGCGCCGTCCCTCCGGCGTTTTGTCGCCGAGCGTCACCTTGCGCTGCTGGACGACGCCCTTATCGTCCACCACGAGGACACTGTGCGTGCCCTGCAGGCTGGTGATCGCCATTTCGGCAACGGTCACCACGCGGCGCGTATCGAGAGGGATGCGCACTCTTGCAAACATGCCGGAGGACAGGAAGCGGTCCGAATTCGGAAAGACCGCCCGAAGGCCGAGCGTGCCCGTTGCTCGGTCGATCTCAGGCGCGATATAGTCGAGCGTTCCGGCATAGCCGTATCCGCCGCCTTCGGAGAGAGCGGCTTCCACCCGGATCGGATTGCCTTCGCTGGGGCTGATCTTGCGGCCGGCAAGCGCCTTGCGGATCAGGATGACCTCCTGCTCCGTGGCGGAAAAATTCAGATGAAGCGGGTCGGGCTGGATCAAGGTTGCCAGGCTCGGTGCAGCGGCGGCATTGACATAGGCGCCGGGATCCGTCGAGCGCGCGCCCAAGATACCGTCGAACGGAGCCTTCACCTCGGTATAGGAAAGGTTGAGAGCGGCAGAGCGCAGCCTCGCCTCCGCCGCCGTCAGCTGTGCCTCGGCCACCCGCTTCTGGGTGTCGGCGCTTTCCCGTGTGCTTTCGGAGACGACCTGCCGCGCCGAGAGGGTTTCCTGTCGGGCGGCATTCGCTTGCGCCTGTTCGAGGTTCGCCTGCTGCTGCTTCAGATCCGCCTCAGCCGTCAGAAGGCTGATCCGATAGGGCTCCGGCTCGATGACGAAAATCGTCTCCCCCTTGCGGACGAAATCCCCGTCGCGGAATCGGACCTCCTGAAGCGTGCCCGAGACGCGGGCGACCAGGTCGACCGCGTTGACCGCGCTGAACGATCCGGTCGATTGCAGATATCGGGTGATGTCGACACTCTCGGGCGTTTCGACCACGACCTTGCGCTTCGCCTCTTCGGCCTGCGCCATGCAGGTCGAAAGGATGAGGGAGGCCACAAGTGCGAATGTGGCGATCAGGCGGTTCATGATGGGCTCTCCAGGCAGGTCCTGTGTGCACGGCTCACTTCAGCGCGGAAAGTTCCGTCGGCGTCAGTATGCCGTCCTTGTCCTTGTCGATCCGGCCGAAGGCCATGCCATAACGTCCCGCCCCCTTGATCTTCACGGCCATGGGTTTGCCGGCAGCCGCCAGTGCGTCGATGAAGGTCTTGAACTCGCTGGAATCGAGCTGCGTGTCGCCGTTCTTGTCGGCCGCCATGAAGGCTTCCTGCTGCGCCTCGGCGGCAAGCGGCATGAAGAGGGACAGAGACAGGACGGCGGGGATCAGGTTGCGGGTTTTCATGAAATTCTCCTCTTGGTCAGACGGGGTTTGCGTTTCAGAATCTGCTCTGGTCGGTCGCAGCCAGAAGGGCATCGTCGAGCCTGGGCACGGCGACGACGAGTGTCTGCAGGCCGGTTGTGATCGGACCCGGGCGATTGGACAGGGTGCGACCGATGCCGGCGATGGTCTGGCCGTCGCCGAAGGCCTTTCCGTGGTTCTTGCCGAAACCGCCCTTCACCTGGGAAATGTCGTAGGCTTCGATGCCAAGTGCACGGAACTGGGCGAGATCGGTCGTCTCACCGGCGCGGATCTTGCCGCCGAAAAGGCGGCGCGACAGCTGCAGCGCGCGGTCATCGGCCGAGACATAGACCTTGATGCGGCCGGCGAGCGGGCCGAGCTGGCTCACTTGGGTGCGGAAAACATCGAAATCGATGTCGGGAGCCGCCAGGATGATGGTCCCGATCCGGTCCAGCGCCGCCTTGTCCTTCGACAACGCCATCTGGCGCAACGTCTCCATCGTCAGCCAGGTCCCCATGGAGTGGGCGAAGATATCGATGCGCTCGAGGCTCTTTTCCTCAGCCAGTCCATCGATCAGCTGTTGCAAGGCATCGCGGCTGTAATTGGCCGAATCCTTGTCGTAGCCATAGCCGGTCGGACTGCCCTCCGAGGGCCAGCTGAACAGGATGGGTCGACCGTCGAAGTGAGTATCCTCGATGATCTGCGCATAACGAACGGCGGCCTGATCGAAGCGGGTATTGAAGCCATGGGTAAAGATCATGGCGCGCGTCGTCTTTTGCGCAGGATCGACGGGTGAGGCCGCTTCGGCCTTGAACGCGGCATAAGTGAGCGGTGTCGCCGTGACGAGGGTGATCTCCGTTTTCGGATCGGGATCGCGGGCCGATACCGGCAGAGTGCCCGCCTTGCGAACTTTCGGCATCGACATCGTCAACCGAACGACGTGCACGGCGCTGTCGCGTTCGTGTCCGAAGAGAAAGCCCTTCTTGTCGGTTTCTGGCTTGCGCGTCGTGACCGCCAGCATGGACAGCTGCCGCGCTTGCGCATCAACGGCAGGGACCGGCTGCAATAGCCCCATATCTGCAGGAGAGCACCCGGCAAGGACGAGCGCCAGGACCACAATGCCGCTGGCAATCCCTTGCTTTGCTTCCCTAAGATCAGCCGTCAAGACGGGCACTCCGTTGCTCCAGTTCAAGCGCATCCGGCCGGACGCCGTGCGATTGTGGAGCGCACCCTGGTTCAGGTCGCGTCATGGCGCCATCCCATGATCATGGCGTAGACGCTGCTATTTGCAGTGCCGTCTCCTCGCTGGGCTGCGTATCCACCATACGAACGTCGACCGTGCGCCCTGCCAGCGCAAAGTTGGTGGACTGAAGGACCTCAAGGAGGAGGGGTGGGATGAGCGAGAGGACCCCGGGCGCAGAAGCGCGCAATAGATTGAAGCTAAGACCGAGCTCGTGCGCCTCTGCACCGTTCACAACTTCGCAAAGCACTATCTTGCCGACAATCGCCGTATGAATGGCAGGTTCGCTGCGAAGCGTCGATCCCACCAGCCGAAGAAGACGATCCTGCTGCGAGGTGCTCGGGCTTTCACTGAGCCTGATCGTGATCCTGGCTGTTGCCAAACTTCGGCTGCGGCTGGCAACGACTTCGATCTGGCCATAGGGAATGCTGTGAAGACGACCATCGCCGCCGCGCAGCCGCAGGCTGCGGATCTGGATGCGTTCGATCCGACCGGGCTTGCCGTCGATCTCGACGTCTTCGCCAAGACGGAAGGCATCGTCCAGCATCCAGAAGACGCCGGAAATCACGTCCTTGACAAGGGCCTGCGAACCCAGGCTGACGGCGAGACCCAGAATGCCTGCACCTGCCATCAACGGCGTCGTGTCGATGCCGAGCGCGGAGAGTGCAACGAGCGAGAAGACACCGCCGATGAGCACTAGAAGGGAGAACCGGATGATCGGCAGGACGGTCGAAACCCGCGCCTGGCGCAGCTCTTGGTCTTCCAGAGAGCCGAGTGCCTCCTGGGGCATGATGCGGGCTTCGATGATCGCGTGAATGAGTGCGGCAAGCCCCGCTGCAAAGACAAGAAGGACAAGGGCAAAGTTGAGACGTCTGGAATATTCAGGCCATTGTGCCGGATCGACCAGGGACAGACTGCCGACCAGCCAGTAACCGGCCACCACGCGCAGGATGACAGCGATTACGACGGCGTCCACCACAACCCGGATGACGAACAACAGCCGCATCACCGTCGGGCGGCGGGACAGGATGATACTGAGCGCGATCGAGCGGTCGAAAGCCAGTGCGATCAGGATGCCGACGATCAGTCCCTTCATGCCTTGGAACAGCGTCATGTTCTGCATCACCCAGCCGGCGATCCAAAGGAGAACCCCGAGAATTGCGACCCAGCCGAGGCCAAACTGCAGGAGCGGCAGCAGCCCGTCATGGCCCAGCCGTCTCAGCAGGCGCAACACGAAAACCAGAAGCGTCGTTGCCGCAAGGCCTGCCATCAGGGTCAGCGATGACACGGGCATTCCAGCCAGAGCCATGGTCTCGAGTAACGCTGCCTGAAATTGGGCAAAGGCGAGGAGCGCCGCACCCCAGCAAAAGGCACGCCGGGCCCCTTGTTCGTTCAGTGCGACGAGACGAAGGTGCGGAATACCGGGGCGCAAGACCAGATCGAGGAAGGTGACGGAAGCTAGCCAGACGACGACCGCAAGGACAATATCACGCGCCAGTGCATGTTGTTCCGCCGGAGCGGCCATGCCGTAAAGAAGAAGGGTGCGCGCCACCAGCGCGGTCACCAGAAACGGAAGGAGACTCCAGGCCGTCAGTCGTAACATGGCGATGACCGGAATGCGCGCTTGCGCCGCTGCAAGCCGCTGTGAACGGCTAAGGAAAGAAACGCCGCAATACAGGACTACGAGAACCAGGCTGGTCGCAAACAAATGAACAAGCAAGTCATTGGCCAGCGGCAAACGGGCGCCTGCGGCACTCAGATCGGCAACCAAGCGGGGCGCCGACAGCAGGCTTTGCAGGATACGGCTCTCGAATTGATCGACCAGCCGACCGAAGTGTTGGATCAGGTCTGGATCTGGCGGGACCAGTGACATCGGGGCCGAGGTTGCTGCTTGTGCCGTTGGATCAATCATCATGGCAAGCCTTGTCCCCTTGCGCAGCAGCCTGTGTGATCCTGTCTGTACTGAGGGGGAGCCGTCGCCTCTACCCCATGATCATGGCCTGTGCGGGCGCAAGACTCGCGTCCATACTTGTCGTCCAGATGCCCCTGATAGGCACCGAACATCGACAAGAAGAATTGGAGAACATGATCATGGCCCCTCGCGCCGTACTTATCCGCGCAACCCTCGCGCTCGCCTTTGCATCCGGTTTCGCCGTTTCAGAACCGATCGTGATTGCAGCGCCTGCCGCCGCCGTCGTATACTGCAAGGCGGTCGGCATACCCAGGGGCTGTGTTGTTCGCCCCCCGGCCGTCGCGGTCATCTATTGCACTTCCCCTGGTGTCCCCGCAGGTTGTGTTGTCCGTCCCGCGGTGCGAACAGCGGTGTATTGCACGCGACCAGGCTATCCAGTTGGCTGCGTAGCCCGGCCTGTAGCGGGCGCGCCGGGTGTCGGTGCCCCGGGCGTTGGCGTTGCGCCTGGGGTTGGCGCTCCGGGCGTTGGGGTTGCCCCGGGTACCCGCGGTGGTCCGGTCAATCGTGTCGGCGTGCGTTGATACAAAAGTCCAATTCAGCGTTAAAATGCGCCGGGTAGGGCCGTAGGCGTCGGCCCAAAGAGTTGGGCCGCATCGCCATGGCCTTCGGCAACCTGCTTTGGAAATTCTGCCGGGAGTGTCAATTCTATGCGCGTACCGCTCGCGCTTGTCCGGATCAGCATTCGGATGTCGCACATCGCCGCTCGCCGGCGGATATTGAAGAGGCCGCGGCCTGCATGGGCTCGCGGCTTCCCGTTCAAAGACGGGTTCTCGGCGTCATAACCATGGCCGTCATCCTGAATGGTGATGCGGCCTGCGGGCCGTCCTGCCTCGTCGCTGGCCGGCTCGATCATGACCGCTACTCGCTTCCCCCCTGAATGTTTGACTGCATTGGTCACCACTTCATCCATCAGTCGGATAAGCTGTATGACATGCCAGGATCGGAGGTTCTTGAAGATCGGCAGACCCTGGTGACCGCGAATTACCCAATCGAGCTTCATCTGATGGGCACGCAGCTGGGTATCAATGCGCTCGCGCCATGACGCGAGCGCTAACATCAGATCCCCGTTGATCTCCTCCATCGCGTCGACCACCAGTCGGAGGTCTTTGAGTGCCGCACGAGCCGCATCGCCGATCGCTTCGCCTGATGGTTTCGCCTGTTCCGATAGCGCTACGATGCTCACCAGCTGTCCGCCTAACCCGTCGTGGAGGTCACGCATGAGTCTCGTGCGCTCGGCGAGTAGTGCTTCAGATCTCGCCCGCTCTTCCTCCCGTGCGAAGTTGGCGCGCAGTTTCTTCTCAGCCTCTGCAACTTTTTCCACCAGGGTTGCCGCGAATCCGTCAGCCTCCTTGAGCGCCTGCACGAACCGCCAGATCAGCCATACTCCCAGTGCCATCAGCACAAGCGAATAGGAGGTGCGTCCAACAAACAGACGTTCCCCGCCGATAAGATTGTTCAACGTCATGACGTCGAGAGCCCAGCAACTCAACACGGCTGTGAAAATGGTTGCGAGATAGACGGCGTGCGTTCGCGCTTGCCACACCGCCGCCATCAGCACGAGCCAAACGGCGGCAATCAGGATGCCGACCGAGGGCGGCCCTAGGACAAGATAAATGACGCGCAAATACTGGGGGGAAAACAATACTGCCGCCACGATGATCAGAAGACCTGGCAAGAATGCCAATGCGTGATAGCGCTGGATCGGCCGGCCTGTCAAAAGCAATATGTAGTGAAGCATCAGCGCGGCTTCGAGCGGCCCCATCGCACCCAGAAACCCGGCCCCAATGGAAGAGCGAGGCAGGCCGGCGAAGTGCTGTACGACCCCCAGTACAGTGGCAAATGCCAGATAGCCATAAATCGCGTCATGACGCCGATTGAGCCAGATCATACCAAGAATTGTACCGAAGGTGATCTGCCAAGCCCCAAGCACCATAGGGAGGGTCCCGAACAGAAATTGCCGCAGATCATGGGCGGCCCGCATTACGGGATCGGGTCCAATATAGAGGCTGTCGAGGTAACCTTGGAGCGGTCCCCAGACCTGCAAGGTGATCGTGACTTGATTATTGCCGGGTTTCAGGAGGCTTTGGGCAATTGGTGCAAGCACAGGTGTGTTTCGATCCGGCCGCCGTTTCGAGGGATCACGTGCGGTGTCTTCTATAATGCTGCCATTGATCGCAATTGCGATGGTGGTAGTGAAGCGTGGCACAAAAACCGCAATGGGCGTTCCCGCATCGCTCGGCGACCACTGAAACTGTGCGCGATAGGTCGTGCTTGTCGGTGTGATGCCGGCTGTCGGCCGATAGTCGGGCAGGATTACAGGATGCCAGTCGTCCGTGGCCTCTTCCCGCCACAGTTTCTCGACGCGGTAGGCTTCTGAAGGGCGAGGAAATGGAATTTGCCGGATCTGTATGCAGATAAAGACGATGGCCAGCTGCAGAAGTAAAAAACCGACGGCCATCACGACGCGGCGAAGTTGAGGAGGTGCAGAGCGTATCAGATACGGCCTCACAGGCGGATCAGTCCTTGCTGAAGAGCTTCGTATACCGCTTCGCCGCGCGTGTTGACGTCAAGCTTGCGATAGAAATTCTTGATATAGCCAGGTACCGTCTGCCGCGATATACCCAAATGATCGGCTATATCTGCATAGCTGTAGCCTTTGGCAATGCCCCAGAGGATGTCGATCTCCCGCGCAGTGAGTTTGGCAGTGTTGAGGTCAGATCGGGGTGCGCCGCTCTCCTGCGATTGCGTCCGACGCACAATGAAGCGGGCGATCGAGGCAGAAATCGGAGAGTGGCCCTTCAGCAAGTCGCGCACGGTATCAGCAATGTCAGCTGGAAACGCGTCTTTCAGGATATAGCCATTGGCCCCGAGCAGAATGGCCGAAATGACGCTTGTCTCGTCACCGAGAATGGAAATCACCATGATTTCCGTTTGCTCGGATGTCTGACGGATTCGACGAATGAGATCCATGCCGCTTCCGTCTGGCAACTGAATGTCGGTCAGGAGTACATCGGGACACTGCTGGGCAAGGCAGGCGCAGGCTTCGGTGAAGGTTGCAGCCTGCCTTACCTCAAAATCGGTACTGTCATTCAGTGCGCTTACGATCCGTTGACGCGTCGGTGCGTCATCTTCAACGATGAGGACCGAGATTGCGTTTCGGCTCTGTGTCTCTGCTGCCAATGTCTGTCCTCGCCCGTTTCAGCCACCGGCGATTATTTCGGAAATGTTGCCGTGAGGATAGCCAAGAACATGGGGGCAATCGACACTGCTATGCAGCCGCACAAGTCAGGCCGGCCGGCGGGACGCCTCGCCACTGCACCGCTGGGCGTGATTGCAATCCATCGTCGCCTGTTGAACTGATCGGTGCCGCGACTGCTGCATCGTCTAGGGCAGAGGAACGCCGCGGTTTGCGGCGGAAGTTGTCGTTTCCTGTTTCGAGGATGTGGCAACGGTGGGTGAGGCGGTCGACAGATCGGTCGTCATTTTGTCGTCACCGAAGACAGAGGCCATTCGCTGAAGCTGAGGTTCTGGCGCATTCTTCCGGTCGGTGTCGTAGCGGCATTGCCGTCGTTCCTGATCGCCGTGAGGACCTGCGCTCTTGTGCGCCCAATATCCTTGATGGTTTCTTCGGTGTAGCGCTCAGTGGCTTTGGCCAAAGTGGTCGGACCATCATTTTGAGATCGGCAACGGCTCGGGGTCTTGAAGAGGTCCCGTTCTCGTCTTGAAACCCAGGCTGCAGCCGTCGGACGTCTGTCAAAGGTCTCGGTCTCGTGATAGGCTTGGCCTTCCCGGGCAACCCGCACTCGTGCCATGTGGCCGATGCTGCCATCCTTGGCTTGCGAGCCGTGATAATGCCTCTGATCGCGCCTCAGTTGGTAGATGAAAACGAATTGGTACATTGTGCCAATGTCTAGCACCGAAATCGGCGGAATTGACGCCGAACAAGCGCAAATGAGACGATAAAGAAAGTGCCGTAAGTGTCTGTAGTGAAACACAACTCCAGTTATTTCAAAGCTCCCGTTTTTGCCGTTGCACCTATGATCGACTGGACGGATCGGCATTGCCGCTTCTTCCACCGGCAGCTCTCGTCCCGTGCACTCCTGTATACCGAGATGGCGGTGGCAGATGCGATCCTTCACGGGCCTCGCGACAAGCTCCTGTCGTTCAACCGCGAGGAGCATCCCGTCGCGCTGCAGCTCGGTGGATCTGATCCGGGCAAGCTGGTCGAGGCGGTGAAGATCGCATCCGATTACGGTTATGATGAGATCAACCTCAATGTCGGCTGCCCGTCGGACCGGGTCCAGTCGGGGACCTTTGGCGCCTGTCTGATGCAGACGCCCGAGGTGGTGGAAGCCTGTGTGTCCGCCATGAAGAAGGTGGCGACGGTGCCGGTAACGGTCAAGTGCCGGATCGGGGTGGATGAGCAGGAGCCGGAGGCGGTGCTTCCCGATTTCTTGGCCCGGATTATTGGGGCTGGGGCTGACGCGATCTGGATCCATGCGCGCAAGGCCTGGCTGAAAGGCCTGAGCCCAAAGGAAAATCGCGAGATTCCGCCGCTGGATTATGAGCTGGTCTATCGGATGAAGCGGGAGAACCCGGGCGTCTTTCTCGGCATAAACGGCGGGATTGCTGATCTCGATCAGGCCGTAGAGCATCTGGCCGTCATGGATGGCGTCATGCTCGGGCGGGCGAGCTATCACAATGCGACGCTTTTGACCGAAGTGGATGCCCGCATCTACCGGGAGCCGGCGAAGCCGGTCGACTGGGACCGGGTCTGCGATGCGATGATCGCCTATGCGGAGCGGGTGATCGCGTCGGGCGGGCGGCTGAACCACGTCACGCGGCACATGGTTGGGCTGTTCCAGGGCTATGCGGGTGCGCGGCGTTACCGGCAGATCCTGTCGTCGGAGGCGACAAAGCCGGGCGTGTCGCCGCAACTGATTGCCGAGGCCTTTGCGGCGGTCGACATTGCCGGTGGTCCTAAGACACAGATGGCTGCCAGCGGACCAGCGGCTGCGGAATAGATTCTGGACCTGCATTCCGGCGTTTTTTTGGCCCCAGAAGCAAAAATGGCGTCCCGGGGGGACGCCATTCGAAATCTTGGATCAGGCAGACTGGATGTTGACGGCCTTTGGGCCCTTGCCCATGCGATCCGGCTCGGTGTCGAAGGTGACCTGCTGGCCATCCTGCAGGGTCTGCATGCCGGAAGCCTGGAGCGCGGAGATGTGCACGAACACGTCCTTTGCGCCGCCTTCCGGGGTGATGAAGCCAAAACCCTTGTCCTGGTTGAAGAATTTAACGGTGCCCTTGGTGGCCATGGGAGAGTTCCTTATTCCCGTGTTGGTCGTCTTCGCCACGGCCGGCGGACCGGAAGCGGCTGGTTGAAGTTCCGCCGAAACGGAACCGTCGAGGGATCGCGATAACGGGGAAAGAACGTCTACCGGCGGGAGAAGGCCCCCATGACCGCAGCTGCGGTCGATACAAGTCAGTCCAGTCTCCGGGATCATTGCTGCCCGAACGCCATAAGAGGTAGGGTCATTTCGAAATCTTGGCAAGTATGAAAAGTCACAGTCCGGGGCGGAAAATTGCGCCAAGGACCTGAATTCCTTGGGATTTGATGGGTGGTAACGATGCCATGCCGCCGCCGTTCCGGGACCGGACCACCTTCGGCTGGCACAAACGCCGCCGGGGACGGCGCGGTGTTCCGTCTTGAAGCGGCCTCCATCCCGGTTTAGGGGAGGATGGGTCGGGGGCAGGGCAGAACCGGGCGGACGCGGGAGTGGATGAGTATGGCGAAAACGGGTGCCGCGATGATCGACCCTTACGAGCTCCTCGGCGTGGCGCGCGATGCCGACGAGGCCGCGATCAAGGCGGCCTATCGCAAGCTCGCCAAGAGCGCCCATCCCGATGGCGGCGGCGATGCCGAGGCCTTTGCGAAGATTTCCACCTGTTACGAGCTGTTGAAGGATCCGGTACGCCGGCGGGTGTTCGACGACACGGGTTATGATCCGCAGCTTGCCGAACCCGCCGATCTCAAGGGCGTCATGGTCCTGGAGACGCTGATCAACGACATGATCCTCGACGAGCGCGAGCCGGGGTCCTTCGACCCGGTGGCCGGCCTGCGCCGCAAGCTGACCGACGATATTCTCAAAGCCCGTTTCCACATTCTCGAGCTGGAGCGCCACCGGGCGCGGGTGCGCAAACATCTCGACCGGCTCGGCCGCCGGCCCGATGCCGACGTGCTCGGCTCGATGCTGCGCGCCCGGGCCCAGTCGATTACCGATGCGATCAAGAATGCCGAGGCGCAGATCGCCGCGATCGAGCGGGCCTATACCATGCTGGAGGGCTATTCCTACGAGATGGAGCCGCTGGCGCCCGGCGTGGAGGCCGAGGATCTGCCGAAGGCGGCGGAGTAGGGGGGCTTCCTTTCCCCGCTCAAACCCTCCCCACTTTCCCCGCTCAAACCCTCCCCACTTTCCCCTCCCAAACCCTCCCCACAAGGGGGAGGGCTTAGCCCGGCGGTCCCGTTGGCGGCAGCCCTTGCCTGCGGCATACCCCCCTCTGTCGGCTGCGCCGACATCTCCCCCACAGGTGGGGAGAGCGGAGACCGCGTGCTTCGAGGGGCACTGCCGCGCCCGCCCGAAGGTGAGGGGCTCGGCGGCGAAAAACCGCGCTTCCCTTGAGAGGGCGCGTCGGACCGTCGCCGTCATGCGTGCGGCTCCTGGGGGGCCTGGCTGGAGGCATCCTGGCGACGCGAAGGAACACCACTCGATGTGGCGGCTGAGCGGTTCTCGACCCTGGCGTGGCGCCAGATGCGGTGGCAGAGGGCGGTGACTTCAGGGTCCGGGTCCGTGGCATGCCAGGCGGCCAGCGCCTTGCCTTCGCTCTCCGGATGCGGGCCGGGGCGGCTGTGGATGCGCGCGACGATCGCCAGCGCCTGGCGAAGGTGGTTGGCGGCTTTGGTGTCGTCCGGCCATGTGCCGGGGACGGTGCTGTCATCAAGTGGCGGCAGAATGTCCGCTGCCCAGGTCAGGAACTGCCGGCGCCGCTCGGGGTCGGCATTGAGGGCGCAGGGCGGCAGCCTTTCGTCTGCGTTGATCTGGGCCGCCGTTCTGAGTGCCGCGCCGCTGCAGTGCCGGCTGCGCCGGCATTGGCGGCGCGGGCAGCGCAGTGGGATGCCGTGTTTGTCGAAGGTGTCGCGCAGCAGGCGCAGCGTAAGCGGTTCGGGGACGGGCGCTTTGGTCGTTTGTCGGTCTGGCATGTCGGGATCCTTTCGGTGTTTCGGGAATTGGCGAAATAGGGAATTGCGGAAGGTGGCGGGGCTCATCTCCCCCCTTGCGGGTGAGAACGGAAGTCGAAGGCTTAGGCGAGCGCAAGCCGCCTAAACTTCTGATTTTCCAAGAGAGGGGCGGCGTTCCGTTGGTGCTCACCTTACCGAGCCCCCCTCTTGCGAAATCTGAGATTTGGCCCTGATCGGGCCAATTCCTCGATTTCGCTTTCACCCCCCGCGAGGGAGGAAATAGGTCGCCGCATGCTTCGCCGCCGGTCGGGATCGTCTCCCTCCGGGTGGCTTGAAACTTGTCTCGGACGAGGCGCCAGAAGCAACCTGTCTAAGTAGTTTATGTGGCTCCTTCCGGCGCCTCGTTCGGCGTCTTTTCCCGCTGCATGCGTCTCTCTGGCAAGGCGGCGACGGGCGTCGGTCCTCGGGTCAGGCCCGAGGATGTCCGACGTTCGACCGGGCGTAGGGTCCGGCTTGGCAGTCACCTCCGAAGAGTGTTCTGCGTCAGCCTGGCCGGTGGCCCGGGAGGTTCCCGCCGGATGGTGCACCATTCCGACCGGGACCCTCGCCCGGGGGATGTTTTTCGATCATTGGCGATCGTCCATCATCCCCGCCGTTTTGTTCGCCCCGCTGTCTGGATGTTCGCGACAGCATTGGCGCCTTGTCTGTGTGCCTCTGAGGCACGTCCTTCCGATCGGGGTATCCAACTCCGGGGCATCCGACCCCGTCATCTTCGTATCCAGCCCCACGTCCAGAGGGAGACCGTTGCAGCGGGCCGGGACTTCAGGTCTGCGACAACCCTCCACCCCGGCGCCGGCCCCGCCTCGCCTGACATCGCATCGTCAGGTGTATCCGAGGGCGGGACGGAGCTGAGTCTACGGGAGGAAGAATGGGCGGGGATGAAAAAATGTGTGCGCGTTTGATTTTGTTGGGGAATCTCTCGAAGTCGTCCCCCTTTTTTGCCACTGATGCCGCGTTTGTGGCCTTTGCCCCTCACCCTGCCCTCTCCCCGCAGGCGGGGAGAGGGGGGGGGGCGCAAGCGGTGGCCGTCTCGGCCTTCTCCCCGCCTGCGGGGAGAAGGTGCCCGAAGGGCGGATGAGGGGGGCTGGGAGATCGACCTCGCGCTAAGGCTTTGAGAGTAATTGGCCCGATCGGAGCTAAACCTCAGATTTCGCAAATGGGGCTCGGGGAAGGTTGGCGTCACTTACATCGATGGCAAGAGAGATAAACCACAGGTTGACCCGAAGAAGTGATTATGATTAATTTTATCCTAATAGATTTAGCGAGGAATACATGGACGGCATTGTATCAGGCGGAGATTTTGAAGCTTCAGTACTAAGGTCCATCGAGGAGTACACTTCTGCGCGACACAAATACGTGAGTCTTTGCGATGAGACCCGAAGGATAATTGAGGTTTCATTTAGGGAAGAAGGAATTCCAGTACATATCATCGAAGGCAGAGCGAAGAGTGTAGACAGTTTCTCGCGCAAGGCCCGTAAGAAAAACTCTGACAATGGACCAAGGTATCGCGATCCATTCCGAGAAATCACGGACTTGTCAGGTGTAAGGATTATTACTTACACGTTGAAGGATGTGGATATTGTATGCAGTTTTATCGACCGGCACTTCGAGATAGTGGAGCGGCGCGACGTCGGAGAGGAGCGCTTCAAGGATGGTAAGTTCGGTTACCAAAGCATCCATTTCATCGTAAGGCTGGACTCGGAGAGGATAAAACTACCAGAGTTTGTCAGGTTCTCCGATTTGAAGTGTGAAATACAAGTTCGAACTGTCCTGCAACACGCTTGGGCCGAGATCGAACACGATATACAATATAAAAATCAGTCTGGGCTCCCTTCGTCACTTCAGAGAAAGTTCATTGCACTAGCTGGGCTGCTCGAGATTGCTGATCGTGAATTTCAGGCGATCCAAGACGAAGACAAAAAGTTAAAGACCACAATCATCGAGTCGCTTCAGGAAGAGTTGACCAAGTCAGCTATTGAGAAAAATATTAAAAGCAAAAATAAAGATGAAACAGAAGATGAGGAGCTTTCTATTAGGCAGTTAATCAGGATTGGCGAGTATCATAAGGCCATTTCGCTTTACGATCGAAAGATCGAAGATTCTCCTGCGATGTATACACTCTATATAGGTCGATCTAAAGCGAAGTACCTTTCGGGTGACCGAGCTGGCGCGCTTTTGGATGTCGAGTATGCTTTAGATTTGCAGCCTAACAATCAGTCTGCATTGAAGCTCCGCGAGCAGCTTGAGCAAGGGACTTCTGATAGCAGCCAGATCTCGCGTGAAAGCACAGAGGCAAATACTCTCACGCGAAAAGCTAATGAATTTCTTGAATCAGGAGATGGAATTTCGGCATTTGAGTACTATTCCCGCGCTCAAGAAGCTGGCGCCTCAAGACCATTTTCGATTATCAACAAAGCTATGGCGTGTTTTTTAGCGTCTGATCTTGAGGGTGCGAAATATCTCCTTGGCAGCCTCGATATTCGTCATGGTACGCCGATGTCTGTGAGCATCGTCGCTATGTATTGTCTAATTTATGCATGTCTATCGGAGGAAAAATTTGAGACTGAAATGAGCAAGCTTGAAAACACGATAGAGCAGTGTGACAATTTCAATTTTAATCTTTCCCCGCTCGTAAAGCTCCATCGAGGTATCGATTCGTGGCAAATGAGTTTGAGCGAAGAGGCCAAAGGTAGAATAGCTGAATTATTTGATTATATATCGCAGTCAGATTGAGCGGAATTTCATTTCTTGCGCATTATGTAACGGCTTCAACATGTTCTTTGGTCGATAGATGGAACGAAAATCAATTATTTGCACAGGGCTGTTTTTTCAAGCATTACTTATTTTTGCTCGTCAGTAGATTTGCTATCATATATTCTGCCTTCCTTAAAGTTGGGCTTTGAGAACCGTATCTGCTAAACAGCCGGGCTGGAGCCAGTTATCGGGAGCGGAAAAAGTTATCTTTGGTGATGCGATTTACGTCCCCCACAGCACCTACACAAACCCAACCACCAACGCCGCCGTCACACCCCGCACCGTCCACCTCACGCTGCGAGAAGGCCTACGCCAGCCGGCGGTAATCTAGCTCAGGATATCAGAGAGCAGGCTTGCCAGGTCTTGCATGGTGACCGCTTATGCCCCTCTCGTGGAATTTCTAGCACTTAGCTGTGCTAAGATGCTGAAATTCCGTTCTCCCCCGCAAGGGGGGAGAGTACGTCACCGCCCCGGTCGCCCCGTCTTCCCCTTCGTCCTGGCCTTGCGCTTGCCGTCGCCCGGGTCCTCGTAGGAGCCGGCGCCGGAGCGGGCGCGGATGATGGGGCGGGGGTCGTCGGGATTCCCCTCCCCAACCCTCCCCACAGGGGGGAGGGGGCTGGTTGTGCCTGGCGGCTTCTCCGGGATCTTGCCGGTCACCGGTTTTTCGGTGCGGCCGACGGTCATTTCGTCGAGGGTATTCTTGCGGAAATAGGAGCTTCCCGGGCCGGATGTCGGCATGGGTACGGCGCCGTCGGCGCCCATGTCGTCGAGATGGGGTTTGGAGAAATAGCTGCCCTTGCCCTCGGGGGCGCCGGATTTGTTGCGGCCGGAGGGGGAGATGCGGGGCTGCCCCTCATCCGCCCTATCGGGCACCTTCTCCCCGCCAGCGGGGAGAAGGGGGGTGCTGCGGCCCTTGCCACCTTCCACCGCCTTCGCCTCCTGTCTCGCCATGGGATCGTCCATGGTGGCGAGTTCGGCGGCTTTGAGGCGTTTGATTTCGTCGCGGAGGCGGGCGGCCTTTTCGAAGTCGAGGTCGGCGGCGGCGTCGCGCATGGACTTTTCCAGCGCGTTGAGATGGGCCTGGAGGTTGTTGCCGACGAGGTGGCCGCCATCGGCGAAGCCCTTGCCGCCTGATACCCCCGAGATGTCGGCGCGGACGTGGTCGCGTTCGTAGACCGAGTCCAGGATGTCGGAGATGCGGGCCTTGACGGATTCCGGGGTGATGCCGTGCTCGATGTTGTAGGCCATCTGCTTTTCGCGGCGGCGGGCGGTCTCGTCCATGGCGCGCTGCATCGAGCCGGTGATCTGGTCGGCATAGAGGATGACCTTGCCGTCGACGTTTCGCGCGGCGCGGCCGATGGTCTGGACCAGCGAGGTTTCCGAGCGGAGGAAACCTTCCTTGTCGGCATCAAGGATGGCGACGAAGCCGCATTCGGGGATGTCGAGGCCTTCGCGCAAGAGGTTGATGCCGACGAGAACGTCGAAGGCGCCGAGGCGAAGATCACGGATGATCTCGATGCGCTCCAGCGTGTCGATGTCCGAGTGCATATAGCGGACGCGCACGCCCTGTTCATGCAGGTATTCGGTCAAGTCTTCGGCCATGCGCTTGGTGAGCACGGTGACGAGGGTGCGGTAGCCCTTTTGCGCGGTTTCGCGGATTTCGCCGAGCACGTCGTCGACCTGGGATTTTGCGGGACGGATCTCGACCGGCGGGTCGATGAGGCCCGTGGGGCGGATGACCTGTTCGGCAAAGACGCCGCCGGATTCCTCCATTTCCCAGCTGCCGGGGGTGGCGGAGACGGCGATCGTCTGCGGGCGCATGGCGTCCCATTCCTCGAAGCGCAAGGGCCGGTTGTCCATGCAGGAGGGCAGGCGGAAGCCGTATTCAGCGAGCGTCGCCTTGCGGCGGAAGTCGCCGCGATACATGCCGCCGATCTGGGAGACGGAGACGTGACTTTCGTCGATGAAGAGCAGCGCGTTGTCGGGGATGTATTCGAAGAGCGTCGGCGGCGGCTCGCCGGGTTTGCGGCCGGTGAGGTAACGCGAATAGTTCTCGATGCCGGCGCAGGAGCCGGTGGCTTCGAGCATTTCGATGTCGTAGCGGGTGCGCTGTTCCAGCCGCTGGGCTTCGAGCAGGCGGCCGCCCTTTTCGAGTTCGGCGAGGCGGAGCTTCAGCTCTTCCTTGATCGCCTTGATGGCGCCGTTGAGGGCCGGGCGCGGCGTGACATAGTGGCTGTTGGCGTAGATCTTCACCGATTTCATGTCGCCGGTCTTCTTGCCGGTGAGCGGGTCGAATTCGGTGATGCTTTCGATCTCGTCGCCGAAGAGGGTGATGCGCCAGGCGGCATCCTCCAAGTGGGCGGGGAAGAGTTCGATCGTGTCGCCGCGCACCCGGAAGGAGCCGCGGACGAAATTGATGTCCTGGCGCTTGTATTGCTGGGCGACGAGGTCGGCGAGCAACTGGCGCTGGTCGATGCGGTCGCCGACCGACATCTGGAAGGTCATGGCGGTGTAGGTTTCGACCGAGCCGATACCATAGATGCAGGAGACGGAGGCGACGATGATGCAGTCGTCGCGCTCGAGGATGGCGCGGGTGGCGGCGTGGCGCATGCGGTCGATCTGTTCGTTGATCGACGATTCCTTCTCGATGAAGGTATCCGAGCGCGGCACATAGGCTTCCGGCTGGTAGTAGTCGTAATAGGAGACGAAATATTCGACCGCGTTGTCGGGGAAGAAGTTCTTGAACTCGGAATAGAGCTGGGCGGCGAGCGTCTTGTTGGGCGCGAGGATGACGGCCGGGCGCTGGGTCGCCTCGATCACCTTGGCCATGGTGAAGGTCTTGCCGGAGCCGGTGACGCCGAGCAGGACCTGGGTGCGGTCGTCGTTCTTGAGGCCCTCGACGAGGTCCTTGATGGCGGTCGGCTGGTCGCCGGCGGGCTCGAAGTCGGAGGCCATGCGGATCTTGACGCCGCCTTCTGATTTCGCCGGGCGGGCCGGGCGGTGCGGCATCCAGAGCTCGCCGTTCTTGAACAGCGGGTTGCCGCTTTCGATCAGCTTGGACAGGGCGTCGACCGTGGCGGTGACGGCGCCGGGGGCGAGCGATTCGGCTTCCTCAAGGGAGACGTCCATGCCGGCGATCGGGTTGAGGCCGGCGGCGGCGCGGGTCTTGGGGTCGGAGGAGGCGCCGATCGACACGCCGCGGGAGGTTTTTTGCGCGGTGGTGTTCTTGGCGGTGGGTTTGGTGGTTGCCTTCTCCAGCGCCACCTTCTCCGCATGGCGGCGGGCTTCCACCTCGATCTTCTTGCGATGTTTGCCGGCTTTCGAGGCGAGTTCACGCTGGCTCTCGACCGTGGAAGCTTCCGCTTCAGCCTCCAATTGCTTCACCCAGTCGGAGACGGAACCCGACAGGGGCGCGCCTTCGAAGGAGGCTTGCGGGGCTTCCTCGAAACCAGTCGAGGGGGCGGAGGATTTGGGAGATTTGGCCATGGCCGGAATATGGAGAAGGGCGGCGGCAAAGGGAAGGGGCGGGGCGGCGAAATCAGAACGAAAACGCAACGGGATGGCGGGCTGTTGCCAGGGTGGTGGCAGGAGGGGTGAACTCCAGATCGACGCAAGGATCAGTTGCGAAGCCTGGCGGGGTTCCGCATAGTGCGGCTGCAACCCAAGGGAGCCCGCACATAGATCCCGCTCACTCGCCTTCGAACCACCCGAGTTCTACGCAACCGGACTGGGCTGCAGTCCGGTCGGCGGTTGGCGACCATAGTGCGGAACGGGCCATCCAGCTTCGGCAGGTGCGGATGCTGCAGGTCTGCGGTTGGGGCGTCTTCGTGTCGATGTGTGGTGTCGGCCTCGGGATAAGCTATCTCCGGTCCGATCCGGAGATCTTTTTTGCTGCGGTCTTCTCGGCCTTGCTAGGAGTAATGCCCTTGTTCATGGTCATGGCGGCGAAGCAGCGGCGCCTCCAGACCGACTTGTACATTGCAATCTTGCCATTGCTTCTGCCGACTCTCGACAAATGGTCGATCGTCACCAGGCAACCGGCGCCTCAAATCGCGCGGATGCCGGGTCACTATCTCGTACCGCGTGATAAGACCGACTGTGATTTTCACATCGAGGGCTCACTGCGCGGCGTTCCCTTCTCGGTGACACAGGCGGTGCTGAGCCATTCACCGGGTGATAACCCAGAGACAACGTTTCGTGGCCTGATCATCTGGACCCCGGTTTCCAATGCGTTTCCGGGCGACTTCGCGGCACTGCGACGGCCGCTACGCGAACGCTCGCTCTGGCGTGGCACGGTGCTGCCGGAGAGACTGGTACCTATACCCAACACGACGCATCTTGGACGCTGGGCCTATGACTTCGTCACCACCGATTGGGCTTCCGCCAGCATCCGATTGCCCGGCCTGGCAAGCGCGATCGATGCCCTGCTGACACTCAAGCTGGAGGATCTGCCGCAGGTCGCGATCAGGGGATCGGATGCATTCGTGCTGCTTCCGTTACCACGCTTTGGCTGGGATTCGGAGTGGCCAGTGCGGGATCTTGATGTCGACCGACATCTGCGACCGTTCGCGTCAAGGTTGGTGGGAATTATCGAGGCCATTGCGGCCGTACGACGCGTCTGAAGTTTCCGCGTGTCCGCGTGCGAATGAAGCCAGTGTTGTTTTACGCCACCGACAGATGGCCCGTCTTGCGCCGGCGTTTGACGACCGTTGCCCGGTGTTCGGCGATCCAGGTGGAAAGCGCCTTGGGGGGCATGGGGCGGGCGAAGAGATAGCCTTGGGCCATGGTGCAGCCGAGGCGGGCGAGAACTGCGGCGTCTTCGGCAGTCTCCACGCCTTCGACGACGATGTCGAGGCCGAGAGACTGGCCGAGGCTGACCATGGCGGTGACCAGCTTCTGGTTGGTTTCGCTGCGCGCCACGTCCTTGACGAAGCTTCGGTCGATCTTCAGCCGGTCGACCTTCAGGCTGATCAGGTTGGCAAGCGAGGAATGGCCCATGCCGAAATCGTCGACGGCGAGCTTGTAGCCGGCTTCCTCGAGCCTTTTCAGCTGCGCATCGGCGAGGGCGGGGTCGAGGATGGCTTCCTCAGTGATTTCGATTTCCAGCGCCGAGGGAGAGACTGCGTGGATGGCGGTCACTTCCTCCAGCATGTCGGCGACGGAATAGAGGGCGAATTCGCGTGGCGAAACATTGAGGGCCACCGTCGCGCCGTCCAGGCCCAGCGCCGGCAGCTGTCGCGCGAGGATGCAGGCGTCGGCGGCAATGCGGGCCGTAAGGCGTTCGGAGAGATGCATGGCCTGGGCGGCGTTGACGATATCAGGTGGCGCGATGAAGCCGAGCTGCGGATGGTGCCAGCGGACCAGGGCCTCGAAGCCGGTGATTCGGCGGGAGGTGAGGTCGAGCTGCGGTTGAAACCAGGCACCGAGAGCGCCGGTTTCGATCGCCGCTCCCAGGTCCTGCTCGATCAGGCGCTTACGCTCGGCATTGCGGCGGAGTTCGGGATCGAATTCGCCAAGCTTGCGGCGGTCGCCGCGCTTGGCTTCGTAAAGAGCCATGTCGGCGCTGACGAGCAGTTCTTCCGCAGTTGCCGCATGGTCGGGATATGCGGCCAAGCCGACGCTCAGGCCGACAGTGGCGCGGTGTTTGCCAAAATTGATCGGCTTGCGGCTTTCTTCGAGTACACGGGCAGCATGGCTCCTTGCGCGTCGGACAGCGTCTTGACCGGAGACAATCACCGCAAATTCGTCGCCTCCGAGGCGGGCGATCAGGCTGCCATCGCCAACGATTTTCTCCAGCCTTGTCCCCATCTCACGCAGGAGCGCGTCGCCTGCACTGTGGCCGAGCGTGTCGTTGATCGCCTGGAAGCGTTCGACATCGAAGATGAGCAGCGCCACTGTCTCGCCGATTACGGCGGCACGGGCGATGTCGCCATGTAGGCGTCCATGGAAGAACATGCGGTTCGCCAGTCCCGTCAGCATGTCGCGGTTGGCCAGGGCCTCGAGGCGGGTGTTCTGGCGCAGGATGTCACTGTTGGCCCGGGTGAGGCTGTCAGCGAGGGCGGTGGCCTCATGACGCGCGACCTGGCTGTTGATGAAAATGTGCTGGGCCCAGATGCTGCGGCGGATGAAGACGGTGATCAGCAGCGTCAGGCAGGCGCCGATGAGCAGGTCATTCGGCTCGCCGTGGCGCAGCAGGCTGACGATCAGCGCACCCAGGATCGGGACGGCATAAGCGAGTGCCAGCGGCGTGTAGCCAATCTGCTTGACGATCGATCCGGTCGCCATGCCACCCATGATAATCATCAGCGGTGTGTGCTGGCCGAGCGGTGCGAAGTCGGGAAGGACAAAGGGAAGGGCAGCCCAGGACAAGCCGAGGGCAAGGGCGCCGAATGACAGGATGCCGAGGCATCGCTTCGGATCCGACCGGCTGAGACCCTTGCGCATGAGGTCGCGCATCAGCCAGGCACGCGCTGCGATAACGACCAGGGAGATGGTAAACCAGGCAAAGACCGGCCAGTCCAAACCACCGTCGAGGTGGAGGATCAGCATGACGAAGGTAAGGGAGATGAAGTTGTAGAGGAGGGTGGAGCGATGGCCGCGCTGGATGTCCGCCACCTGCGCTTGCAGGACCGCCAAGGGAAATTCGCCAGTTCGGCTTCGTCGAAAATCCATACTCAAACGCCCAACCTAATCGCAATAATCAAGCAATAACAGCAGTGATTTAACGGCCAGTTACAGCTTGGTCCGGTATTTTGCTAAAAATAACGGACCAATTCTTGGGGCGGCCGATTTGCACCTTTCTTTGGTGCAGACCATTTGTGGTTGTTCGGGCTCAGGCGAAACGGGGCCTTCTCGCTAATGGGGTGCGTCAGCGGCGGCCGCGCAACGACACGGGCAAAATCCGCGGTCCTGCTTGGCCCGCCTTGCAAAAACCGCGATGATGGAACCAGACTCGGCAAGTGCCGTTTTCACGTGTCTCCACTCCCGCCTCGGTGTTCACATGCCCACATTTTCTCCCGCTGCCCTTTGGCCCATCCTGCTTCTCTCCGCCTCGAATATCTTCATGACCTTCGCCTGGTACGGCCATCTCAAATACAAGACGTCGGCGCTCTGGATTGCCATCGTCGCCAGCTGGGGCATTGCCTTCTTCGAATACTGCCTGGCGGTACCGGCCAACCGCATCGGATCCGAGGTTTATTCGGCCGCGCAACTGAAGACGATGCAGGAAGTGATCACGCTGATCGTGTTTTCCGGCTTCTCGGTCTTCTTCCTGAAGGAAAGCCTGACGATCAACCACGCAATCGGCTTCGCGCTGATCGCGGCCGGGGCGGCTTTTGTCTTCCGGGGGTGATGACGGCGGAGGGGGCCGGAGGGTTCGCGCCACTTACACTTGAAGCGCTGGCACCGGCGTCGGCTTGCCATCGGCATCGAGCGCGACCATGACGAAGGTCGCTTCCGTGACTTTTTCCATCACATGCGTCAGATAACGCTGCGCCCAGGTTTCTACCTTCAGCGTCATGGAGCTGCGACCGACGTGGCTGATGTCGGTATAGACGCAGAGCGTATCGCCGATCTTCACCGGTAGCGCGAAGGCCATTTCCTGGACGGCTTTCGTCACGACGCGACCACGCGCACGTTCAGCCGAACGGATACCGCAGGCCAAGTCCATTTGCGCCATGACCCATCCGCCAAAGATGTCGCCTGCGGCATTTGCGTCGGCCGGCATGGCGAGTGTGCGCAAGGTGAGTTCACCTTTCGGAGCGGCGGTGGTGGAGGAGAGGGTCATGGTGTGTTCGAATCCTGTATCGTGTTTGCAGCCCCGAGGAGAGACCGCTCCCTTCATCGGCGCAAACTGTCAATTTTCATCCATCACTTTGAACCCCTCAGAATTCGCAGTCAGAAATTTAGAGAAACAGAAGGCGCAAATATAACACTTTAGGCAATTTTGACGCAAAGCCCGAGGTCCAGATGAAATCCCTATCCCTGTCGGTTCGACTTTATGCTCTCGTCGCCATTGCCTTAAGCGTTCTCGTTGCAACGCTGACCTATAGCCTGTTCAACGCCTATGACGCTTTGACTCATGAGCGGCGCGCGGGGCTGGCGCAGATCAACGACAATGCCATCGCCATCTTCAACAAGTACTACAAGATGGAGCAGGAGGGCAGCCTGACCCGCGCCGAGGCGCAGGAGAGGGCGAAGGATGTGGTCGCGGCCATGCGTTATGCTCCGGACGGCTATCTGTGGATCAACGACATGCAGCCAAAAATGGTGATGCATCCGATCAAGCCGGAACTGAACGGCAAGGATCTGAGCCAGAACAAGGATCCGAACGGCAAGCACCTCTTCGTCGAATTCGTCAATGTGGTGAAGGCCAACAAGGAAGGTTTCGTCGACTATTACTGGCCGAAGCCGGGTTTCGAGGCGCCAGTCGAGAAGTTCAGCCATGTCATCGGTTTCGAACCCTGGGGCTGGATCGTCGGCACCGGCGTCTATTCGGATGATCTGGCGGCGCTGTTTCGCCAGACGGCGACCGAATATGGCGTCATCATCGGGGTTGCCATTCTTGCCATCCTGTTTTGTGCGGCCATGGTGGTGCGCAGCGTGGTGCAGCCGATCAATCGGCTGAAGACCGCGATGAGCGACATTGCCGGCGAACGCGTTGATACCGCCATCACCGATACCGAACGGAGCGACGAGATCGGCGGCATGGCGCAGACGCTGCAGGTGCTGCGCGACAGTGTGCGCGAGCGGATCGAGATGCGCGAGCGGGAGGTGGTCCAGCAGGACAGCCTGAACGGCGAGCGGGCGCGCAACGAGGCGCAGTTGCGGACATCGGCAGAGCGGCAGGCCCAGGCGATCGATGCCATTGGCGCGGCCCTGGAGCAGCTGGCCGACGGCGATCTGACGGTGCAGATCGGAACGATCGGTGCCGACTATGAAAAGCTGCGGGCCGACTTCAACCGGGCGGTCCAATCTCTCGGCAGTGTGCTCGTGTCGATCAACCAGAGCAGTGACGTGGTGACATCAAGCGCCGGTCACATCAGCGAGGCAACCCACAACCTGTCGCGGCGCACCGAGCAGCAGGCGGCCGCACTTGAAGAAACGGCGGCGGCTCTCGACGAGATCACGGCGACGGTGCGGACGGCGGCCGAGCGGGCCAATGAGGCACGCCAGATGGTTGCGGAGACGAAGACCAGCGCCAACCGCTCCGGTGAGATCGTGCGCAATGCGGTCGATGCCATGGGGCGGATCGAGGGCTCGTCGCAGAAGATCAGCCAGATCATCACCGTGATCGACGAAATCGCCTTCCAGACCAATCTGCTCGCGCTCAATGCCGGTGTCGAGGCGGCGCGGGCGGGCGAAGCCGGGCGCGGCTTTGCCGTGGTGGCGCAAGAGGTGCGGGAACTCGCTCAGCGCTCGGCCAATGCGGCCAAAGAGATCAAGGTGCTGATCAGCGCGTCGGCGCATGAGGTGGATACCGGCGTTGGTCTTGTGCGGGCGACCGGGGAGGCGCTGCTGGAGATCGAGCAGCTGGTGAACCGGGTGAACGACAGCGTCGACACGATTGCGACGGCGGCGAAAGAGCAGGCAACGGGCCTTGCCGAGATCAACACCTCCGTCAACCACATGGATCAGATGACGCAACAGAACGCCGCCATGGTGGAAGAGACTTCGGCTGCCGGGCAATCGCTGGCGGAAGAGAGCCACAAGCTGCGCCAGCTTTTGTCGCGGCTCAGAGTGAATGCCGGTGAGGCGGCGCGGCAGGCCGCCTGAGGCGGGCATGAATTTGCGCCTGGACGGGGGCCGGCGGAGCGATCTGCCGGCCCTTTTTGCTGCGCCATAGGCCGCCATCTTCCGTTCATGGCGCGTTAAGCCGGTCTATATTATGCTGCCTGTAGTTGTCCCATTGCGGGCCATCGAGGGTGAAATGAGTTCTGTGTTTTCGTCCCTTTGCTGCCGCTTGACGGCAGTCGCGGTTCTGGCCCTGTCCACTGCCGGCTGTTCCGGCAGCGACCGCATCCCGCTTGCCGATGTCGGCGGGCCGCAAAAGGGCGACGTTTTGGTTGGCCGCGTTGACAAGCGCGATGGACGGGTTCTGATCGGCCGGGTGGGCGCGGTTTCGCCCGAGGCCGTCGCCTATGCGCCACCCGCCACGGCGGCGAATGGCGGAAGTGCCGGGATCGATTATCTCAATACGCCCAATCTGGCAGCGGCTGCGCCTGCACAGCCGGAGATCGCTGCGGAGCCTCCGCGCCAGACGGCGATGGCGATCCCTGAAGGCGGCGTCAATATAGACGGGGAGCTGGGTGTTGCCCAGGCGCCGAGCGACTCTGCCTCGGCGGAGATGTCGTCCGGCGATGCCGTGGCGGATGGGTATCGCGAGACGGAGGGCGTGCAGCCACAGATCGTGACGCAAGGCGGAGCGATGGCGATGGCCGAGGGGCAGACGAGCCAGCCCGTGGTCGACGGTATCGGTTTTGACGAGCCGACGGAGATCGTGACGGGGCCGAGCGGGGCGCCACCGGCCGGCGCGAGGGCAGCGGCGGTGCAGGTGGCCGATGCCGTGGCGGAGGCGCCCGAAGAGGGCGGGATCCTGCCGCTTTCGGTCGATAGCGGCAATTCCGGGATGAGTGATCCGGCACCGGTGACGCCACGGCGCGCGGCAGCGGCGCCATCGGTTGCGCGCGCGCCGGCGGGCAAGGACTGTTCGCTCTATCTCGACAAGCGGAACTGCCGGTGATCCGGTGTTTGCCATTTTCTACTGAGCAAATTTGCTTCATGACCGGATCTGGAAATGTACGCGGACGGCGGGCAAACTATTGATGTTGCGTCTTTTATTCGTAGTAGTGGCCGGTATCGCTTTCGGGCTGACGTGGTCACTCGCTGCGGAAATCGGCCGCCTTGAGCGGCGGGTTCAGACCGTCGTCCTGTTAGATGCCATGGAGGATCCCATTGTCGGTGTGGCCCGATGCCGGATCGACCAGTGGTGCAAACCTATTTTCGACGTGGGCTCAAGCGTCGAAATCTCCGTTCGGCTGCATTGGCAGGACACGCGCGAGAGCGGTGATCTAAAAATTGACTGTGGTGATGGCTGTTCCTTCCGATCCGGGCGTTCGCGAACGTCGTTTCAAGACCAGCGGATGTTCGACATTTTTCGCGGAGAAGAGATAGGGCCCGAGACGCTGCTCGTGCTCAAGCCTGCAACGCGGATCGGAGAAGTCTTCCTCATCATCGAATAAGGGCATGCCGGGTGCAGGCGGCGGCGATTGGGGATCTGGAAGATGCGTGGAAAACCTCTGACCGGTCGTATGGGTGCGGTGGAAGTGGAGGCGACGTGGTCACCGCCCGGGCGGGAGGCGTACCGGGTGGGGCGTGGGTGGGCTTGCGATCGGGGGCGGGGCCAACTAGAGGCGTGAGTGTCGCGAGCCCTGCGTCCATCGTCCGCTTCTGCGACGCGCCTTGCGGCTCTCAGTCCCGATGACCGTCCGGATGGATGGTCTTGATTCCTGCCGGAGAGTGCCATGCCACCGATTGCCGATATTCTCCTCTTTGCCGCCATGCTGGCGATTGCCGGCGGCGTGGCCGGGCTGCTGGCGGGCGTGTTCGGCATTGGCGGGGGCGCGGTGCTGGTGCCGGTGTTCTACCAGGTGTTCGGTTATGCCGGAATCCCCGAGCATGTGATCATGCATCTCGCTGTCGGCACCTCGACGGCCCTGATCGTGCCGACCTCGATCCGATCGTTTCGGGCGCACCAGAAGCGCGGGGCGGTCGATACGGCGCTGCTGAAGGGCTGGGTGGTTGCCGTGCCGCTCGGGGCGCTTCTCGCGACCGTGGTCGCGGCCTATGTGTCGAGTGCGGGCTTGCGGCTGTTCTTCGCGGTCATGGGACTGGTGCTGGCGGCGCGCATGCTCTTTCTCTCCAACCGGTTTCATCTCGGCACGGAGCTGCCCGGCCAGCCCTCGCGTTTCCTCGTCGGCACCGCGATCGGGCTGTTTTCCGGGCTGATGGGGGTCGGCGGCGGCGTGTTCAACAACACCTTCATGACGCTCTACGGACGGCCGATCCACCAGGCGGTGGCGACGTCTTCGGGCGTCGGCGTCTTAATCTCGATCCCGGCCTTTCTCGGCTTCGTCTATGCCGGCTGGGGCGAGTCCGGCCTGCCGCCCTTTTCCACCGGCTTCGTCAACTGGATCGCCTTTGCGGTGATTTTTCCGATTGCCATGCTGGTCACGCCCTATGGCGCGCAGCTGGCGCACAAGCTCAAGAAGCGGCAGCTGGAGGTGGGCTTTGCGGTGTTTTTGTTGTTTGTGTCAGCGCGGTTTTTCTGGAGTTTGGTGGGGTGAGGGGGAGATCGCCATCCAAGCTCCAAAACGTCCAGGTTGCGCTTGATTGACAATGCGCTCATCTGACAAGTAAAATTTTCGGTAGCTGGTCGGGCTAGTCCTATCGTGGAAGTCGACCGTGCTTGTGAGTCATATTCAGCACGCTGGTGATCCTTTTGCTGAAGGGGATACGTCTTGAAGAAGCATCTTTTGTTCTTCGTTGCTGCTGTTTCCCTCAGCTTCTACGTTCTAATGCAGCTCGACGCACCGCCGCCTGAGCCCCTTTCTCCTATTATCCGATCGCTGAGATCAGCATGGATTATCGACGGCATGATTGTGGACTACGAGTTCAAAGCCGAGCCCCCGACCAACATGCTGACTTTTACTCCTTTTCGAGGCGGACGAGCGTTTACCTATTCCCCAGATGGATTTGTGGTTGCTCAAGTGGTCGCAAACCACAGCAGCATCTTCATTTTGCTGAACAACAAAAAGCGTGAAAATCAATCGGGCGAAGGTCAGTACAGAGTTGATGTTTGTGACTACAGCGGAAATTGCCGAACGGAGCGCACTTTCGCGAATTCCATTTTCAAAATCTCGGCGTCCGAGGAGGGGTACTACGCCATCAGTTACGACCCGAGGGATCTGTTTCGCAGCGATGTGGGGGAATTTCCGCGAAAATTCGAGTTGCAGCAGATCTCAGGAGAGCGTGCCAATCGGATCTGCTGTTCAGCAGACTTGCTCGTATCCAGTATGTCGAACGACAGCCATGACGGCTTGACGATAGTTGCTGTAGACTTTTCCGTGCCCTTTGAGAGACGTTCGCCTAACCTCTATGGAGTTGATGCGAAGGGAAAATTGTCGAAATTAAGCAGCTCACTTTCGTATGTCGGGTGCCAGTATCACCAATTTCGTGGCACATTTTTTTGTATTGGCCAAGGCGGTGGAGACGACGGCAGAGGCTATCGCACAACTTGGTCAATCACAGAGGTTGTGGACGGCGAACCTGTATCTCCAAGTTGGATTTCATCGGCATTCCCTTTGATCTCTGATTCAAGGCTGCTAATAAGGCTCGAAAATGGAACACTTGCCGAAATTCCTGGCGAAACAGCTATCGAACAAGTCGGAATCGCTCCCTCCTGTACCATGTATAGTCTTCCGTTAAAGTCTGCGTGTCGGCCTGTTCCCTAAGTCCCTTAAAGTAGAGAAACAGTGCAAGATTCATCTGAAGATTTACGATGATGAGGCTTCCGCTTCCGGCGCGAAGACGACATCGCGGGGCTTCATTTTGAGGGTTTCACGCGGGTTTCGTGACGTGCCCTCAGCCGCGCGAAAACCGTTTCTGCCGGGACGGCTCGGTCGGGGTTTTCCTTCATGGCGTCGTAGACGGGGGCGACATCTTCGCGGAGCCAGTGTTCGAGCGATTCCTGCTGGTTCTGGAGGGCGGTCAGGCCGGCGCGGACCACGTCGCTCGCCGAGGCATAGGTGCCGGACTCGACGAGGCGATCGATGTAGTCCGACTGCTCGGGTGGCAGGTCGAAGGCGCGTTTTTCAGTGGGGGCCATGGCCGGTCTCCATGCGGTAAGCGGCTTAGTGTAGCATGGCTGCGGCGGGAATTGCAGTCTGTTGCGGGGAGTCTGGTGGCTGACACCCTCCCCTTGAGGGGGAGGGTCGGAGCGTAGTTCCGGGGTGGGGTGAACGGTGGTGGGTGGCGCGAGGTCACCCCACCCGCGCGTTCCGCGCGACCTCGCCGTCCAAGGGGGAGGTTGGGGGGGCGCCGTCCTGCCGTGGGGTGCCCCCCTCTGGCCTGCTGGCCATCTCCCCCTCAAGGGGGGAGATCGGGTGCCGCTAACGGTCAGCCCTCATCCTGAGGTGGGAGCGAAAGCGACCCTCGAAGGACGAGGGCGGGTGGGGTATGTCGGGGCCCCGGTCCTTCGAGGCCCTGCTATCGCAGGGCACCTCAGGATGAGGGGTGACGTGGGCTGCTTCGCGTCCCGTAGAATCTGATTAGGTGTGGGTGCTGCGGGCAAAGGCCCCTCCCAAACCCTCCCCACAAGGGGGAGGGCTTAACCTCGGCGCGCCCTTGGTGTGTTGCGGCTTACACCACAACCCCCGTCCGATTGCTCGACATGGTGAGCTTGCGTTCGGCGCGCTCCTGCTGGGGGGAGCGGTTGTAGAGTTCGCGGTAACACTTGGAGAAGTGGGAGGCGGAGACGAAGCCGCAGGCGACGGCGACTTCGACGACGGGCATGGAGGACTGGACCAGCAGATGGCGGGCACGGTCGAGGCGGATTTCGAGATAGTAGCGGGCGGGGGAGCGGCCCATTTCCTGTCTGAACAGGCGCTCGATCTGGCGGCGCGAGAGGCCGGCGTCGTCGGCGATTTCCAGGAGCGACAGCGGCTCTGAGAGATTGGCTTCCATCAGCTCGATGATCTGCAGCACCTTGGAATTCTGCACGCCGAGACGGGCGCGCAGCGGAAGCCGCTGGCGGTCGTTGGCGGAGCGGACGCGGTCTGTCAGGTGCTGTTCGCAGACGCGGTTGACCAGGCCTTCGCCAAAATCCTGGCCGATCAGGTTCAGCATCATGTCGAGCGAGGCCGTGCCGCCCGCGCAGGTGTAGAGATTGCCGTCGACTTCGTAGAGGTCGGCATAGACTTCCGCCTGCGGGAAGGTTTCGGAGAAGCCCGGCAGGTTTTCCCAATGGATGGCGCAGCGCTTGCCGTTCAACAGGCCGGCCTGGGCGAGCACATGGGCGCCCGTACAGAGGGAGCCGACGGCGACATTGCGGTTATAGGCCTCGCGCAGCCAGGCATTGACCGACTTGTTGTTGAATTCCTCGACATAGATGCCGGAACAGACGATCGCCATGTTCGGGCGGTTTTCGCCGCCGAGGAAGCGGCGCTCGTCGGCGAGCGAGGAATTCACCTCGATGCCGATGCCGGAAGAGGAATAGACCTTCTGGCCATCGACCGAGGCGAGGCGCCATTCATAGGCGGCATAACCCAGCATGCGGTTTGCGATGCGCAACGTCTCGATGGCGCCGGCAAAGGGCAGGAGGGTGAAATGCGGTACGAGGAAGAAGACGAGCGAACGCTTCTTGGTCTGCGTCGGTTGCTTGCTCATGATGGTGCCCAGTTTTCCCGTTTGGTCGTTCCCGTGTTTTGTCGCATGCTCGACTGGAAACGGGTCCGGGGATGTTCGTTCTGCGACATTGTCATGAAATCGCGCGGCGCGGAAGTATTCCTTTTCGCTAAAAAGCGACATTTTCGGGATTCTTTCCGCCTGCGACCGGATGAAGCCGGACTTGACGGCGATCAAGATCGGCAAGTGCGTTGAAAAATCAGCTTTTTGGGGAGCGCTGCGGTTGCGGGGGCATTGAAGCGGATTTCGTCCCTTTGCGACGCGGCCCTCGGGTCGTGTCGCGGCCTGTCCGATTTTGCCACTCAGAGGCGGTGGATGTCGCCTGCAGGCCAGCCGATATCCTTGCGAAGATCGAGCGGCAAAGCATCCAGCGCCCGCTGATCGCTGCGGCGACGCTGCGCATCGGCTGCGTGCCGGGCAAGGTCGCCCAAGGTGCGGACGACGAAGTGCGCCCAGCGGCGGGCGAGGGATGCGCTGGATGGCGCGGTCTGCGAGATGCGGAAGGGGGTGTCATAGTGCAACAGGGTCATGGCGGTCGTCCTTTCCTTGGGATTCCCTTTCGGGTGGTGGTGTTATGCGCTTCAATGTTCCATCACTCCAACGAATGTTATTTATGCGGTTCATTCGCAAACGTTATGGATTGAAGGGCGTCGGCGAGGCCGAGATCGCGACGCAGGTGGCCGGGCAAGGCGTTGATCTGATCGATTGCCACACCCTGCGCCCGGTCGAGTGCCAGGGCGGCGAAGAGATGCAACAATGCCTGGGGGGCAGTCTGGGGAAAAGTCTGCGCGACAGGGCGGAGAAGCGTCTGGTGCGTCATGGCCGGTCTCCTGTTGGGGTGATGGAAAACAGCTTGCATCCGGATTGACATTCAATCAAACGCGATTGTATCGTCTTCAGGTTCAATTTTTCTGAAGGCGCTCCGCCATGACCCTGATGCTTCGCCAGCCGCTTCCGCTTCTTGACAATGACGTGCTTCGGACCTTCGTTGCGATCGCCGAGACCGGCGGTTTCACCACGGCCGCCGACCGGGTGTTCCGCACGCCGTCGGCAGTGTCGATGCAGATCAAGAAGCTGGAGGAGCAGCTGAACGTGACGCTTTTCCTGCGCGATGCGCGCTCCGTGACGCTGACGGAAAGCGGGGAGGTGCTCTTGCCCTATGCGCGGCGGATGCTCGCGCTGTCAAACGAGGCGGTCGGGCGGTTTCGCATGCCGGAGATGAAGGGGGTCGTGCGGCTGGGCGCGCCCGACGATATCGGCGAGCGCTTCATGCCGACGATTCTCAGGCGCTTTGCCGAGCTCTATCCGCTGATCATGGTCGACCTGACGGTCGATACATCAGGCGGACTGCGCCGGCGACTGGCCGAGCAGCGGCTGGATCTGACGCTGGTCAATTGTGCGCCGGGAACGGTGGTGCATGAAGGCGAGGTGATCCATCAGGAGCAACTGGTCTGGGCCGGTGCGAAATGCGGCACCGCACATCTGCGCGATCCGCTGCCCGTATCGATCTGGGAAGACGGCTGCTGCTGGCGGGCGGATGCTCTGTCGCGTCTGGAGAAGGACAAGCGGCCGTATCGGATCGCCTATCTTTCGGCCCATACGATGGCGCAGCGCGCGGCGGTGATCGCGGATCTGGCGGTCGCGCCCCTGCCGCGCAGCTACCTCACCGACGACATGACGGCGCTCGGGGCCAAACACGGCCTGCCGGAGCTCGGCTCCTTCGAGGTCCGGCTTTTGATTGGCAAGGACACGTCGGAGACGATCCAGGCCGTGGCCGACAGCGTGCGTTACGCCTTTTCCGAGATGATCGGCATGGCGGCGTGAGCTGCAAGGCAGTTCGGGAATTGGCGAAATAGCGAATAAGGTTTGGCTGGGCATGACGGATGACAAGGGGCAGGGGTTGCGGCTCGAGGATTTTGCCGGCCAGGCCTATGACAAGCTGCGCTACGGCGATACGGACCGGCAGGGGCATGTCAACAACGCTGTTTATGCGACCTTCCTCGAAACGGGTCGGGTGGAGTTGATCTTCAAGGCCGATGCCAGGCTGCTGGAGGAGGGCTTTTCCTTCGTGCTCGCCAAGCTGGACATCAATTACATCGCCGAGGTGCTGTGGCCGGGAACGGTGGAGATCGGCACGCGGGTGACCAAGGTCGGGCGATCTTCCGTGACCATGGAACAGGCCGTGTTCCAGAACGGCAAATTGTGTGCGTCGGCCGAGACCGTGGTGGTGCATTTCGACCAGACGACGCGCAAGTCGCATGCGTTTTCGCAGGCGCAGCGGGCGAAGCTCGAGAGCTGGATGCAGGCGGGACAGGCTTAACGCCTTCATCCTCGTCATCAATCAGATCGCATTATCAATCAGAGGGTTGGGTGTCTGGCGATGCCCGCCCGCTTCATGGGGCTTGCCAGTGTCATAAGTTCATGCTTATTATAAGTCATGGCTTATCATTTGAAAATCCTTCAGGCCCTGGCCGACGATACCCGGCGCGATCTGTTCGAGAAGATCGCGGCGCGGCCACAGACCGTCGCCGATCTCGCGCGGGTCGTCCCCGTGTCGCAGCCGGCGGTGTCGCAGCATCTCAAGGTCTTGAAGGCGGCGGGGCTGGTCGCGGACCGGGCGGAGGGGCGTCGGCGGATCTATGCGATCGATCCGAACGGGCTCGGGCCGCTGCGCGCTTGGCTCGATCAGTTCTGGGATCAGCAACTGGCGGCCTTTCAACGGGCCGTCGAAGAAGGGGACGAGAGATGAACGAACATCCGCAGATCAAGCCCGCGCCGATCGTCAAGCGGTTTACCGTCAAGGCGGGCCGCGAACGGGCCTTCGACGTGTTTTCCGCCGGCATGGGCGACTGGTGGCTGAAGACGCATTCGCTGACCAAGAGCGGGGCAAAGACGGTCGTCATCGAGCCCTTCGCCGGCGGGCGCTGGTACGAGATCGGCAACGAGGGCGAAGAATGCGACTGGGGCCGGGTGCTGGTTTACGACCGGCCGGGGCGGCTGGTGCTCTCCTGGCAGATCAACGGCGACTGGGTCTTCGATCCTGAGCTTCTGACCGAGGTGGAGGTGGTGTTCACGGCGCTGTCGGAGAAAGAGACGCAGGTCGATTTCGAACACCGGCTGATCGAGAATTTCGGCGCTGCCGCCGAGCGGACGCGGACGATCTTGGAGGCCGAGGGCGGCTGGACGGGGCTGCTCGCGATCTATGCCGGGTTTGCCGGGCGGGGTTGATTGCGCCGCATGGGTCGGATGGGGCGGCATCGAGAACCGCCACATCCGGGATTTTCATGTGCGATCGAGGGCGGCTTCGTAGAGCGCCTGACTTTCCGCCAGGACCTCGTCCAGCCGTCGGCCTTCCTGGAAGTGGGCGAGGTGCTCGGGATAAGTCACGCCTTCGGGGACCTTGGGGCAGATCTCGGGGGCGCGCAGGCGGGTCTCAACCGGGATGACGCCGGCCCAGACACGGGCGTCGATATCGGCCGGGTCGTCGGAGACACCGCCCGTGCGGACCTTGGCCGAGGCCTCCTCGATGCGCATGCCGATGACCATGGTGCCCTTGGCTTCCTGCGGGTCGTTTTCGCGCAAAACGGCGGTGCGGCCGGGATAGAAGCGGTCGACGACGGCTTTGAGCGCCTCGGCCTTCTCCTGCGGGTCATCGATGATGTGGGCGGTGCCGAAGCACATTGCGGAGCGGTAGTTGGCAGAATGGTGGAAGCCGGAGCGGGCGAGCACCAGGCCATCGAGATGGGCGACGGTGAGGCAGACGGGGATACCGGCCTTCTGGCTCTTCAGCATGCGGCTCGCCGACGAGCCGTGCCAGAACAGCCAGTCGCCCTCGCGCCAGTGGATGGTCGGCGTGCAATAGGGCTGGCCGTCGATGACATAGGCGACGTGACAGAGCAGGGCCGCATCGAGCACGGCATAGACGGCCTCACGGTCGTAGGCTGCGCGCTCGTGCAGGCGTTTTGCCCGGTTGCGCGGGGTGACGGGGAAGGATTGCGGATCGGGTCTGTCGTTCATGCTTGCCTCCTGACGGCTGATGCGGCAGGGATAGTCGGATCAATTGGTCCCAAGAAGATCCACCATGATGCAAAAACTGCGAACCAATTCCGACTGGTCTGCCAGCACGCCGATGCTGCCGGCCAAGGGACCGAGGCGACTGGCGCTCTATCGGGCGCTGCGCGGGCTGATCGAGAGCGGCCAGATGAAGCCCGGCGACAAGCTGCCGACGACGCGGGACATTGCCGGACGCTTCGGCATTTCGCGCGGGGCGGCGGTTGCGGCTTACGAGATGCTGGTGGCGGACGGCTTTGCCGAGGCGCGGGTGGGGGCGGGGACTTATGTGGCCGGGGCCGTGCCGTTGTTGCCGGCAGCACCCGAGCCGCAGGCGATCGAGGCCGAGGAGGCAAAGCCGCCGCTGCCCGGTTCGCTCGGCTGCTCGACGGCGGACGAGACGACGCTCCGGATTTTTCGCATGCTGATGAACCGGCATCTGACGCAGCCATCGGCGCGGCATTTTCATTACAACGACCCGGCCGGCAGCCTGGCGCTCAGGGTCGAGGTCGCAGCTTACCTCAAGGCGGCGCGCGGGGTGAATTGCGAGCCGGATCAGGTGATCATGACGGCGGGCACGCAGCAGGGGCTGGATTTGGCGGTCAGGGCGCTTTTGAAACCCGGCGATCCCGTCTGGATCGAGGATCCGTGTTATGTGGCGGCGCGGGAACTGTTCGAGGGCACGGGGCTCTCCGTGACGCCGGTGCCCGTCGATGGCGAGGGGATCGATGTGGCCGCAGGGATTGCGGCGCGGCCGGAGGCGAAGGCGGTCTATGTGACGCCGTCGCATCAATATCCGCTGGGTGTGACGCTATCGATGGCCAGGCGTCTGGCGCTCATCGACTGGGCGCGGGCTACGGGCGCCTATATCATCGAGGATGATTACGACAGCGAGTTCCGCTTTGCCGGGCCGCCCTTGAGCGCGCTGCAGGGGATCGATGGCTCGGGGCGGGTGATCTATGTCGGCACGTTTTCCAAGACGCTGCTGCCCGGCTTTCGCATCGGCTATCTAGTGGTGCCCCGGGCCTTGCGTGAGCGCGTGCTGACCATTCGCCGGCTAACGGATCGTTTTCCCTCGACGCTGGCAGAGGATGCGCTCACCGAATTTCTGCGCGACGGGCATTTTTCGGCGCATATCAAGCGGGCGCGCAAGCGGGTGAAGGCGGCGCGGGATGCGCTGGTGGAGGCGCTGCGTTGCGATCGGCTGACGGTGAGCGTGCCGGAACAGGGGCTGCATCTGGTGGCAGAACTCGACGGCGCGGAAGACGATGTTGCGCTGGCGCATCAGGCACGCGCCGTCGGTTTCGGGGTCAAGGCGCTGTCGCCGCTTTATGCCGGGCCGACGGAGCGGCGGGGGCTGGTGGTGGGGTTTTCGGGGTTTGAGCCGCAAGTGCTGGCGCAGGCGGCGCGGCGGTTCGTGGCGGGGCTTTGAGGGGCCGCGAACGTCATCTTGACCGCTTTGGCGCCAGTTGCCACCTATTGATGGGGCGACTTTCAAAGGGGCTGGTTCATGGCATTTCTCTCTTCAGGCAAATTCCCGTCGCGCCTGCTCGTGCTGAACGGCAACCCGGCACGCGATACGTTCTGCGGGGCGATGGCCGAAAAGATTGCGGCCGTGGCGCGCGAACGCGGCCAGACGGTGCGGCTGGTGCATCTGGAAGATCTCGATTTCGACGCCAATCTGCGCCAGGGCTATCGCGCCCGGATGGACTGGGAGCCGGATCTCGCAGCACTCGCCGACAGCCTCACCTGGTGCGACCGGCTCGTCCTCGTGCATCCGCTCTGGTGGGGTTCGGCGCCGGGAAGGCTGAAAGGCCTGTTCGACCGGCTGCTGATGCCGGGTTTTGCCTTCCAGTATATCGACGGCAAGGCGCTGCCGAAGCCGCTGCTTGCGGGTCGCAAGGCGCGGGTGGTGATCACCTCGGATACGCCGACATTCTTCCTCAAATGGATCTATGGCAATGGCTGGGTGAAGGTGCTGCGGCGGCAGATTTTGGCGTTTTGCGGGTTCAAGGATTTGAAGGTGAAGTATTTTGGCCCCGTGCGCGGGGCGAAGCCCGAGGCGCTGGCGAAGATGGTGGAGGATGCGGCGGGGATTTTGGGGTGAGGGGTGGCCGCGGGCTGGTCTGGTTTGGGGATAGGGTAGAGCATACTCTGTAAGCTCGCCAAAGGAATCAGCGGAAACGCTAGCAGCGAGTTTTGAAAGGTGTTGTCGCCTGTAGATGCTCGACAACGACCTTGCCGAACGATCAGATTCAAGAAGGGTTATCCTATTTTCCAGACTTGTTCTGCACGTGTTCGCCTTATGGTGGCGCTTAAGTACTTCTCAATGAATATTCGAGATTGTGCTGAGATAATCATTAGACGGTCGTCATGAGATCTCCCCGCTTTGACATACGCGCCAAAAAGCTGCGTTCTATCTTTTCGCCACAAAACATCGAACGCATCTGGAAGGACAAAGTAAAAGTTTCCATGCGCGATCAATTCATCTGCGATGGAATCGAGAACTTCGACTTTCACGTATCGCGCAAGGTCGAAAGCCAGAAACTCTCACACCTGATACTTTCAGGTGATTACGCTCCGCAGAAGGCGCAGAGAATACTTGTTGAGAAAAGTAAAGGCCTTTGCAGGCAACTCGTCATTCCGAGCGTCCGGGATGCTATTGTTTTGCAGTGTTTATCCGATGCCCTCTATTCTGAGATCAAAGGCAAAGCTCCCACAAATAAGGCATTCTTTGAGCCGAAGGATCATAAATTTTCGTCGCCCCCTAGCGGGTATGGCACGTTTGCTGCTTGGCTGAACTTCCAAAGAGAGCTCTTCGAGTTTTCAAAGACGCGCAAGTTCATCGTTGTGACTGACATCGCGAATTACTACGATAGCATTTCCTACGTCCATCTGCGTGATGCGATTTCTTCCATAAGCGGCGTCGATGAATGTGTAATCGATATGTTGATTTACGTTCTGGCAGATTTGCTTTGGCAGCCTGACTATACTCCACGTATCGAAGTTGGCTTACCGCAAATAAATCTTGATGCGCCCCGCTTGCTCGCGCATTGCTTTCTGTACGAGCTTGATGCTTACCTCGCCAGCGACCCCGGACGAGACTTCGTACGTTACATGGACGATATCGATATTGGCGTCGACACAATAGTCGATGCTAAGCGGGCGCTGAAGACGGTTGATCTGGTCCTCCAGACAAAACAGGTTCGTTTAAACAGCGGCAAGACGGTTATCTTAACCCAGTCCGAGGCTATTCGTCATTTTCGGATTTTTGAAAACGCGCGTTTGGATGCCGTGCAGGCAAGCGTAGACCATCGCCTAAAGCATGGACTTCCATTAGACAGACAGCGCGCCCACATCGAAGCCAGAGTTCGGCAGGGATTTAGGAAGAAATCTTTTGAGGCAGGCAACGGGGAGAAAGTCCTGAAGCGATGGTTGGGCCTTGCGACAAAGACTGGCGCTGTGGTGAAACCGGATGTGCTCGAAGATCTGATTAAGCGGCGGCCCGCTGTCCGGGAAAATGTTTACGCTTTTATCAGGAGCCGCCCCCTTACCCCGTCGGTCGCAGGAGTTTTGGCAAGGGCAGGTCAATCAGGTTTGCTGGTGGACGACGCAGCAATGGTTGAAATGTCGAATTATCTTGTTGAGACACTTGTTAAGACAAGGCGCTGCCATACGACGCTGGAGACAGTCATCGCAAGCAACGATCCTACCACCTATTTCGGACTTTATTCGAGGTTGTGGCTTCAGTCGAAGTACGGAACGACTGCCCAGCTTTTTGCTACTATTTATGATGCGCGGAAGATTTGGGTTCCTCATGACCGTCTGGGACGTCTGGTGGCGTCATTCTTCCCCTTATTTTTAGGTTCTCCCGAAGAATCCTCCTTCAAAGACCTTCTTTCAGGTACTCTGAATGCGGGTGTGCGCGAGGCTTACAAATTTCATGTAAATCTGGCTAAGGATCTACCAACCTTCAGGGCCATGTTCGACGCGTTGAAGGCTTCTAATCCATCCCGTGGGACGGGAATCACGCATGCGAAGTTTCTTTGTCTAGTGTCAGCGCTAAGAAACCCTGCTGCACCGCCCACTCAGATTGCGACGCTGAAAAACAATCATTTACTGGCCTTTGAAGACACCTACTACAAAGGAATAGGTAAGCGGCTTGGGATCTAAATGAACTAGATTGCCGTCAGCAATTCTGCCTTTCAGAGTTGTAGTCGAATGATCAAACGGGGTGCGGGTCGCTGACGAGTGCGAAGATTCAGACACGCCCACTATACGGTGTCAAGCGAGCCAGGTGGAACGCAGGTCCGATTTGGACACTAAAAAAGTCTCTAGGACTGCTAAGATTGGGACCGGTACCTACTCCCTGCTCCTCCTTCTCCTGCGCCCAACACCCTCGCCATCCCCCTCCGCCAGCACCTTCCGCTCCGGCAGCGTCACGACGCATGCGAGCTTCGGGAACGGATCGACCTTGTTGGGGAGCGCCATGGCGTCGATGAAGAGTTGCTGGAAGTGGGGTTCGAGCGCCGTTTCGATCTTTTCGATGCGGGTGACGGTGTCCTCGATTTCGCGGCGGTGGTCGCGGTTGAGGAGGGCCATCAGGGCGCCGGTGCCGGCGGCGTTGCCGACGGCTTTGACGTCCGACAGTTCGCAATCGGGGATGAGGCCCAAGACCATTGCGTATTTCGGATCGATGAAGGAGCCGAAGGCGCCGGCGAAGCGGATGGTGTCGACGGTTTCGACCTCGAGCTTTTCCATCAGGAGCTTGATGCCGGCATAAAGGGCAGCTTTCGCGAGCTGGATGGCGCGCACGTCGTTCTGCGTCACCGTGATCTTCTGGGCGCCGTCATGCAGCAGGTAGGAGAAGGTGCGGCCGTTTTCGAGGATGCGGGGGCTTTTGGCGGCCATCGCGCCATCGACGACGCCATCGGCGGAGATGACGCCGGAGAGATACATTTCGGCGACGACCTCGATGATGGCGGAGCCGCAGATGCCGGTGATGCCGGTCTTTTCCGCCGCTTCGGCAAAGCCTTCCTCATCCGACCACTGCTCGACGCCGATGACCTTGAAGCGGGGTTCGAGGGTTTGCGCGTCGATGCGGACGCGTTCGATGGCGCCGGGGGCGGCGCGCTGGCCGCAGGAGATTTCGGCCCCTTCGAAGGCAGGACCCGTCGGGGACGAGGCGGCAACCGTGCGTTCGCGGTTACCAAGCACGATCTCGGCATTGGTGCCGACATCGACCATCAGCATCATCTTGTCCTGGCGGTGCGGGCCTTCCGACAGCGTGGCGCCGGCAGCGTCCGCCCCGACATGGCCGGCGATGCAGGGCAGGAGATAGGTGCGGGCGCCGGGATTGAGCGAAAGCTCGATGTCAGAGGCCTTGCACGAGACGGCGCCGGAGACGGCGAGCGCGAAGGGCGCCTGGCCAAGCTCGGTCGGGTCGATGCCGAGGAAGAGGTGATGCATGATCGGGTTGGCGACGAAGACTGCGTCGAGGATGTCTGTTCGCGCAACGCCGCCGGAGGCGCAGACCTGATCGACGAGGTCGGACACGGCCTGGCGGACGGCCTTGGTCATGGCTTCGCGGCCATCGGGGTTCATCATCACATAGGAGACGCGGCTCATCAGATCCTCGCCGAAGCGGATCTGCGGGTTGGACGCGCCGGAGGAGGCGACGATGCGGCCCGAGAGCAGCGAGACGAGGTGCATGGCGATCGTGGTCGAGCCGATGTCGCAGGCGATGCCATAGGCCTCGTTGTGCAGGCCGGGCCAGAGCGCAATCACCGTCGGGCGCGAGGTTGGGCTATCGCGGTGGATGGCGGCGGTGACGGTGAAATTCTCCTTGCGCAGGATCTTTTGCGCCTGGGCCAAGAGGTAGGGTTCGATCTGCAGATCGGTGTAACCCCAGTCCTTTTCCAGCATGACCTTCATGCGGTCGAGATCGCCGAGCGGCTTGTGCATGTCGGGTTCGTCGACCTCGACATAGCAGAGATGGACGGCCGGGTTGCGCTCGATGACGCGGTCTGAAGCCGCCTTGCGCACGACCTGGGCATTGACGACCGTATCCTGGGGCACGTCGACGACGAGGTCGCCCTGGATGGTGGCCGAACAGGAGAGGCGGCGTCCCTCGGGTAGGCCGCGGACGCGATCGTAGCGCTCTTCCTTCGGGCCGATGGGGGAGATGTGGTCGTTGGAGGAGGTGATTCCATGTTTGGCGAACTGGCCTTCCTGGACCTCGATCTGGCAGCGCCCGCAGGTGGCTCTACCCCCGCAGACGCTCTCGACATAAACGCCGAGCGTGCGGGCCGCCTCCAGCACGGAGGTGCCGACGGGGAAATGGCCACGCTTGCCGGAGGGCATGAAGAGGACGAGGGGATCTGCGGTCTCGGTCATCAGGGTCTTTCAAAATCTGGGGCATTCCCCGGGGCATGGCTGTCTGCTTCGGCCTTACTTGGCCACTGTCTTTTCAAGTGCTTCCCGGATCAGGCGGGTGTAGGGAATCCCCCTTTCCTGAGCCTTTGCCTTGATTGCGGAAAGCAGGGCTTCCGGCAGTCTCATGTTCAGTTGCGCCGATTTCTTTTCGAACTCGAACTGGACCGGTTTGAAACCGGACAGGTCGTATTCGGAAAGGTCTGCATTCGCGACGAAGGCCTCAGCCTCCTCGTCGGAATGCAGCACCGGCATCTGCTTGCCTTTACCGTTGCTCATAGCGCCTGATCTCCCGCTCGTGCATGTATCGCGCGCTGATCGGTCGGATGAGAATTCCGGGCTCGCTCTCGCGCAAGGTGAAGACGATGAAGACGTATCTGCCTTCCGCAGTGGTTCCGATCGCACGCTTTCGGTCCTCGCCAACCGTCGGGTCGGGGTGGATCGATGGCGTTCGCATGAACACCTGTTCGATTTCCGGTTTCGTCAGGCCGTGCCTGGCATATTTAGGCCAGTTGCCGCTGTCCCAATCAAAGCCGGAAATCGATCGCTTCATCTCTCCATACTACACGTTTGTATAGGCAAATGTAAAACGGCAGGGTTTGTGCTGTTACTCCGTCGGTGCACCACCGCCCACGCGGGCGGCACGGCCGCCGCGGCGGCCGCCGCCGGTCGAGGCTGAGGCCGGGGCGGCAGCGGGGGCTGCATGGGCGCCGCCTTCGGCGGGCTTGTAGTCACGGTAGGTCTTGATCCAGTTGTAGCAGTTCTCGTCGGTGCCATTGAGGACATTGGCGGCGCGGACGGCTTCCATTTCCTGCGGGCGGCAGGGGTTCATGATGGCCGACGTCATGCCGGCGCCGATGACCATGGGGATGAAGCCGGCATTGATGCCGTGGCGGTGCGGCAGGCCGAAGGAGATGTTGGAGAGGCCGCAGGTGGTGTTGACCTTCAGCTCCTCGCGCAGACGGCGGATGAGGGCGAAGACCTGCAGGCCGGCCGAGCCGATGGCGCCGATCGGCATGACGAGCGGATCGACGACGATGTCTTCAGGCTTGATGCCGTAATCGGCGGCACGTTCGACGATCTTCTTGGCAACAGCGAAGCGGACGTCCGGATCCTGGGAAATGCCGGTTTCATCGTTGGAGATGGCGACGACCGGGACGTTGTACTTGGCGCAGAGCGGCAGGATGGCTTCGAGCTTTTCTTCTTCGCCGGTGACGGAATTGACCAGCGGGCGGCCCTTGGCGACCTTCAGTGCGGCCTCGATGGCGGCGGTGACGGAACTGTCGATCGAGAGCGGCACGTCGACGAGGCCCTGGACGATTTCCATGGTCTTGACCAACAGGCCCGGCTCGGTCTCGTTCGGGTTGACGGAGGTGACGCCCGCATTGACGTCGAGCATGGTGGCGCCGGCGGCGACCTGTTCCAGCGCATCCTTGATGACGGTGTCGAAATTGCCCTCGATCATCTCGGCGGCGAGCTTCTTGCGGCCCGTCGGGTTGATGCGCTCGCCGATCACGCAGAAGGGCTGGTCGAAGCCGATGATGATTTCCTTGGTGGCGGATGCGACGATGGTGCGGGTCATTTCAGTCCTCCGGTCGATGCCGGCTGTTGCGCGGCGAGAATGGGATGTGTCGGCAAAAGCCGACGAAAGGCAATGGGCTCTTCAGTGGGGCTCGCCATGGGCGGCTTTCGCCGCCATTTCCTGCTGGTCCTGGACGGGATCGGCGCCGATCTCGCGCATGCGCTCGGCGGCGATGTCGTCGGCCCGGGCGTGTTCGCGTTTCCAGGGCTTGCGGCCCTTGAGGATGCCGGATTCATGGACGATTTCGGCGACATATTCTTCCTGGCGATAGGCCATGACATGCACGCCGGAGACGCCCTCGATCTCCTTCACCTCGTTGATGATGTCGATGCAGAGCTGCTTGCCTTCCTTCTTCTGATCCTGCGCGCCTTCGAGGCGGGCGATCACATGGTCGGGAATATGGATGCCGGGCACGTTGGAGCGGATCCACTTGGCGGTCTTGGCGGAGGCGAGCGGGCCGACGCCGACGAGGATGTAGCATTTCTCGTGGAAGCCGAGGTCGCGGACCTTCTTCATGTAGTCGCGGAACATCGGCACGTCGAAGCAGTACTGGCTCTGGACGAACTGGGCGCCGGCCTCGATCTTCTTGCCGAGCCGGTAGGGGCGAAAATCGTAGGGTGGCGCGAAAGGATTGATCGCGGCGCCGAGGAAAACCTTGGGCGGGCTGGTCAGCTTGCGGCCGGAGAGGAATTTCTGCTCGTCGCGCATGGTGCGGACGGTTTCGAGCAGCGACATGCAGTCGAGGTCGAAGACGGGCTTTGCGCCCGGCTGGTCGCCGGCCTGTACGCCGTCGCCGGTCAGGCACATGATGTTGGCGACACCCATGGCGGCAGCCCCCAGCACGTCGCCCTGGATGGCGATGCGGTTCTTGTCGCGGCAGGCGATCTGCATGATCGGCGCATAACCCATGCGGGTCAGAAGGGCGCAGATGCCGACCGAAGACATATGGCAATTGGCGCCTGAGGCGTCGACCGCATTGATGCCGTCGACCCAGCCGTCAAAAACCTTGGCGCGCTCGTAGACGTCTTCCGGGTCGGCGCTGTCGGGCGGATTGAGTTCGGCGGTGACGGCGAACTCGCCGCGGCGGAGCACGCGCTCCAGGCGGCCGAGGGAGGAATGGCCGGGCAGGGGATCGAGCGGCAGGTGCGGCCCAAGCGGATTTTCGTCGATCTGGGCCATGCTCAGGCTTCCTTTGCCGTATTCTTTTCGCGCTCGGCGGCGGCTTCTGCCGTGACGCGGAGCCAGGAGGATGTCTCGCGCAGCGACTGGTTGACCGGCTTCTGCACCTTCAGGATCGCGTCGCCTGCGACCATGTTGCGCGAACCGCTCCAGGCCTGGACCCAGACGCAGGGCATGTCGGGTTCGACCTCGCAATTGCCATTGGCGCGCACGCCGCCGCAGGGGCCGTTGCGCAGCTGCTTGGGACAGTTCATCGGGCAGGACATGCCGGTCGACGACAGCACGCACTGGCCGCACATGCGACAGTCGAAGAGCAGGCCCTTCACATTGCGCTCGACGAAGGTGATCGGTTTTTCGACCCTGTTATAGCCGAGCTTCTTCCAGACCGGGTGGAGGAAGAGAAAGGCATTGGCGAAATTGCGGTAGAACCATTCGAGGAAGCGCGAATTGCGCACGGCCCAGAGGCGGATCGTATAAGAGCGGCGGGCGCGGCGATTGGGCGAGACGCCAGCCGGCGTGAAGGCACCGGTCTTGGCTTTGGCGGCCGGGGCGGCGTTTCCCTTTTTCGGTGGGCCGGGATCGACGAGCACGGGTTCAGCCATTGTCGCGGCCTCCGGCATGGACGAGGGCGACGAGGCGGGCCTTGTCGTAGGCGGCCTCAATTTCTGCGGCAGCCGCTTCGGCTTCCGCATCCAGGTCGTCACCGACCGGCACCGGATCGGCCTTGCGCCAGTCGGCGAGATAGGCGTCGGTTTCGGCGGCACCTGTGCGCATCGCGGCCATGTCGATGGCTTCGGTGAAGCGGAGCGAGAGCTCGCGTTTTGCGGATTTACGTCCCTGCTTGACGATCACCTGGGCCGGGATGTCCCGCCAGTAAACGACGATCTTGTCTGCCATGCCACTCACTCCCTTTGCCAGCAGAATGCACGGGGGGCATTCGCCGGACTGCGCTCTTCACGACGTCGCAAGTCGCCAAAAACGACGCTGCCACGATCGCGGATGTTTTTACCAGATTCGGCGCGTGAGGCCGCACCAGATCCACGACCAAAGGGTGGGGGGGAAGCGCAGTGCGGAGGGACCCGAGGGCCGAACGGGGGCGAGGCGGCCGGCCAGGGCGTCTTCCAGCGACTTTCGCGTGATATCGAGCGCAGCGAGCGTCAGCAGCAGCGGATAGGTGGAGATGAAATCGCCGGGTCCGGGCCGCGTGCGGACTTCGTAGAGCGTGCCACCGGTATCTGTGCCGGCGTCGACCAGATGCAGGGTGGCGCCGAAATTATTCGCGTCGTTTTCACGCAAGGACCAGTAGCCGCCCATCTGGCCGCGATACGCGGGATTGATGCCGGCGTGCAGGTTGATGACCGGGCAGGGCAGGGCGCCGAGCTGTCTGGCGGTCATCAGGCGGGTCGAGACGAGCAGGATGGCGCCGGGTCTCAATTCATCGACGAGTTCGCGCGTTTCTGCCGCGTTGATCGAAGTGACGGGATGGATCGGGACGGTGTCGGGCAGGCTCCGGTCAAAGCCATGTCTTTGAACCAGCTCTGCGACACGGCGGTCGGCGAGGCGTCGCAGGGCACGAGCGGCCATCATCGTGCCGAGCTGGCCGAGTGCCTCGATCCAGCCAAGTCGCTTCGCCCGGCGACGGGTGATCTCGCCCTTGCCTTCGGGTTGTTCGAGAATGACTTCGACGTCCAATCCCGAGCGAACCAGGTGCTGGACGACGATGGACGGATTGAGGCCGCCGGCGGTCATGACGAGCACCTTGCGGCCAGCAGGTTCAGTGGTTTTCACAGACATCAGACGACGAGAGAGACCACGGCGAAGGCCGTGTAGACGACGAAGCCGGCGACGGCGAGGGAGAGCAGGCCGATCAGGCAGCCGACGACGACACCGAGGCCATCGCGCTGGGAATGGGCGAAACCGAGCACGGCGAGCGCAAAGGCCGGCGGCCAGTTGCCGAGCGGGATCGGCAGGAAGACGACGATGGCGAGGATGAGCGCCAGGAGACCGATCAGACGTTCGGCAAACCGGCTTTCGAACAGCCAGAAGCGCGGAATGACAAGCTTTTCAGCCCAACGCATCCAGGGGACAAGGCGCTTGACGATCGCCTCGAAGGTCTGCGGTTCGACGCCGTAGTCGCTGACGACCCGCGGGAAGAAGACGCGGCCACCGGGAGACATCGCCATCTGCCAGGCGACGAAGACGAGCGGCAGAGCCAGGATGAAGGTGCTGCCCGGGGGCAGGGGCACGAGATTGGGAAGCGCAAAGACCAGGAGGAAAGCACCGAAGGACCTATCCTGCAGGGCGATCGCGATGTCGCGGATCGTCACCTTGCGGTCGGTGGTGCGCGCCAGACGGACCAGCAGGTCCGAGAGATTCTCCGTCGTCTGTCTTTCCGTCGTGGCCGCAATCTTTGCGCTCCACGTTTCCGCCCCGTCGGTCATTTCTGCTTCTCTTGGTTTCTTGTTGACCTGTGGAGCAGTGTGGCCGGGGATGATTACAGGGCAATTAAGGGGTGGCTGTTACGCATGGGGATCCGCAAGCATGGTGAAGGGATGATGAAAGCAAAGATCGGCTTACCGTCCTGCCTTGATTTTTCCCCGATCCTTTGCGAGCGAATGGACGCTCAATTGCCGCCTGACCGGGGAGATTCGTCATGGCTCATCTGTCGTTCAACCACTCTGCGCGACTGGCGCTTATCGTTGCCTTCATGCTCGGATTGTCGTCCTGCGGCAATACGATCCGCGGGATCGGCAACGACCTCGGCAATGCGGTCGATGCGACGCAGGATGCCGGACGCAGCGTCGTCAATTCGGTGAACTGATCGCGCTTGAGACGGTTGCGCGGGACGATCCGCGCGCCGCAGCGACGAGTTCGGGATTGAGATCACCATAACCGGTGAAGCGGTATTCGTAATCCAGCTTCAGGTAGTCGGCCGCCCATTTCGCCTTGGCCTGGAGTTCGGCGTCTTCCGTTTGGGCGAGGTAGACGATCTTCGTGTAATTGCCGAAGACCATGTCGCGCAGTTCGGGGTGGCGGTCGAGCTTCAGCGGTTCGATCACGAAGGCCTCGAACTGGCGGGTGATGAGATCTGTGAGATAGAAGGCGGTGAATTCGCTGTCGCATTCGGCGAGGAATTTTTCCGTCCCCGTGAAGAAGGCGTAACAGTGAGGGCCGGAGAGGCGGGTGATGCCCTCTTCAGAGCAGATCTTGTCGACTTCGCCTTGTGTGCCGCATTCGGCGTAACCGATGAAGATGTTTTCGTGGCCGGCGGCGCGGGCCTCCGCGATCTTTTCGCGCAGCGCCGGCGCGATCTTTTGCGGGTGGACGTGCCAGATCGCCGGCAGGCATTCGAGCGTCAGATGATCGAGCCCGTTCAACGTCTTGACGGCTAGGATCTCCCTCGCGATCGCACCGCATGCGATCACGTGAACTTTTTCCGTTGTGATGCGTTGTTCCATCGCATTTCACCCGTCACACCGACAGAAGGTATACTCACATGATGGCGAAAAAACTGACCGCCGGCGCAGCCCTCGTTCTCACCGTCTTCGCATTGTCGTCTTGCGGCAACACGATCCGTGGCGTCGGCCAGGATGCCGCCAATACGGTCAACGCAACCCAGTCGGCCGCGAACAATGTCGACTCCGCTGCTGCGAACTGATGCTGAGAGGGGCGCTTAGCCGGCGCCCCGTCAGAAACAGGTTTCAACCATCAGGAGACGAGCATGACGCTCACCGGTATCGCAAAGGCCAGTGCCATCTATATGCTGGCGGCCATCCTGATTGCAGGCGGGCAGGTCGCGGTCGAACGACTCGCACCCGCCCGCCATGCGGGTCTCGTCACAGAAGCCGGCCTCTAAGGGCCGGCTTTCTTCTTTTCAGCCTCAGGCGCGGGCGCCCAAGCTGTTGTGCTTGCGGCTTATAAATTCCTTGGCGGTTTCGACCGCCACGGCCGCATCGCGACAATAGGCATCGGCACCGACGGCCTTGCCGAATTCTTCGTTGAGCGGAGCACCGCCGACGAGAACGACGTAATCGTCGCGAATGCCTTTCTCCTTCATCGTGTCGATGACCACCTTCATGTAAGGCATGGTGGTGGTGAGCAGCGCGGACATGCCGAGAATATCCGGCTTTTCGCGTTCGAGCGCCTCGAGATAGTTTTCGACCGGATTGTTGATGCCGAGGTCGATGACATCGAATCCAGCACCTTCCATCATCATGCCGACGAGGTTCTTGCCGATGTCGTGGATGTCACCCTTGACGGTGCCGATGACCATCTTGCCCTGCTTCGGGGCACCGGTGGCGGCAAGCAGCGGACGCAGGATCGTCATGCCGGCCTTCATCGCATTGGCCGACAGCAAGACTTCGGGCACGAAGAGAATGCCATCGCGGAAGTCGATGCCGACGATGCGCATGCCTTCGACGAGCGCCTGGGTCAGGATGTCGTAGGGAGCCCAGCCGCGATCCAAGAGAATCTGTGTCGCTTCCTCGATCTCCTCCTTCAAACCGTCGTACAGGTCGTCATGCATCTGCTGCACGAGCTCTTCGTCGGAGAGTTCGGAAAGAATGATGTCGTCGTCGGCCATGATGGTGCTTCCCGCTTCTTTTTCAACGCGATTCCGGTCGCGCCGGGCATGAGACTGCCCGATTGGAAGTTAAACCTCAAGTTCGTGAAAAACTCTTTTCGATTACGACGTGGCCACCCTGAAAAGCGACGGTGAGAGACAAGCCGCACAAAAGCCGATGTCTGTGGGACACAAGCGGTTGGCGCATAAAGGATGGTTTCACAGGCGGATTGGAATAGCATATTGAAGGAGAGAAGCAGCGCAAACGAGCGCTCGAGTGAGGAAACAGACATGGACGATATTTCGGCAGAACCGAGCACAGGCCGCCGCCAACGCGGCGAAGGACGTGGGGCTGCGGCCCGCAGGGCATCGCGCAGCGGTGGCGGTGCCGGTCCGGCCATGCCCTATATCACCCGCAAGATCCGGACCTACGAGGTCCTGGACGAGGAAGGCCTGGAACTGATCGAGCGCAATGCCGATACGGTTCTGGAAGAAATCGGCATCGAGTTCCGAGACGACGCGGAAGCGCTGGAGCTGTGGAGAGAGGCGGGCGCAGACGTGAAGGGCGAGCGGGTCCATTTCCCCAAGGGCCTTTGCCGCGAACTTTTGAAGACGGCACCTTCCGAATTCACCTGGCATGCCCGCAATCCGGAGCGCAATGTGCGCATCGGCGGCAATGCGACGGTGTTCGCGCCGGTCTATGGTTCGCCCTTCGTGCGCGACCTCGAAGGCGTCAGGCGCTATGCGACGCTCGAGGATTTCCGAAATTTCGTCAAGCTCGCCTATATGGCGCCATCGATCCACTCGTCGGGTGGCACGGTCTGCGAGCCGGTCGACATCCCGGTGAACAAGCGCCACCTGGACATGGTTTACAGCCATATCAAATATTCCGACAAGCCGTTCATGGGCTCGGTCACGGCGCCCGAGCGTGCGGAAGATTCGGTCGCGATGGCGAAACTCGTCTTCGGTGACGAGTTCGTCGAGAACAACTGCGTCATGCTCAACCTCATCAATGCCAACTCGCCGATGGTCTTCGACGAGACCATGCTGGGGGCGGCCAAGGTTTATGCGCGGCACAACCAGGCTTCGGTCATTTCGCCGTTCATCCTGTCCGGCGCCATGAGCCCCGTCACCGTCGCCGGCACGCTGACGCAGATCCTCGCCGAAGTTCTCGCGGGCGCCTCGTTCACCCAGCTCATCCGTCCGGGCGCACCGGTGCTGTTCGGCACCTTCGCGGCATCGATCTCGATGCAGTCCGGCGCGCCGACATTCGGCACGCCGGAGCCGGCACTGGTCTCCTATGGCGCAGCTCAGCTCGCACGTCGCATGGGCCTGCCGTTCCGTACGGGCGGTTCGCTCTGTGCCTCGAAGGTTCCGGATGCCCAGGCGGCACACGAGAGCGCCAATACGCTCAACATGACGCTCCTGGCCGGCGCGAACTTCGTTCTGCATGCGGCCGGCTGGCTCGAAGGCGGTCTGGCCGCCTGCTACGAGAAGTTCATGATCGACCAGGACCAGCTCGGCATGATGCAGAAGATGGCAGAAGGCGTTGATCTGTCTGAGAGCGGTCAGGCGATGGATGCCATCCGCGAAGTGGGCCCCGGCGCCCATTATCTCGGCTGCGCCCATACCCAGGCCAACTTCCAGACGGCTTTCTATCGTTCGGCGCTCGCAGACAACAATTCCTTCGAACAGTGGGAAATCGAGGGACGCAAGCGGATCGAGGACCGGGCGAACGCGCTTTGCCGCTCCTGGCTCGACGCTTACGAGGCCCCGGCGCTCGACCCTGCCATCGACGAGGCGCTGCTTGCCTATGTCGCTGACCGGAAGAATTCCATGCCGGACGCCTTCTCCTGAAAGGGTCCCGTTGCCAGGGAGCAAGGCGGAGGTCATCGGGTGGCGGACATGATCCAGGAAGAAGTCTGGCGCCCACATTATAAATTCGAGGGGCCGCGATGAGCGGCCCTTTTGACGTTGTAGAACGGCTCGATGCGTTGCTGGAGCCGCAGGGGCTAATGCGGCGGGGCGTGGTGCGGTTTCAACCGGGAGAGGCTGCGCCGGCATTGGAAGGGGGGCAGAACGCTCAGGCTGTGGTGCTGATTGGAGTGACGGGTGGGGCCATGTGGTCGGCGTTTACGGCCTGGCGGGACAGGCAGGTCGATGGCGGAGGATCCGACCCGCTCGACCGGTGGTCAGAGGTCGTGCTCGACCCCATTGCCGCAGACCTTGGTGCGCACGCCTTCTATCCGTCACGGGCGCCTTACCAACCGTTCCAGTCCTGGGCGATGCAGGCCGAAGGGCTGCGGGCTTCGCCGCTTGGTTTGCTGATCCATCCGGCGTTTGGTCTATGGCTTAGTTTTCGTGGGGCGCTGGCGTTTGCGGAGTGGCATGCCGACGATGTCGACGCATCAGGTTCACGATCTCAAGGCCGGCATCCATGCGATGATTGCGCGGAGAAACCTTGTCTTTCTGCCTGCCCCGCCGGGGCGGTGATGCCCGACCGATTCGACGTGACCGGTTGTCGAATTCATCTCGCAACCATTGCCGGGCAGTCGGGTTGCACTGATGGCGGCTGTCTGGCGAGGGATGCCTGTCCGATCGGCGTCGCCTACCGGTATCCACAGGCACAGGTGAGATTTCACATGCAGGCACTGACCTTGCCGGGACACTGATCACGGCGCTGCCCTGCAATTGCCGGGAATCGACGGCAAGCAGCGCGGAAAACCTAGGGAGGAACGGTGCGCTTTATCTTTCGGATTCTCTGCCCGCTTGCGGGGTTTTTCCTGGGCAGTCTCGCCGGGCCGGCCTTCGCTCAGGTGGCGCAGGGTGCCTGTTCGGAGTTACGCGAGCCGACGGGCATTTATATCGGGTGCCAGTTCGATCCCGAAACGGTCGATATCAGGCTGCATCTTGCCGACCCCGAAGGAAAGATCTATGGCGGCTTCGATCCGCTCAGGCGGCAGCTCTGGGCCGAGCGCCGGGTGCTTCTGTTTGCCATGAATGCCGGGATGTATCACGACGACCGGTCGCCGGTCGGGTTGTTCGTCGAATACGGCCATGTCGTGAAGCCGGCCGTGACAGGCAGTGGCTTTGGCAATTTCCATCTTCTGCCGAATGGCGTCTTCCTGATGAAAGATGGGCGCGCGGAGGTGATGGAGACAATGGCCCATCAGAAGCGCGGGGTGACACCCGATTTCGCGACGCAGTCCGGGCCAATGCTGGTGATCGACGGAAAGCTGCACCCGCGGTTTCTGGCCGACAGCGACAGTCTGAAGATTCGCAACGGGGTGGGCGTCGATGCGGCGGGCCGGGTGCATATGGTGATTTCAAAGGTGCCGGTGCGGTTCTACGATTTCGCCACCTTGTTTCGCGATCGGCTCGGCTGCCGGAATGCGCTTTATCTCGACGGGTCGATTTCAAGCGCCTTCATCGCAGATCAGAACCGCGATGACCGACTGTTTCCGATGGGGCCGATTCTTTCGGTCAGCGCGCCAATCCGGCAATGACGTCAGACGGCTGCCTTCGGATAGGCGCGTTCCAGGCCGCCGGAGCGGGTAAGGCCGGCGCGGAAGGCAGCATAGGCCGGATGCTGGCTGGACTTTGCCGTTTCCGTCAGGCGGATCTGGAGGCGGGCAGGGGCATTGAGGCCGATCCACTCGCCGGCCTTCTCAAGCTTCAGCGTATTGAGAAAGCGGGCTTCGGCGGCGCGCTCGAGGTAAAGATAAAGGCCCTCGATGGTCAGTTCGTCCTGAGCCGGGTTGTCGAAAAGCAGCTTCACAAAATCCTGGTCGGTGGCCTGCAGGCTTGCGAGCTTTTCGGCGACGGTTTCGCGGTCGATGGCGGCGGACATGGAGGCACTCCTCGGTTTGCTCAGGCTCGTAACTATGTCTGACGGATGCGGCATCGGATGCCACATCCATTAGGTTCAGCTACAGCATGGCAAGATTGCCCGAGGCTGGTTGAGCTTATTCCGCCATGCTGTGGGTGACAGACGAGGCGGCTCAACCCACTCAACGTCAGCCGCGACGGCGGCTGCGGCGGCCACTGTCCTGGGCACTCGATTCGCTTGCCGTCTTGTTGCGCAGCGGACCGATGCGGTCGACAATGGTTTCGATCGTCGGACGCGGGCCGGGCGTGTAGTCGTCGAGTGCTGCGCGCATCGCGGCGAGGTGGCCGCAGGAGGTGCCGCAGCAGCCGCCGATGATCTTGGCGCCGGCATCGCGGGCGAGGCGGGCGTAGTCGGCCATCAGGGGCGGGGTGCCGGAATAGAAGATTTCCGAGCCGCGGAATTCCGGGATACCGCAATTGCCCTTGACGATGACCGTGGCGGCCGGATCGGCTTCGGTCATATCCAGGAGGCTCGCGAGGATATCCGAGGCTCCCACACCGCAATTGGCGCCGACAGCGAGCGGGCCGGAACCGATGTCAGGCGCAACGCCGTGAATGTTCTTCGGGTCGAGGCCCATCATGGTCTTGCCGGCGGTATCGAAGGAGCCGGTGAACGTGTAGGGCAGGCCGACCTTGACCGCGGCCTCGGCTGCGGCACGAATTTCGTCCGGCGAGGACATGGTCTCGATCCAGGCGACGTCGACGCCGCCGGCTTTGAGACCTTCCATCTGCTCGACGAAGGCGGCGACCGCATCCTCGTAGCTCATGGCACCGAGCGGGATCAGCAGTTCGCCGGTCGGGCCGACGGAGCCGGCGACGATGACCTTGCGGGGGGCCTTGTCGGCGACGCTGCGGGCGATTTCGGCCGCCTTCTTGTTGAGGTCGAAGACGCGATCCTGGGCGTTGTGCAGCTTCAACCGGTGGCGGGTGCCGCCAAAGGAATTGGTGAGGATGATGTCAGCCCCGGCATCGACGAAATCCTGATGCAGCTTGACGATCTTGTGCGGCTCCGCCTCGTTCCATAATTCCGGCGCTTCACCGGCCTCAAGCCCTTGCGCAAACAGGTTTGTGCCGGTTGCGCCATCGGCGAGCAGCACACCCTTTTCGGCCAGGAGTTCGGAGAGCGGATTGGACGCGGTTGCCATGGTGAATTCCTCTGATGATTTGACCAATCATATAAAGAAGTCTTTATGTGATTTCAATTGCGGTTTTCCAGCAGACGGCAGAAAGCGAAACGGCCCCGCCGATGGCGAGGCCGTGTCATCGTGTTGATACCAGCGATTACGCGGCGGCGATCTGGTTGTCTTCGTGGCTTTTGGGCGTGACCATGGCGCCGATGATCTGCTGTAGATCGACATGACCGACGGGTTTGCCCGCCTCATCAACGACGTTTGCGCTGGTCTGGCGGGCCTCGGTCATCATCCGGGCTGCTGTTTCCAGAACCATGTCACTCGGCAGTGCCAAGCCTTCGGCCGCCATTGTCGAGGGCGACATGATGGTGCCGAGCATGATGACGCGACCGCGGTTCACTTCCTTGACGAAGGCGGAGATGTAGTCGTCGGCCGGCTGCAGCACGATATCCTGGCCGGAGCCCTGCTGGATAACCTGGCCATCCCGCAGGATGGCGATCTTGTCGCCGAGGCGTAGCGCCTCGTCGAGATCGTGGGTGATGAACACCACCGTCTTCTTCAACTCCTGCTGCAAGTCGAGCAGCACGGTCTGCATGTCGACGCGGATCAGCGGGTCGAGAGCGGAATAGGCTTCGTCCATCAACAGAATGTCGGCGTCGTTGGACAGCGCACGGGCAAGACCGACGCGCTGCTGCATGCCGCCCGACAGCTGGTTTGGATAATGCCCCTCGAAACCGGCGAGGCCGACCCGGTCAATCCAGCGGCGACCGATCTCCTCGCTTTTCGAGCGTGGAATACCCTGAATGTCGAGGCCGTAGACCGTGTTTTCTAGCACCGTGCGATGGGGCAGGAGGGCGAATTTCTGGAAGACCATTGCCGTCTTGTGGCGGCGGAATTCGCGCAGTTCCAGCTGGTTCATCTGACAGACATCGACACCGTCATAGAGCACTTCGCCCGATGTTGGCTCGATCAGCCGGTTGATGTGACGGATCAGCGTCGACTTGCCGGAACCCGACAGTCCCATGACGACGGTGATGCCACCGGCGGGCATGGAGATGTTGATGTCCTTGAGGCCCAGCACATGGCCGTGCTTCTCGTTCAGCTCCGACTTCGAGATCCCTGCTTTGACCGCTTCGATATGCGCAGCGCCATTGGGGCCGAAAATCTTGTAAAGGTTCCTGATTTCAATGCCGTGACTAGCCATGGACTACCTCCGTGTGGCGCTGAAGGCGCTTGCCATATGCCTGGCTGGTGCGGTCGAAGATGATGGCGATCGCGACAAGCGCGAAGCCGTTGAGGAAACCGATCGTCAGGAACTGGTTGGAGATCGCCTGAAGCACGTTCTTGCCGAGACCGCCGACGCCGATCATCGAGGCGACGACGACCATGGCGAGGGACATCATGATGGTCTGGTTGATGCCGGCCATGACCGTCGGAAGCGCCAGCGGGATCTGCACGTTCATCAGCTTCTGGCCCGGCGAAGAGCCGAACGCGTCTGCAGCTTCGAGCACCTCGCGATCGACAAGCCGGATACCGAGATTGGTGAGGCGGATCATTGGCGGTACGGCATAGATCACGACGGCGATGACGCCCGGGACCTTGCCGATGCCGAAGATCATGACGACGGGGATCAGGTAGACGAAACTCGGCAGCGTCTGCATGACGTCGAGGATGGGATTGACCACCGACTGGGCGCGGTCGGAGCGGGCCATCAGGATGCCAATCGGGATACCGATAACAATGGCAAGAAGGGTGGAGACGGTGACGATCGCGAGCGTAATCATCGTGTCTTCCCACAGGCCGACCAGGCCGATGAAGAGCATGCCGATCACGGTGACCGCGACAATGCGCATGTTTCGGCTTGCAAAATATACCACCAGAACCATGACGGCGAGGATGATGAACCACGGGGTATTGACGAAAAGTGATTCCAGCCCGTTGAGGAAGTGCTGCAGGGGCGTTGTCAGCGCGTCGATGACGTTGCCGTAGGCGCGCACAAAGCTTTTGAAGCTGTCATCGACGGTCTTGCGCACACCGCGCATGAGCGTCTGGTCGATCGCCGGAAACTTGCAGAGCAGTTCCGGCAGATAATTGCATAAAGTCGAAGCCATTTTTGTCCCCTTATCGACCCTTGCTCGTTGAAGACACCCGGGGGTGCGGCGAGGGCGTTCGCGGCGTTGCATCTGTCGCCTCGGTCCGCATCACGAACGACAGGCTAACCGAGTTCCTCTTGGGAATTCATGCCATCTGCGACGTCGGGAGCTTTCGAATGGCGCAATGCGGCACGCCGCTTCGTGAAAATTGCGGCGGGTGAGACACCCGCCGCATTCTGTCGATAGACCGTGAGGTCAGAGGGCAGCCTTGACCTTTTCGGCAACTTCCGGAGCAACCCAGGTGGTCCACATTTCCGGATAGGTTTCAAGGAAGTGCTTGGCGCCATCTTCATTGGTGCCCTGGTTTTCTTCCATCCAGGCCAGAACCTTGCCGACGGTCGCGTTGTCCCATTTGCGGGTCTTCACGTAGTCCATGGCAACGCCGGCCTTTTCGGCAAAGCCCTTGGTGACGACGGTGTAGACGTCGGAGACCGGATAGGCATTGACCTTCGGATCCGGGCAATCCGGAACCGCGGTGCAGGCATCCCAGTTGGCCTTGTCATGGTCTACGCCGAAGGAGAGCTTGACCATCTCGTACTTGCCGAGGATGGCGGTCGGAGCCCAATAATAACCGAGCCAGCCCTTCTTGTTTTCAAAGGCGTTGGCGATCGAGCCATCGAGGCCGGCAGCCGAGCCCGTGTCGACCAGTTCGAAGCCCTTGTCCTTGGCGCCGAGCGCCTTGTAGAGGTTGGCGGTGGAGACCTGGCAGTTCCAGCCGGACGGGCAGTTGGTCACTGCGCCCTTGGACGGATCTTCCGGAGCCGGGAACAGTTCCGGATGCTTCAGGGCGTCCTCGACCGTCTTGATGTCTGGATGTTCATCAGCGATGAACTTCGGAATCCACCAGCCTTCGACACCCCCGTCGGAGAGGAGCGGTGCGGCCTGGATCAGACGGCCTTCAGCAATCGCCTGGTCAAGCGCGGTGCGCACGGCGTTGACCCAGAATTCCGGGGCGATGTCGGGCTGGCCTTTCTCGTTCATCGAAGCGAAGGTCGGCATGGTATCACCGGTGACGACGGTCACGGTGCAGCCATAGCCGCTTTCCAGAATGATCTTGTCGACATAGGCGGCGACGCCGGCCGAGGCCCAGTTCATTTCGGCGATCGAAACATCGCCACATTCGGCAGCCTGGGCGGACCCAGCGGCTGCATAAATGCCCGCGGCGAAAAGCGTGGCAGCGAGGAGCTTCTTCATGGAGTTAAGACCTCCCAGTCTTATCTAGCAGCGTTCATCGGGACGGGCGGCTACGGCTACTGCTGACCGCTCCGCCAATGGTTATCCATCATGGAATGCCCGGTCCGATCGCGTCTGGTCGGCCGCTGCACTCCTCGCGTTCGGATCTTGTCTTGGAGGGCAAAAGCCCCGGCCGATCACGTATCGCTCGTCCAGCCTACGTCTTTGATTTCAGAAATCAACCTCCCGACATGCGGTGCGGAGTGCGGCCGCCCCGCGGCTAATCATTGCAGCGACTTAATATGCCGCATTTTGTGCGGTGTTGGAGGCCATAACGCACAAGTGTGAGGCAGCCGGACCGGTTGGAGCGACAAGGCCGTGTGGCCGCGTTCCCAGTTGAGACGTCGGCTGTCTCAACTGCGGCGCTAACGCAGGTTCGGCGCCCCTTTGGACGCCGATGAAAAAAAATCAAAAAAAGTGAATGAAAGGTGGCGCGATAACGATCCGGTAACGCCTGTCGCGATAGATGGACGGGCCGTCGATGTTGCTCAGCGGTTGCGCCCCGGATCCTGTATCGCGTCCCGGGGCGTTTATTTTTCTGGAGAGCCGTTACGGATCCCAGATGCCGCCCAGCGGCAGAAACGTTCCAACCCAGAGATCAGGCCTTCTTCAGACCAAGCGGCTTGCGCGGGTCGCGAACTTCCCAACGGGCGACGGGTGCCGCCGACGGAGCGCGGCCGTTCCAGGCGATGGCGAGGCTATTGCGGTTGTGCAGGATGTAGAGCATGGGTGTTTCCTCAAAGGTGCCGCGCTCTCTTCCGGAGCGCCGGTCTTGATGTCGCAGATAATCCTTCCGTCGTGATTGCGCCAGATCACAAACCGCCATCGGTTGTCGCAAACTGACGATTGCGAGCGGGATCGACGCGACAGGCTGTCGCAGTGTCGTATCTGCGGCTGCCTTCATGGCGGAAGCGCGGCAAATGCAGCGAAAACAGGGCAACGGGTTTGCGACGCAGACAGGACAGGACGGCATGACGAAAGCGATAATGCTGCAGGGAACGGGCTCGGATGTCGGAAAGACGATACTGGTCGCCGGCCTCTGCCGGCTCGCCTCAAACCGAGGCCTGAATGTCGCGCCGTTCAAGCCGCAGAACATGTCGAACAATGCTGCCGTTTCCGATGATGGAGGCGAGATCGGCCGGGCGCAGTGGTTGCAGGCGCTGGCCGCGCGCATACCGACCAGCGTGCACATGAACCCGGTTCTGTTGAAGCCGCAGACCGAGACGGGCAGCCAGATCATCGTACAGGGCAAGGTTTTCGGTCAGGCGAAGGGGCGCGATTACCAGCGGCTGAAGCCGCAATTGATGGCGGCCGTGCTGGACAGCTTTCGGCAAGTGTCTGCGGGGCGTGATCTCGTGATCGTCGAGGGTGCGGGCTCGCCAGCCGAAATCAACCTTCGGGCCGGCGATATCGCCAATATGGGATTTGCGACGCGAGCGGATGTTCCGGTCGTTCTGGTCGGCGACATCGATCGGGGTGGGGTGATCGCTTCGCTGGTCGGCACGCATACGATCCTGACGGAGGAGGACCGGCGGCAGATCACCGGTTACATCATCAACAAGTTTCGCGGCGACGTGACGTTGTTTGACGAAGGGATTTCGGCCATTGGCGGCTTTACCGGCTGGCCGTGTTTCGGCGTCGTGCCCTGGCTTAAGGCGGCAAGCCGGTTGCCCGCCGAGGATTCCGTTGTGCTGGAGAGGCTCGCCCGGGGCGAGGGTGGAGCGCTGAAGATCGCCGTGCCCGTTCTCTCGCGGATCGCCAATTTCGACGACCTCGATCCGCTCCGCCTCGAGCCTGAAGTCGATCTTGTCTTCGTGCGGGGCGGTGATCCGTTGCCCGTCGATGCGGGGCTGGTCATCCTGCCTGGGTCGAAATCGACGATCGGCGATCTCGCGGAATTCAGGGCGAATGGCTGGGACCGCGATCTCGCGCTGCATGTCAGACGGGGCGGGCGCGTGATCGGGATCTGTGGCGGATATCAGATGCTGGGCCGCACGGTTGCAGACCCGCTCGGCCTGGAAGGGGCACCCGTCACAGTGGAGGGGCTCGGCCTGCTGGACGTCGATACAGTGATGGCGGCGGAGAAGACGGTGCGCAACAGCCGGGCGCATTCCCTCGATTACGACGTGCCGCTTTCCGGCTACGAGATCCACCTTGGGGTGACCGAGGGGGCCGACCGGGCGAGGGCGCCGGTTGCAATCGATGGCCGAGCGGATGGCGCCACCTCTGCTGACGGACGAATAGCCGGCACCTATCTGCATGGGCTATTTTCAAGCGATGCCTATCGCGAGCGCCTTCTGGAGAGTTTCGGTATTCGCGGCGGCGGGACCGATTATCGAAGCCTTGTCGATGCGGCGCTCGACGATGTCGCGGCCGAACTCGAGACGCATCTGTCGAAAGACTGGCTGGGAGCCCTGCTTGGCTGAATGGGCGGCGCGCCCGTGAGCGCGCGTCGATGTGTCAGGACTCTTGCGCGGCGTCCATGGGCGAGGCCATCAGTTCGCCGCCGCCCATGGAATTGTTGGCGTATTTAAACGCCAATATGCTGAGCACCGAAGCGACCAGCAGGACGAAGATCATTCTCATTGTGTTGTACTCCTGCCTGTCGATCAACAATGCAATTGCGGCGAAAGCAGTTCCGATGTGGCAAAGAAGTCGGAGGTTCTCGGGGAGATATACTATCGCCGTGGCATATCTGCAACTTAGCGATCAAGAGCGCTATCCTAGCGCCACTTCGCTTGGCGACGCAGTCAGACGGCCGCTACCGAAGGCGCCGTTCGAAAATTTGATCGCCAGAATGCTGAACACCGCAGCAATCATTACGAGGATCATGACACGCATCTTGGATCCCATATCGAAACCTGGGAGCAGTTATACCTGCTCATCGCTTCGAGGGCTGCTAAGTCCATTGCTTGTATTTTAGTGATCGTCTGAAAATGTCTTCGGCGTGGCGCACCGGCGGAGAATGCGGGGCCGAGCGCCATGGCAGTCGACCCCGCGCGCGTCAGCGTGCCGCACTCAACCGCAGCAGACGACAAAGTTCCACCAGTTGCGCATCATAGCTGGCGCCGGTGATGCTGTCGCAGCGGACGAGCAATTTGCGACGGTCATCCCTGGACATGTTCTGGAAGGCTTGACGTTGGGGTCCCGTCAGGCCACCGCCGCCGGGGGCGCCAGGGTCAGTGCCCGGCGTGTTGCCGCCGATCCCAAGGTCGATGTCTGCCCCAGTGCTGCTCCCGCCGAGGGTAGCTCCGACCGAAGCGTTCAGACCGCCGCTGCCGCCGACAGAAGCATCTATGTCAGCGGTGAGCCCGTCATGCGTGCCGACATTGACGCCGGTGTTGATGCCCCGGGTGCCGCCGACGGATGCGTCCGCATCCGCAAGGCCCCGGCTGCCGCCAAGTTTGGCGTCGGCATTTATCCCTCGGCTGCCGGCGACCGAGGCGCGGGCGCCCACACCGTCGCTGGTGTCGACATCAAGGCTGATGCCGCGATCACCGCCGATGTTTAGCCCTCCCGCTTCGACAACCACTCCGGACATGACCATCAGGCCAGCCGAAATCAGGCAGATTCTCACTTGTTTTCGCATGATATCTCCTCCTAAGGCTTAACCGGCCACCGGGAGGTAACCGGTCAAAATCCAACCCGGATTCCCACGGATAGTTTCGAATGAAACAAGTCGATCGGTAAGGATCCTTACCGGATGATCTGCCCGGCCGTCGGATGTGTGGCAAAACGGGAAAAGGAGCCGTTTCCGGCGATGGCCTGCCACTTGCCCCAGGACATGCCATCAGACTGCCTCTCAGGACGAGGCGTTGCTCAAGTTTTCGGTGTAGACAACTTGTGGGATGGCGGAAGAGGTGGGATTCGAACCCACGGTACGGTCTCCCGCACGCCGGTTTTCAAGACCGGTTCCTTAAACCACTCGGACACACTTCCCCGTGGACGGGGTTATGCGCAAAGGCTTTCGATTTGGCAAGGGCTGTTGTCGGTCAAGTGAAAGCTGCCGTGCGGGTCAGCAAGGGGTCTGCGCATTAACCATGGGCTAACCATGAATCTATTTGGTCGGGCGCTCAGCCGCCTCATTTCCCATTTTGGCCACTTTTCCACAGCCTTCTCCTTGCGCAGGCGAACGGGCGGGGCTTCCCCGGCGAGGCAGGGGATGTCGCGCGGCCCGTCTGATCAGAAGTGGGACATATGCATTCGAGCACAGGCGGCCGGCTGGCCATGGGTGGAAAATGGCTGGGCGTGGCGCTGATGTGCGCCTTTACCGCCTCCTGTTCGACCACCAAGGAAACGGCGGAGAAGCCGAAGCGCTCGAAGGAGTATTTTGCCGAGTCGGTGTATGGCGTGAAGGCGAGCCCCCGGCTGGTGGCGAGTGGGCCTGTGCCGAAAGGCGGCGGCCGCTACATGGTCGGCAAGCCCTATGTGGTGAAGGGCGAAACCTTCGTGCCCAAGGAGAATCCGCGCTACGACGAGATCGGCATCGCCTCGTGGTATGGCGACGCGTTCCATGGTCGCCTGACCGCGAATGGCGAACTCTACGACAAGGAATATCTTTCGGCCGCCCATCCGACATTGCCACTTCCGAGCTATGCGCGGGTCACCAACCTCACCAATGGCAGCTCCGTCATCGTCCGGATCAACGACCGGGGACCGTTTCATCGGGGTCGCCTGATCGACCTCTCCAACAAGACCGCCGACATGCTGGACATGGCCCATAGCGGCACCGGCAAGGTGCGGGTGCAGTATGTCGGACCGGCACGGATGGATGGGCATGACATGCCTTATCTGATGGCCTCCTACGTCAAGAAGGGCGAGCGCGGTCCGGTCATCGATCCGCAAGGTCAAATCGCATCTGGCGTGATGGTCGCTTCAAACGACGTGGCCGTGCCGCAATACAGGCCGCAGCCTGAGCCGGTGTATCAGACGGCGCTGTCGGGCTCCACGCCGAGTGGCGGGGCAGCACCCCACACGCTCGACGCGCAACTTCTGATGACGCAGCCGGCCATAGCGCCGGGTATGGCGGCTGCCGATGGGCAGGTTTTCGTCGCGCTTCCACAGATTGGACCCGTCCCCGGCCTGCGCCCGCATCACGTGCCCGGATATGACGGTTCCGGTTACGCAGCGGCCTATGCGGAAGAGAGAAGCACTGCCGGCACGCTTGCCTTCGATGCCATTCTCGTGCGCAATGGCGGTCTCACCGAGAGCTCGATTCTCTCTTCGGTTGCCAAAGGCGGGATCACGCTCTCCAAGGGGCTCTGACTGCGGCGGCCCGGAGCGATATCCTGCTTTGACAGCGCCAGCCGAGCCGAAATGTGACCATGCGTTCTCGCTTCCCCTTCACCGCTCTCCTCGGCGCGCTCTGCTTGATTGCGGGGACGCTTATGCCGGTGCGGGCCCAGGATGCGCCGAAGCCGGGCGTGATGGAGACGAAGGCTGGGCAGGCCTATCTGATCGAGGCTTCCACCGGCACGGTGCTCCTTGCCAAGAACGAACGGCAAAGCTTTGCGCCGGCCTCGCTTGCCAAGCTGATGACGCTTGAAATCGTCTTCCAGGCTTTGACCGAGGGGGAGATCCGGCCCGGCACGATTTACCCCGTCTCCGAATTCGCCTGGCGGACGGGCGGGGCGCCCTCCAGAACTTCGACGATGTTTGCGGCGGTGAAGAGCCAGGTTCCCGTGGCCGATCTGGTCAAGGGCATTGCGGTGCAGACGGCGAATGACGGCTGCCTGATCATTGCCGAGGGCATGGCGGGTTCGGAGGCGAAATTCGTTGAGCGGATGAATGGGCGGGCGGCAGAACTGGGTTTGAAGGATAGCCATTTCGGCAATTCCACAGGGCTTCCCCATCCGGACAATCGATCGACGCTTGTCGATCTCGTGACGCTGGCGCAGCATCTGCAGCGGGAGTATCCGGCACTCTACGCTACGTTTTCGATCCCTGAATTCGAATGGAACAAGATCCTTCAGCGCAACCGCAACCCGCTGCTCGGCATCGGCGCGGACGGGCTGGGAACCGGATTTGCCGAGGGGAGCGGTTACGCCATCGTCGCCTCTGTCGAGCGCAACGGACGGCGGCTGTTCCTCGGACTCGGCGGGCTTGCAACCGACAAGGAGCGCACTGAAGAAGCGACACGGCTCCTCAACTGGGGCTTCGACGGGTTCGAGATGCGGCAGTTGTTCAAGAAGGACGAGGTGATCGGCGAGGCGAGCGTCTATGGCGGCGCGCAGTCGACCGTGCCTTTGGTTGCTTCCAAGCCAGTCGAAGTTTATGTGCCGGTCAACAATCCCGAGCGGCTGCAGGCGCGGATCGTTTATCGCTGGCCGCTGAGGCCGCCTGTTTTAGCGGGGGCCGAGATTGCAGTCCTCAATCTTTTGTCCGGTGAGCGGCCGCTGGTTTCGGTTCCACTACAAAGTGCTGCAGCCGTCGAGGTGGGTACACTGCGTCAACGGGCATGGGACGCGCTGATCGAACTCCTGTTCTTCTGGCTCTGACGCAAAAAGCCATCCGATCACGCGCAGGACGGTTTCGTTTGACTGCGTCTTGCGGTAGAGCCACTGGAAGTGCCCGTAAGGGCAGTTTGCGATACGCACTTCTGAAGGCGTGGGAAGAAGGCAAGGCATTGGCGACCGGTCCCGGATTGTTCGTGAGTTTCGAGGGAGGCGAGGGGGCCGGGAAATCGACCCAGATCCGCCTGCTGGCCGAAGCCTTGCGCGAACGTGGCCACGACGTCGTGGTCACACGCGAGCCCGGCGGGTCTCCCGGGGCCGAGGCGCTGCGCCATGTGCTGCTGTCCGGCGCGGCCGAACCGTTCGGCATCCGGATGGAGGCCATGCTCTTTGCAGCCGCCCGGGCCGATCATCTCGCCTGTTTCGTGCGTCCGGCGTTGTCGCGGGGGCAGGTTGTTCTCTGCGACCGCTTCGTCGATTCCTCGCGTGTCTATCAAGGCGTGACCGGCAATCTGGAGCCGAAGCTGATGGCAGCGCTCGAGCGGGTGTCGGTTGCCGGGACCATGCCGGATCTGACCCTGATTCTCGATCTGCCTGCCAGCATCGGCCTTGCCCGTGCAAGGCGTCGTGCGGGGGCCGCACCCTCACCGGCGCAGCCGGATCGCTTCGAGAAGGAACGCACGGACGTGCATGAAAAACGTCGCCAGGGCTTTCTCGACATCGCCGCGCGCGAGCCGGAGCGTTGCCGGGTCATCGATGCCAGTCTCGATGTCGAGCGGATCGCCCGCGATGTCCTCGCCGACGTGTTGCTGGTGATGGCGCAGCGTCGTAGCGAGCGCAATGATCAGGTGGCGGGCCGATGAGCGAGGAGAAGGCAGGGCTGCTGGATGGTGCGGTGGCGCCGGCACTCAATACCCGGCTTTTCGGTCATGCCGAAGCGGAAGAATTTCTCGCGCGCAGCTACAAGTCCGGCAAGGGACATCACGCCGTGCTGATCGAGGGACCGGAGGGAATCGGCAAGGCAACGCTTGCCTTCCGCTTCGCCAATCACATCCTTCGCCATCCCGACCCACTGTCCGCACCTGAGGCGATCGAGGACCCTGATCCGGAGCACCCGATCAGCCGGCAGATCGCCTCAGGTGCCAGCCACAATCTCCTGCATCTGTCGCGGCCTGTCGACGAGAAGACCGGTCGGGTGAAGCAGGCGATCACGGTCGACGAAGTGCGCAAGGCCGGGCATTTCTTCAGCCAGACATCGGGTACGGGAAACTGGCGGATCGTCATCATCGATCCCGCCGATGACCTGAACCGCAACGCGGCCAATGCGATTCTGAAAATTCTGGAAGAGCCGCCGAAGCGGGCAATGTTCCTGGTGCTGTCCCACGCGCCGGGGAAACTATTGCCCACCATCCGGTCGCGCTGCCTGCCCCTTCGGCTGCACGAATTGTCACCGACCGCGATGGATCAGGCGCTTGGGCAATTGGGGCTGTCGATGCCCACCGAGAAGCGTGAGGCGGTGCTGTCGCTTGCCAAGGGCAGTGTGGCGCGTGCCTTGAAACTGGTGAATTACGGTGGTGCCGACATTCTCGAGGCGTTCGAGCAGATGCTTGCTTCATCAGGGCCATCGCAGCGCAAGATGATGTTCAAAATCGCCGACGCCTTGTCAGGCAAGGACAGCGATGTCGCCTTCGGCTTCTTCATCGAGCATCTGGGCGATCATCTGGCCGAGACGGCACGGCAGTTCGCGCATGCGGGAAACCTCGCCGCTGCCGAACATTATGCACGGCTGACGTCCACCATCGGCGAGCAACTGACGGTGGCTGGCGCCTATAATCTCGACCGCAAGCAGACGATCCTCGACGTGCTGGCGGCCGTGACGCGCTGATCAGCGCGTGCCGGATCTTGGTGGCGCTGCAGCAAAACGGATGTTCCTAAAGGGCAAGGAATGTTTTAAGAGCATTCGACCCCATTCGATGTCGCCGTTCGTGGCTCGCCTTTCGTGCTGCCTCTGCCCGGCGCCCAGACAAATCGCACACGCCAATCGCAACCGACGAAAAGACAACAAGAAGCCATGAGCGATCCCTACTACATCACCACTGCCATCTCCTATCCGAACGGCAAGCCGCATATCGGCCATGCCTATGAGCTGATCGCGACCGACGCCATGGCGCGGTTCCAGCGTCTCGACGGCAAGGACGTGTTCTTCCTGACGGGCACGGACGAACACGGGCAGAAGATGCAGCAGACGGCACGCGCCGAAGGCATTTCACCGGAAGCGCTGGCCGAGCGGAATTCCAACGAATTCCGCGAGATGGGCAAGCTGCTCAATTCCTCGAACGACGACTTCATCCGCACGACCGAAAAGCGCCATCACGAGACCGTGCAGGAAGTCTGGCGGCGGATGGATAAGAACGGCGACGTCTACAAGGGCGGTTATGCCGGCTGGTATTCGGTGCGCGACGAGGCCTATTATCAGGAAGAGGAAACCGAAGTGCGGCCCGACGGCGTGCGCTACGGTCCGCAGGGTACGCCGGTCGAATGGGTGGAAGAGGAGAGCTACTTCTTCAAGCTCTCGGCCTATGAAGACAAGCTCTTGAAGCTTTACGAGGACCAGCCTGATTTCATCGGCCCGAACGAGCGCCGCAACGAGGTGATCTCCTTCGTCAAGTCGGGGCTCAAGGACCTGTCGATCTCGCGCACGACCTTCGACTGGGGCATCAAGGTGCCGGGTGACGACAAACATGTGATGTATGTCTGGGTGGATGCACTCACCAACTACATCACCGCGACCGGTTACGTCGAAGACGAGAACGGTCCGCGTGCGAAATACTGGCCGGCTGATGTGCATATCATCGGCAAGGACATCATCCGCTTCCACGCCGTCTACTGGCCGGCCTTCCTGATGTCGGCAGGCCTACCGCTGCCTCGCCGTGTCTATGCCCACGGCTTCCTGCTCAACAAGGGCGAGAAGATGTCGAAGTCGCTCGGCAATGTCGTCGATCCGGTGAACCTGGTGAACCATTTCGGCCTCGATCAGGTGCGCTACTTCTTCCTGCGCGAAGTTTCCTTCGGCCAGGACGGCAGCTATTCGGAAGAGGGCATCGGGACACGCATCAACGCCGATCTCGCCAACGGCATCGGCAATCTGGCCTCGCGCTCCCTGTCGATGATCAACAAGAACTGCGAGGGCAGGGTACCGACGCCGGGTGCGCTGACGCCGGAAGACGAAGCGATCCTGAAGATTGCCGACGAGGCGATCGACATTTGTCGCGAGGAGATGGGCAAGCAGCAGATCCATAAGGCCGTCGCTGCGATCATCAACATCGTCAACGAGGCCGACCGCTATTTCGCGGCCCAGGCGCCGTGGGTCTTGAAGAAGACCGACGAGGCGCGCATGGGGACCGTGCTTTACGTGACGGCCGACGTGGTGCGCCAGATCGCGATTCTCTTCCAGCCTATCATGCCGGAAACCTCGGCGAAGATCCTCGATCTCGTGGCCGTCGCCGGGGAAGACCGGGTGTTTGCGAAGCTCGGCGCTGCCGGTCGCCTGCAGCCAGGCACGGAACTGCCGGCACCCTCGCCGGTTTACCCGCGTTACGTCGCCCCGGACGCGGGCAAGGCCTGACACCATGCTCATCGATACCCATTGCCACCTGGATTTCGCGGACTTCGACAGCGAGCGTGACGAACTGGTCACGCGGGCGCACCAAGCTGGCGTGAAGCAGATGGTGACGATCTCGACGCGGGTCAGGAAGCTCGAGACACTGCTGGCCCTCACCGAGCGCTATCCGAGCGTCTTCTGCTCGGTGGGCACGCATCCGAACAATGCCGGTGACGAGCTGGATGTGACGGCGGACGAGCTGGTGAAGCTTGCGGAAAGGCATGCGAAGGTCGTGGCGATCGGCGAGGCCGGGCTCGACTATTTTTACGACACGCAGACGCCCGAGGACCAGAAAACGGGCCTGGCCCGCCATATCGAGGCGGCACGGCGCACCGGTCTGCCACTGGTGATCCACAGCCGCAGCGCCGATGAGGACATGGCGGCGATTCTGACCGAGGAAACAGGGAAGGGGGCCTTCCCTTTCATCCTGCATTGCTTCTCCTCCGGCCAGGCTCTGGCCGATACCGGCGTTTCGCTCGGCGGCTATGTCTCCTTTTCGGGCATTGTGACCTTTCCCAAATCGGAAGAGCTGCGCGCGATTGCCAAGACCGTGCCGATGGACCGGTTGCTGGTCGAGACGGATGCGCCGTATCTGGCGCCGAAGCGCTGGCGTGGAAAACGCAACGAGCCGTCCTATGTCGTCAATACGGCGGAGGTTCTGGCGGAGGTGAAGGGCGTGAGCTACGCAGAAATGGCTGAGATCACGACCGAGAATGCCTTCCGGTGCTTCTCGAAGATGCCCAGGCTGAGCTGAGGGAGTCCTGATGAAGGTCACGCGCCGGTTCACGCTGCTCGGTTGCTCCTCGTCTCCCGGCGTGCCCCGGATTAATGGCGACTGGGGCAATTGCAACCCGGGCAATCCGAAAAACCGGCGGTCTCGGGCGTCCTTTCTGATCGAGCAAATCGCGCCGGATGGCGGAAAGACCGTGGTCGTCGTGGATACGGGGCCGGATTTCCGCGAGCAGATGATCCGTTCGAAGGTCGAACATATCGACGCTGTCATTTACAGCCATGCGCACGCCGATCATCTCCATGGCATCGACGATCTGCGCGGCTATTTTCACAGCCAGCACAAGCGCATTCCCATCTATGCCGAGCCCTATACGATGAGCCGCATCGAGGAAGGGTTCGGTTATTGCCTGAAGACACCGCCGGGGAGCGCTTATCCGCCGATCGTGGAGCCGCATGTCATCGAGGACCTGTCGCAGCCGATCGATATCGGTGGCGCCGGGGGCACCATCTCGCTCACGCCGCTCAAACAGCAGCATGGCGACATCCTATCCGTCGGGCTTCGTGTTGGCGACGTGGCCTATTGCTGTGACGTCTCGGATTTCCCTGCCGAGACCGTGGCCAAGCTGTCCGGACTGGACCTGCTGTTCATCGACGCTCTGCAATACCGGCCGCATCCGAGCCATCTCTCGCTCGAGCAGGCGCTCGGCTGGATCGAGCGGCTCGCACCGAAACGTGCCGTTCTCACACATATGCACACACCGCTCGATTACGACACGGTGATGGCTGAGACACCGGCTAGCGTCGAGCCAGGATACGACCTCTTTTCCGTATCGGTTCAGATGGATAATTGAACTTTCTGATATTTCGCATGAAGATCAGGTGGCGCCAATTTGCCGGGAGTCTCGGGGCGAAGAGCGCGTAGCATCCGAAATGGCTCGTATGGAACCGTAAAGTCTGGATCCCGTTAGCGGATTTGGAGCGTGGTCACGCTTCAATCATCTAACGAGGAGCGACAGGAATGGACGACAGGTTCAAGCCGACGGAAGCCATGGCGCGGGCCGCCGAGAAAGGCCTCGCGCTGCGCAGCGAGTTCAAACGGGGCGGCACGGATGTGGGCGTGGCAAGGGCCCGAGACATCAAGAACCGGCGCAACCTTTCCGAGGACACCGTCAAGCGGATGAAAAGCTATTTCGCCCGCCACGCCGTCGACAAGGATGCGGCCCGGTTCGGAGATCCCGACGATCCGTCCGCCGGCTATATCGCATGGCTGCTCTGGGGCGGCGACGCGGGACGAGACTGGGCAGAGAAGAAACTTCAGTGATCGAAGAACTGGCGCCATAGCGATCGGAGACCTGCAGATGACGAAAGAACTGCATAAAGGCGACAAGGTGACCTGGGAAACGAGCCAGGGCAAGACCGAAGGCAAGGTCGTGAAGAAACAAACGAGCCAGACGAAAATCAAGGGACACGCGGTAAAGGCGTCCGCTGCGGATCCGCAGTACATCGTCAAGAGCGACAAGACGGGTAAGAAGGCCGCGCACAAGCCGGATGCGCTGCGAAAGAGTTGACGGCGGGGCTAGAGGACCGTCGACGTCGGCGCAGAGATAGCGGAGTATGTGGCGGTCGACCTGTAGGCGCTTTGCGCACCTCGGTTGTCATCTAAGTTCCATAATCTATCTTATGCGATTTTTGTATTCCCAGGGTGGGTTCAAGGATGAAGTGCGACTTGCGAATGATACCAATGGGTTGTCACTCGCAAGGAGACTGCAATGGAACGCACCTACTCCCACATTGACCTTGATGAGCGTCGTATCATCGCGCGGATGTTGGCGCGTCACTGCGCATGACATGCAGATCATTCCCTCAGCTCTCTCAGAGATCCGCCACCTGCAGGATCGTCTTGGCTGAAATCTCGGTCTCCGAAGGATAGCCGAAGGCGTTGTTGATGTAGGTCACGCCGTCGAGCATCTTGTTGCGGTTGAGATGGCTGTGGCCGTAGAAGTGCTTGGATGAGCCAAGCTCGCGAATTCGGCGCTCCAGCCGATCGGTGCCGAGGACCGGAAACAGCGCCTTGTGCTTCTCCGGATAGCGTGCCGGCATGAGGTCGAGCCTGGGCACGAAATGCGAGACGCTGTAGACGGTGTCGAAGCCCGACGTGTCCGGGATCACGTTCATCGCGTCGAAGCGTTCAGCGACTTCTGCCGGGTTCAAGCCTTCCCAGTTGCACTTGTAGAAATCCATCCAGCCGCGCTTGATGGTCGGCCCCGGCTCGCCGAAGGAATAGTCATACCAGGCGAGTAGCGGGACGATCAGGGTCTTGCCGATTGCCATGGGGCTGGTTTCGATGCCGTACCCCTGACAGAGCGTTTTCAGTGTTTCGAATTTGTCGAAGGATGGCCCCTTCCCGCTTCGAGCCGTCCATAAATCGTGATTGCCGGGAAGGAAAAGAAGCTTCCGGTAGCGCGGCACGAGTTCGTCGAAACAGGTTTTGACGAGATCGAGTTCGTCGGAGAGATCGCCGGCAACGATCAGGACGTCATCGGTGAAATCGGCGCGCGACAGTGCGCGCAGCCAGTCGAGGTTCTGACGATAATCGACATGGAAATCGGATCCTAGGAAAAGGCGCATTTTTCAGGGATCCGCACGGGTTTCGAAGTCATGTCTGCCTTCTACTGTAAATCTGCGCGGCGGCAAGCGTGGGCAGCGTTTGGATACAGCCGTCTTTCGCTTCTCCGACGCTGTCATCGTCCCCTGCCCGATCTCCGTTTTTCTCGCCCAAGTCCCCGGAAAATTTCTCATCGGCTCCGATCTGTCCGCGTTTCGCCCCTCAATACAGGCGTAGCGAGCGATGTTCACAAATCCGCGATTGTCGCGAGATCGCAGATACGGATCTTCCCGGCCGCGCGAATCGTCCTATTCTTCTAGGTGCGATGACTGAAACGCGAGGGGAATCATGATGCGCATGCGGATTGGAATGGCCCTTTTTCTTCTGATGGCAGGGATGCAGACATTGGCGGTCGCTCAACAGGCTGTGACCGGCGATCCGGCTGGTTTGGCGAAAGGCGTGATCGAGCGACAGATCACCGCCTTTCTGAACGATGATGCGGCGGCCGCCTATTCCTTCGCGTCCCCGGAGATCAAGTCGGTCTTTCCCAATGCCGACCGTTTCTTCGAGATGGTGAAGAAGAGTTACGGACCGGTCTATCGGCCCGGCAACTATGCCTTCGGCCGCAACCAGATTTCGCCCGATGGCCAGGTTGCCTTCCAGGAGGTTCTGATTTCAGCGCCTGACGGAAAAGACTGGGCGGTCTATTACGAATTGAAACGCCAGAAGGACGGCAGCTTCGCCATCAATGGCGTGCGCATGAAGCGGGAGACGTCGAGCCAGGGCATCTGACGGTCGCTGCGGCGGTGGAGCGGAGCTGTTGCCCCGCCCTCGCCTCACCGGTGTCGTTCAGACGGGGTCGATGTCGCCGCGGTTCCACATCTCAATCGTCTCGGCCTTGAAGTCCTCGAAGCGATTTTCGGCAATCGCCTGGCGGATGCCCTGCATCAGTTCCTGATAGTAGCTGAGGTTGTTCCAGGAGAGCAGCATGCCGCCGAGGGCCTCGTTGGAGCGCACGAGGTGGTGCAGATAGGCACGCGAATAATCGCGGGTCGCCGGGCAATTCGACTGTTCGTCGAGCGGGCGCATGTCTTCGGCGTGGCGGGCGTTGCGGATATTGACCTTGCCGCGTCGGGTGAATGCCAGGCCATGGCGGCCGGAGCGCGTCGGCATGACGCAGTCGAACATGTCGATGCCTTCGGCGACCGACTTCAGGATATCATCCGGCGTGCCGACCCCCATCAGGTAACGCGGCTTTTCGGTGGGCAGAACCGGTAGCGTGATGCGCAGCATGTCGAGCATCACCGCTTGCGGCTCACCGACCGCAAGACCGCCGACTGCATAACCCTTGAGATCGAGCTGTTTTAGGCCTTCAGCGGAGCGGATGCGCAGGTTTGGCTGGTCGCCGCCCTGGACGATGCCGAACATGGCCTTGCCCGGCTGGGTGCCGAAGGCGATGCGGCAGCGTTCGGCCCAGCGCAGCGAGAGCTCCATGGCGCGTTCGATCTCGCGTGGTTCGGCGGGCAGTGCCACGCACTCGTCGAGCTGCATCTGGATATCACTGTCGAGCAGTCCCTGGATCTCGATCGAGCGTTCCGGCGACATGTGGTGCAAGCTACCATCGACATGGCTCTTGAAGGTCACGCCTTGTTCGTCGAGTTTGCGCAGGCCAGACAGCGACATGACCTGGAAACCGCCCGAATCGGTCAGGATCGGGCCGGGCCAGCGGATGAGTTCATGCAGACCGCCAAGGCGGGCGACCCGTTCCGGGCCGGGGCGCAGCATCAGGTGATAGGTGTTGCCGAGGATGATATCGGCGCCCCCTTCCTTGACCTGGTCGAGATACATGGCCTTGACGGTGCCGACGGTACCGACCGGCATGAAGGCCGGTGTGCGGATCGTGCCGCGCGGCATGGTGATCTCGCCGAGGCGGGCCTTGCCGCTTACGGCCTTCAGATTGAACGTGAAATTCTCGGACATCGGTCAGTCGTCTTTCCGGAAGAGCAGGCTGGAATCGCCGTAGGAGTAGAAGCGGTAGCCGGTTTTGATGGCGTGGGCGTATGCGTCCCGCATCGTAGCGAGGCCGGCAAAGGCGGAAACCAGCATGAAGAGCGTGGATTTGGGCAGGTGGAAATTGGTCATCAGCATGTCCACCGCCTTGAAGCGATAGCCGGGCGTAATGAAGATGCCGGTGGCACCCGACCAGGCGGGAATGTGGCCCCCCTCCTCCGCGGCGCTTTCGAGAAGACGCAGCGAGGTGGTGCCGACGGCGACGATACGGTTGCCGCGGGCGCGCACGGCATTGAGGGCAGCAGCCGTCGAGGGCGAGATATAGCCGATCTCCTCGTGCATCTTGTGCTCGGCGGTATCATCCGCCTTGACCGGCAGGAAGGTGCCGGCGCCGACATGCAGCGTGACGAAATGGCGCTCTATGCCGGCGGCGTCGAGTTTGGCGAAGAGGTCTGGCGTGAAATGCAGGCCGGCGGTCGGCGCGGCCACGGCGCCCTCCTCACGGGCATAGATGGTCTGATAGTCGGCGCGATCCTTTTCGTCTTCCGGCCGCTTGGCGGCGATATAGGGCGGAAGCGGGATGTGGCCGACGGTGGCGATCGCCTGATCGAGGTCGGGGCCGGAGAAGTCGAAGGCAAGCTCGATTTCGCCGGCTTCCCCCTTTTCGGCGACAGTCGCGACGAGAGAACCCATCAGGCAGGTGGCGCTGTCGCCCTGCCCTACGCCGAAATCGATGCGGTCGCCGGGTTTGATGCGCTTGCCCGGCTTGGCGAAGGCTTTCCATCTTGAGCCGCCGACGCGCATATGCAGCGTGCAGGAGACGGCGATCTCCTCGGCCCCCTCACGATGGCGGATGCCTTCGAGCTGGGCCGGGATGACCTTGGTATCGTTGAAGACGAGGGCGTCGCCGGGCCTCAGGAAGGACGGCAGATCGTAGACATGATGGTCTTCGAGCACAGGATCGGCGTCAGGGCGCACCACCAGGAAACGGGCATGGTCGCGCGGGCTTGCGGGCCTGAGCGCAATGTTGTCATCCGGCAGGTCGAAGTCGAAGAGGTCTACACGCATCACTGTTCGCAAGGATTGAGGTGGCGGGTCTAAACGCGAAAACCCGCCCGGGTGCCGTGCACCGAGGCGGGCTTGGTGTGGCTTTAAGCCGATCAGGCGTCGGCGGCAACCTTCATCGACAGGATCGAATCCGGATCGGAGACTGGCTCGCCCTTCTTGATCTGGTCGATGATGTCCATGCCTTCAATGACCTGACCCCAGACGGAGTACTGCTTGTTGAGCCAGGGTGCATCGGTGAAGCAGATGAAGAACTGGCTGTTGGCCGAGTTCGGGCTCTGCGAGCGGGCCATGGAGCAGGTGCCGCGGACATGCGGGGTGGCCGAGAATTCAGCCTTCAAGTCCGGCTTTTCCGATCCGCCCATGCCAGCACGGCCGGGGTTGAAGCTGTCGCCGCCCTTCTTGCCGAACTTCACGTCGCCGGTCTGGGCCATGAAGTCTGCGATAACGCGGTGGAAGACGACGCCATCATAGGCGCCTTCGCGCGACAATTCCTTGATGCGGGCGACATGGCCGGGGGCCAGATCCGGGAAGAGCGCGATGACGACCTTGCCCTTGGTGGTTTCCATCAGGATGGTGTTTTCCGGATCCTTGATCTCGGCCATGGGGGTTCTCCTTGGTTGGGGCTTGGCGCCCGGTAGATATCAGTTGCGGCCGACGGTGACCTTAATCATGCGATCGGGATCCGTCACTTCGCCATTGCCGCCTTCGCCGCGCTTGATCTTGTCAACATATTCCATGCCCGACACGACCTTACCGACGACGGTGTACTGGCCGTTCAGGAAGCCGCCTTCGGCGAACATGATGAAGAACTGCGAATTGGCAGAGTTCGGATCCTGGCTGCGGGCCATGCCGACCGTGCCGCGCTCGAAGGGCGTGTTCGAGAACTCGGCCTGGATGTCCGGCAGATTCGAGCCGCCGGTGCCGGCGCGCTGGGCGTCGTAGCCGTTCTCCATGTCGCCGTACTGGACGTCGCCGGTCTGCGCCATGAAGCCGTCGATCACCCGGTGGAAGGCGACGTTATCGTATTCACCCGAAGAAGCGAGCTTCTTGATCTGGGCAACGTGCTTCGGTGCCACATCCGGCATGAGTTGGATGACAACAGGGCCGTCCTTGAGCTGTATGGTCAGGTAATCATCGTTCGACTGGGCCTGGGCGGAGCCGAAACCGACGACGGCAAAGAACAAAGCAGTGGCAATATGGACGAGCTTCATAATCACTCCAGTTCGGGGCTTGCGGGCTTAGCGCCCGTATTTGGAATTGAGGGCGGCCAGCACGGGACCGGGTACAAAAGCGCTCACATCGCCCCCCATGGCGGCGATCTGCCGGACCAATGTGGCGGTTATGGGCCGGGAGGTGGCGGCGGCGGGCAGGAAGACCGTCTGCAACTCCGGCGCCATCTGCGCATTCATGCCGGCCATCTGCATCTCGTAATCAAAATCGGTGCCATCACGCAGGCCGCGGACAAGGAACTTCGCGCCTGCGCGCCGGGCTGCGTCAATGGCTAGATCAGCGAAGGAGACGACCTTTAGGTCCCCTGCTCGGTTCGGCAATACCGTATCCAGCGACGCCCGGATCAGGTCCGCGCGCTCTGCGTATGAGAACAGTGGCGTCTTTCCGGGATGGGTGCCGATGGCGACGACGAGACGCTCGGCGAGGTTCAGTGCCTGTACGAGCACATCCAGATGACCATTGGTCACCGGATCGAAGGAGCCAGGATAGAACGCGGTTGCCATGGATGCACGATCTTTCGTTTCGACGCCTTTTGTCATGGAAGCCGGCATATCGCAAGCGTCTTGCCCTGGTCGAACCCGTATCCGCGTTACACTTTTCCGCCGCCTTTTCGCCGTGAACGGCAGATGAACGGCCTGTTCAAGGCGGCTTCACGGCGGGACCGGTATTCATGAATCGTGCCTCAAACCACCGACAAGACAAGGACGTTCCAATGCTCGTTCTCCTGATCACCTCTGCCCTCGCCGCTTCGCTCCTCGTCGAACTCGGTCTTGCCGTCGCACGCGATCTTCTGGAGGCCGCGAATTCGGATTTCGAAGATGAACGCCAGATGAACAAGGTGTTCAAGAGCACTTCAGGCAAAGTTTGGTAAACCTCTTCCTACACTGCACGGGGAACCATTTCCGCGCACAACCATTTACCGGCTGCGAATGCCGGCTTTTGAAGGACTATCGCAATGCATGACAAAGTTACCCTGATCAACCTCGTCTGGATGATGATGATGACTGCCATGGTTGCTACTTCGGCAGCCTTCTATGTCAAGGATAGCAACGACGCCAAGTTTTACGGCCCTCCGATGACCGCGCGCTACCACAGCTTCGGCCATTAATCGGAAATCAAATCTTCGCCGCTAGAAACGAAACGTCACGCTGAAGAAGAAAGGGAAGACCATGTTTGTAACGCTCACGGTACTCGCCGCTCTCATCAGTGGTATGTTTGTGGCCTCGGTCGCTTCGACGATCACCGCCCTCAAGCGCGAAGACCAGGATTTTCGGGCCATGGTGGAGCGCCGCAAGGCCTTCTGAGCCCCAATACCAAGCGGTCAAGCCGGTGGATCCACACGCCAGGCCTCATAGAAAACCGCATCGAACTTGATGCAGACCTCCAGCAAAAAGCCCGCTCGGACCATGTCTGGCGGGCTTTTCGTTTAGTCGGCTTGTCGATTGCGGGCGGCCATGGGCCGGCCCCGATCAAGGGCCGGGCTTCGTCTTATTCGGTGATTGGTTCACCATCGCCTGCAGCCTCTGCGGCGGCCGAAGTTTCAGCGCCGCCTTCGACGCCAGCCTCTGCCACGGCCTCGCCCTCAACCACTTCATCCTCGCCTTCCGGCTCGCTGATGCGTTCGACGGAGACGACCTTTTCATCCTTGGCGGTGGAGAAGATGGTGACCCCCTTGGTCGCACGGCTGGCGATGCGGATGCCATTGACCGGCACGCGGATCAGCTGACCGCCGTCGGAGACCAGCATCAGCTGGTCCTTTTCCTCGACCGGGAAGGCGGCGACAAGTTCGCCGATCTCGCCCGTCTTCGAGGTGTCGGTGGCGCGGATGCCCTTGCCGCCACGGCCGGAGGTGCGGAAGTCGTAAGACGAGGAGCGCTTGCCGAAGCCCTTTTCCGAGACGGTGAGGACGAACTGTTCGCGGTCCTTCAGCTCCTGGTAACGGTCTTCGGCCAGTTCACCCTCTTCTGCCACTTCCTCGCCGACCAGAGCGATATCGTCCTCTTCGACGCCGCTTGCACGACGCTCAACGGCGGAGCGCTTGAGATAGGCCGCCCGTTCCCACGGCTCGGCATCGACATGGCCGAGAATGGTCATCGAAATCAGACGGTCGGCCTCTGCGAGGGTCAGACCGCGCACACCGATCGAGTTGCGGCCGGCGAAGACGCGCACTTCATCGACGGGGAAACGGATCGCCTGGCCGAGCGCGGTCGTCAGCAGCACGTCGTCACGCTCGGTGCAGGTCTCGACCGCGAGGATTTCGTCACCCTCCTCCTCGAGCTTCATCGCGATCTTGCCGTTGCGGTTGACCTGGATGAAGTCGGACAGCTTGTTGCGGCGAACCGTGCCACGGGTCGTCGAGAACATCACGTCGAGGTTTTCCCAGCTCGTCTCGTCCTCAGGCAGCGGCATGATAGAGGTGATGCGCTCGCCGGGCTCCAGCGGGAACATGTTGATCATGGCCTTGCCGCGCGACGTCGGGGTGCCGATCGGCAGGCGCCAGACCTTTTCCTTGTATACGATGCCGCGCGATGAGAAGAAGAGAACAGGCGTGTGGGTATTGGCGACGAACAGGCGGGTCGCGAAATCCTCGTCCTTCATGGCCATGCCGGAACGGCCCTTGCCGCCGCGGCGCTGCGCACGATACGTCGTCAGCGGCACGCGCTTGATATAGCCGGCATGGGACACGGTCACGACCATGTCTTCGCGGGCGATCAGGTCCTCGTCGTCCATATCGGGACCGCCATCGACGATCTGGGTGCGGCGCGGGGTGCCGAATTCGTCGCGGATGGCGGCGAACTCGTCCTTGACGATGGACTGAATGCGGACGCGCGACGACAGGATGTCGAGATAATCCGAAATCTCGGCGCCGATCTTGTTGAGCTCCTCGTCGATTTCGTCTCGACCGAGAGCGGTCAGGCGAGCCAGGCGCAGTTCGAGGATGGCGCGGGCCTGCTCTTCGGAGAGATTGTAGGTCAGATCCTCGTTGATGCGATGACGCGGATCGTCGATCAGGCGGATCAGCGATTCCACGTCATGGGCGGGCCAGCGGCGCGTCATCAGCTGTTCGCGGGCGGTGGCCGGGTCCGGTGCCTTGCGGATCAGCGCGATGACTTCATCGATATTGGCGACAGCAATCGCGAGACCCACCAAGACATGGGCGCGCTCGCGGGCCTTGCGCAGCAGGTATTTGGTGCGGCGGCTGACGACTTCCTCGCGGAAGGCAACGAAGGCGCGCAGCATGTCGAGCAGGGTCAGCTGTTCCGGCTTGCCGCCGTTCAGCGCCACCATGTTGCAGCCGAAGGATGTCTGCAACGGCGTGTAGCGATAAAGCTGGTTCAGAATGACATCGGCATTGGCATCGCGCTTCAGCTCGATGACGACGCGGTAGCCGTCGCGATCGGATTCGTCGCGCAGGTCGGAGATGCCCTCGATGCGTTTTTCGCGCACGAGTTCGGCCATCTTCTCGATCATCGTCGCCTTGTTCACCTGAAAGGGGATCTCGGTGATGATGATCTGCTCGCGATCGCCGCGCATCGGCTCGACGCGGGCCACGCCCCGCATGACCACGGAGCCCCTGCCCGTCTCATAAGCCGACTTGATGCCGGAGCGGCCGAGGATCATGGCACCGGTCGGGAAGTCTGGCCCCGGAATGATCTGCATCAGTTCCGGCAGCTCAATCGCCGGATTGTCGATGAGTGCCGTGCAGCCATCGAGAACCTCAACGAGATTGTGCGGCGGGATGTTGGTCGCCATGCCGACGGCAATGCCGCCTGCACCATTGACCAGAAGGTTCGGGAATTTCGCGGGAACGACGACCGGCTCCGACATGGTGCCGTCATAGTTGTCGCGGAAGTCGACCGTCTCCTTGTCCAGATCGTCGAGCAGCGCGTGCGAAACCTTCTCAAGGCGGCATTCCGTGTAACGCTGCGCGGCCGGCGGATCGCCATCAACCGAGCCGAAATTGCCCTGACCGTCGATCAGCGGCATGCGCAGCGACCAAGGCTGGGCCATACGAGCCAGCGCATCATAGATCGCGGCATCGCCGTGCGGGTGGTACTTACCCATGACGTCGCCGGTAACGCGGGCGCTCTTGACGTATTTCTTGTTCCAGTCGAGACCGAGCTCGTTCATCCCGTAAAGGATGCGCCGATGTACCGGTTTCAAACCATCACGCACGTCGGGAAGTGCACGGCTCACGATGACGCTCATCGCGTAATCGAGATAAGACCGCTGCATTTCCTCCATGATGGAAATAGGCTCAATGCCTTGAGGGAACTTGCCGCTGCCGGGAGTGCTTTGCTCAGTCAAATCAGGTCACGATCTCTGTTCGGAATCACTGGGGAATTTATAGCGGAACAGGCGCGGAAGCGCCAATTTTGACCCGGGTTATAAACAGGCTTTTGCGGCCACGCAAAGGCATTCGGCAGATTAGAGCAAGCCGGTCTCTTGCCAGCCGGAGCCGGCTTTGACTTTATGGACTCGAACCTGCAGGGAGACCCATCATGGCCACCACCGAAACGATGATCAGCGCGCTTACCACCCTGCTGGTCACGGTCGATCCGCCGGGCCTGGCGCCCTTGTTCCTAGGACTGACGCAGGGTATGACAGGCGCGCAGCGCCAGCAGGTCGCCGTGCGCGGCGCGGTGATGGGCTTCGCGATCCTCACGGTCTTTGCGCTGTTCGGCGCCAGCATTCTTGGCGCACTCGGAATCTCGATGGGCGCGTTTCGCATCGCCGGTGGGCTTATGCTGTTTGCCATCGCCTTCGAGATGATCTTCGAAAAGCGGAACGAGCGGAAGGAGAAGACGACTGGCGACGCTATCACCAAGGATCACATCCACAACCTCGCGGTCTTTCCGCTGGCCATACCGCTGATTGCGGGACCAGGCGCCATTTCGGCGACCGTGCTTATTTCCGGCACGATGGACGGCTGGGTCGGCAAGCTGCAACTGATCACAGTCATTGCCGTCGTCCTGGGGCTTGTGTTCACTTCGCTTTACCTCGCCGACAGGCTGAACCGCTTCCTCGGCGTTACAGGACGGGCGCTACTGACCCGGCTTCTGGGTGTGCTGCTGGCGGCGCTTTCGGTGCAGTTCGTGGTGGACGGGATCAAATCGGCGTTCGGGGCCTGACGCGTGTTTCCGACATTCTGCCCGAACAGGCTCTTCGGCAATTGCCTCATTCTGCAAACAAGCCTTTATAGTCCCTTGCCTCAGCATCTGTCGGCAGTTCATTAAAAAAGGGAGCCGAAGCTCCCTTTCCAAAAGGCCAACAACCCGAGATCAGAACGGGATGTCGTCATCCAGATCGCGCGAGAAGCCGCCGGAGGGGGCGCTGCCGCCACGGCTCGCACCGCCGGAGGAGCCGCCGCGCGAGGGAGTAGGCGAGCCATAGCCGCCGTCGTAACCGCCGCCGCCGTAGCTGTCGCCACCGAAGTCATTGCCGCCACGCGAGGCCCCGGCGCCATCGCCACGACCGCCGAGCATGGTCAGGTTGCCGTTGAACCCCTGCAGAACGACTTCCGTCGAGTAACGGTCGTTGCCGTTCTGGTCCTGCCACTTGCGAGTCTGGAGCTGGCCCTCGACGTAGACCGTGGAGCCTTTCTTCAGATACTGTTCGGCAACCTTGCACAGGCCCTCATTGAAAATAACGACCTGATGCCACTCGGTCTTTTCCTTGCGCTCGCCGCTGTTCTTGTCGCGCCAGCTTTCCGAGGTCGCGATGCGCAGGTTGGCGATCGGACGACCGTCCTGGGTCCGGCGGATTTCGGGATCGGCACCGAGATTGCCGATCAGAATGACCTTATTGACGCTACCAGCCATGACACTCACCTTACTGCCGCGCCGCCGCGGCGTTCAAAATTCAATCAATTTGCACCTTATCCCATCGCCGGCGCGATTGGGCGCTTCGGGACTATAATCCACAGAATGTGGCAAGCTGAAAATTTGTTCTTTATTTGTTCTAATATTTCCGTATGATCCTGTCAACAGAATCGAAATTGCGCAGTGACCGCCTCTTCCGCCTCGACTCGGGGGCAACGTTGACTACATAAGGACAGTTCTCCCAAGGACAGTCCCCTTCCCTTTGCCGATCAGAGCCTGACATGAGCGAACTCAAGACCATTTCCATCCGTGGCGCGCGCGAGCACAATCTGAAGGGTATCGACCTCGATTTGCCTCGCAACAGCCTGATCGTGATGACGGGGCTCTCTGGCTCCGGCAAGTCGTCGCTCGCCTTCGACACCATTTATGCCGAAGGGCAGCGCCGTTATGTCGAGAGCCTGTCGGCCTATGCCCGACAGTTCCTGGAAATGATGCAGAAGCCCGACGTCGACCAGATCGAGGGCCTGTCGCCGGCGATCTCGATCGAGCAGAAGACGACCTCGCGCAACCCGCGTTCGACGGTCGGTACCGTCACCGAGATCTACGATTACATGCGCCTGTTGTTCGCCCGCGTCGGAGTGCCCTATTCACCGGCGACGGGGCTGCCGATCGAGAGCCAGACGGTCAGCCAGATGGTCGATCGCGTGCTGGCGCTGGAGGAAGGCACGCGTCTCTATATCCTCGCGCCGATGATCCGTGGCCGCAAGGGCGAGTACAAGAAGGAACTCGCCGAGCTGATGAAGAAGGGGTTTCAGCGCGTCAAGATCGACGGGCAGTTCTACGAAATCGCCGAGGCACCGACGCTCGACAAGAAATACAAGCATGACATCGATGTGGTGGTCGACCGGGTGGTGGTGCGCCCCGACATTGCGAGTCGCCTGGCTGACAGTCTGGAAACCTGCCTGCGTCTCGCCGACGGTCTGGCCGTTGCCGAATATGCCGACAAGCCGCTGCCGCAGGAGGAAACGGCTGCTGGCGGTTCGGCCAACAAGTCCCTGAACGAGACGCATGAGCGCGTTCTGTTTTCGGAAAAATTTGCTTGCCCGGTGTCCGGCTTCACCATTCCGGAAATCGAGCCGCGGCTCTTCTCGTTCAACAACCCGTTCGGCGCCTGCCCGACCTGCGACGGTCTCGGCAGCCAGCAGAAGATCGACGAGGCACTGATCGTGCCGGAGGCCAATCGCAAGCTGAATGACGGCGCGATTGCGCCCTGGGCCAAGTCCAGTTCGCCCTATTACAACCAGACGCTCGAAGCGCTCGGCAAAGCCTTCAACTTCAAGCTGACGTCGAAATGGTCCGATCTGTCGGAGGCCGCACAGAAGGCGATCCTGCACGGGACCGAGGAAAAGATCGACTTCCATTATGCCGACGGCGCCCGGTCCTACACCACGACCAAGACATTCGAAGGCATCGTGCCGAATCTCGAGCGACGCTGGAAGGAGACCGACAGCGCCTGGGCGCGCGAGGAGATCGAGCGCTTCATGTCGGCCGCCCCCTGCCCGGCCTGCAACGGTTTCCGCCTGAAGCCGGAGGCGCTGGCGGTGAAGATCAACGGGTTGCATATCGGCCAGGTGACCGACATGGCGATCCGCAATGCAGGTTCCTGGTTCGAGGACCTGCCGGCCAAGCTCACCGACAAGCAGAACGAGATCGCGGTCCGCATTTTGAAGGAAATCCGCGAACGCCTTCGTTTCCTCAACGATGTCGGGCTCGACTATCTCTCGATGTCGCGCAATTCCGGGACGCTGTCGGGTGGCGAAAGCCAGCGCATTCGTTTGGCTTCCCAGATCGGCTCAGGTCTGACGGGGGTGCTCTACGTGCTGGACGAGCCGTCGATCGGCCTGCATCAGCGCGACAATGCGCGGCTTCTCGACACGCTGAAGCACCTGCGCGACATCGGCAATACGGTGATCGTCGTCGAGCATGACGAGGACGCGATCCTGACGGCCGATTACGTCGTCGACATCGGTCCGGCGGCCGGTATTCATGGCGGCCAAGTCATCGCGCAGGGCTCCCCGCAGGAGATCATGGCCAACCCAAAATCGCTAACAGGTAAGTACCTGACGGGCGAGTTGGGGGTCAATGTGCCCGCCCAGCGGCGCAAGCCGAAAAAGGGGCAGCAGATCAAGGTGGTCGGGGCCAAGGGCAACAACCTGAAGAATGTCACGGCCTCGATCCCGCTTGGCGTGTTCACGGCGGTGACGGGTGTGTCCGGTGGCGGCAAGTCGACCTTCCTGATCGAGACGCTGTACAAGGCGGCGGCGCGCCGAGTTATGGGTGCGCGCGAGAACCCGGCCGAGCACGACCGTATCGACGGTTTCGAATTCATCGACAAGGTGATCGATATCGACCAGTCGCCGATCGGCCGCACGCCGCGCTCGAACCCGGCGACTTATACCGGTGCCTTCACGCCGATCCGCGACTGGTTCACCGGACTGCCGGAAGCGAAAGCGCGCGGCTATCAGGCCGGACGCTTCTCGTTCAACGTCAAGGGCGGCCGCTGCGAGGCCTGCCAGGGCGACGGCGTGATCAAGATCGAGATGCACTTCCTGCCGGATGTCTATGTCACCTGCGACGTCTGCCATGGCAAACGCTACAACCGCGAGACACTGGACGTGACCTTCAAGGGCAAGTCGATCGCCGACGTGCTCGACATGACGGTCGAGGAGGGTGTCGAGTTCTTCCAGGCGGTGCCGGCGGTGCGCGACAAACTGCAGGCGCTGTTCGATGTCGGCCTCGGCTATATCAAGGTCGGCCAGCAGGCGAACACGCTGTCGGGTGGCGAGGCGCAGCGCGTCAAGCTGGCCAAGGAGCTGTCGAAGCGCTCGACGGGACGCACACTCTATATCCTCGACGAGCCGACCACCGGCCTGCATTTCCACGATGTCGCCAAGCTGCTGGAAATGCTTCAGGAACTGGTAAATCAGGGTAATTCCGTCGTGGTCATCGAGCACAATCTCGAAGTCATCAAGACCGCCGACTACATCCTCGACTTCGGCCCGGAAGGCGGCGACGGTGGTGGCCAGATCGTGGCGCAGGGCACGCCTGAGGAAGTGGTGAAGGTGGAGGCGTCCTATACGGGGCAGTTCCTCAAGGAGTTATTGCAGCGTCGACCGGTGAAGAAGGTTCAGGCGGCGGAGTGATCCGCCGCACCGGCTACCAGAGGCGTTCGATGCCGAAATCGTCGAAAGCTTTGTCGATGGTGACGAGGGCGAGGGTTTCGAGCCTTGCCTGGGCAGCCAGCATGCGGTCAAACGGGTCCTTGTGATCTGATGGCATCTGGCCAGCAAGTAAGGCGTGTCTGGGGGTGACCGGAAGCTTTTCAAAGCCCGCGTCATCCAGGACAGCATCGAAATGCTCGATCATCTCGCGAGCTTGCCGATGCGGAACTTGTTGGCAATTTCGAATGCGGTGACGGAACTGACGCAGCGGCGCGGGCGGGCGAAGCCGGGCGCGGCTTTGCCGAGGCACTCAGTCTTGGATTTGCTGTGATCCACCAGAGAAATGCATGGGTATCAAGGAGAAAGCTTATTCGCCATTGTCACCCGGAAAAGAATACTTCCCCTCCCATGCATCCAGTTCGTTCTCTGACATGGGTTGTAAAAACAGGTCGGTCGGGATCTTGTCACGAAGGTGCGCGAACCGACCGTATCCGCGTACGGGCTTTTTTTGCAGCTCGAACGGCACCAGCTTCGCAATCGGCTCCTCGCCGCGCGCAATAACGATTTCCTCGCCGGCTTCGACGCGGGCGAGGAGTTTTGAGAGTTCCATCTTGGCCTTGTGAATGGTGACGATCGTCATCGCTCGCTCCGGAGCCGAATTTTATATTAGCTAATCGCCTAGCTAACTTCAATGGGAGGCATTTCATGACCAAATCCGGTACGATCCGCTGCGGTATCGGGGGATGGACTTTCGATCCCTGGGACGACAGTTTTTACCCCTCCGACCTGCCGAAGAAGCGGCAACTGGAATACGCGAGCCGGCAACTGACCGCCATCGAGGTCAATGGCACTTATTATTCCAGCCAGAAGCCGGCAACGTTTGCCAAATGGGCAGCGGACGTGCCTGAGAATTTCGTATTTTCGCTGAAGGCGAGCCGGTTTTGCACCAACCGCAAGATCCTGGCCGAAGCCGGCCCGTCGGTGGAGAAGTTTCTGCATCAGGGGATCGAAGAGCTTGGACCCCATCTGGGGCCGATCCTCTGGCAGTTCATGGGGACGAAGAAGTTTGATGCTGAAGATTTCGAGGCGTTTCTCGATCTGTTACCGAAGACATTGAACGGGCTGCCGCTGCGCCATGTCGTCGAGCCGCGCCATGAAAGTTTCCTCGTGCCGGAGTTCATCGACATGTTGCGGCGGCACGAAGTCGCTGCCGTTTGTGCCGATCACCATGACTATCCGATGTTTGCCGATCCGACGGCAGACTTCGTCTATGCCCGGCTGCAGAAGGGCACGGACGAGATGCCGACCTGTTATCCGCCGAAGGAGATCGATCACTGGGCCGAGCGTTTGAAGATTTTTGCTGCGGGCGGCATGCCTGAAGATCTCGACTTCATCGCGAAGGAGCAGCCGGCAAAAAAGACGCCGCGCGATGTCTTTGCCTTCTTTATTTCCGGGGGCAAGGTGAACGCGCCGCGCGGTGCCATGGAACTGCAGAAGCGCGTCGGCTGACGCTGCGACTGTGCCTGATCTTCATCAATTTGTGACATTGGCGAAACTGGACTAGGCTCGGTCGCAGAGTCGCGGTCATGACCGCGATCTGGGCCGGCATGTTTCCCGTTCGGACGTGCGCGTCCAGGCTTTTCAGGTTCGGGGCACAGCCATGTCGGGTATCGCCGTCTTCATCCATCTCGCGGGCGCGGTTGCGCTGCTTCTCTGGGCGACACGCCTGGTACGAACCGGGATAGAGCGTGCCTATGGCGGCATCTTGAAGGACAAGCTGCGGCTTGCGATCGGCAACCGCTTTTCGGCAGCGCTGGCGGGCTTTCTGTTCGCAGTTGCGCTGCAGAGTGCCACCGCCGTTGCCCTGATCGTCGCATCTTTTGCCGCCGCCGGTTATGTTACCTCGGCCATCGGTATTGCAACGCTGCTTGGCGCGGATTTCGGCTCGGCTTTTGTCGTGCGCATCCTGCGGTATGATCTTTCGCTTCTCATGCCGATCCTGCTGCTGGCAGGGACCATTGCCTTTCGCGCGACCAATGCGCGCCATTGGCGCCAGCTCGGCCGCATCCTGTTCGGTCTCGGACTCCTGCTGCTGTCGCTGCGGCTGATTGGTGAAGCCTCCGAGCCATTGAGAGAAAGCCGGATCCTGCCGGTTTTGTTCAACTATCTGGCCGGCGACTGGATCAGCGCCTTCCTGTTGGCGGCCCTATTGGCCTGGGCCTTCCATTCGAGCGTCGCTGCCGTTCTGCTCACCGCTTCCCTCGCCGACCAGCATCTGATCCCAGATGCACTGATCATCCCGCTGGTGCTCGGCATCAACTTCGGCGCCGCCGTCATCGCCGCGCTTCTGACCAAGAATGCCGATCCTCTGACGCGTGTCGTGCCGCTCGGGAATGTGGTCATCCGCGGACTGATGACGCTCCTGGCCCTGGCGCTGCAATTTGCGGTGACCGCGGGCCCGTCACTGTTCTCCGTCCACCCAGGCGAGGCCGTGGTGCTGGTGCATCTGGCGATGAACGCGGCCGTGCTCGTGCTGGGGTTGCCGTTTGCCGGTCTCGTTGCGACGATGCTGGAGCGCTTCGTGTCGGTGAGCCAGGTGCCGGCCGCCAACGATGACCGGCTGTCGGCGCTGAACCCGGCTGACCTCGGCAGCCCGACGCAAGCCATCAGCAACGCGACACGCGAGGTGCTGACTGTTTGCGACAAGACCGAAGTGATGTTGAACGGCATCTTCGAGCTATTCGAAGAATGGGACCCGAAGAAGACGCAGCGGATCGAAACTCTCGATGACCAGATCGACGCGATCCATCGCGACATCAAATTCTATCTCGCCCGCATTTCGGAGACAGCGCTCGATCAGACATCCGCGGCGCAGTGTCAGAACCTGCTGGGGGCAACGATCAAGATCGAGCAGGCCGCCGACATCATCTCGCAGAACATGCTAACGCGGGCGCGCAAGAAGAGTGAGCGCAAGGCGTCCTTTTCGGCAGAAGGCTGGGCGGAACTCTGTGCCATGCACAATGAGGTGCTGCAGAACGCGCATCTTGCGTTCAACCTGCTGGTCACGCGCGACGTCGAGCATGCCCGCCAACTGGTCGCCCGCAAGGAGGCGATCCGCAACCTGGTGAAGGCGAGCGAGGAGAAACATCTCCAGCGTTTGCGTCAGGGCAACGCGGCAAGCTTCGATTCAAGCTCGCTGCATATCGACACGATGCGGGACCTGAAAGAGATCAACTCGCTTTTCGTGTCGATCGGCTATCCGCTGCTTGAGGGTGAAGGCCTTTTGCGGCGCAGCCGTCTGGTGCAGCCGGCGGAGTTGTAGCGGCCTGCGTCGGGAGTTTCTAGGCGGGGAGGACGGCACCTGCCAGATCTTCGGCGGTAAGGCCTGGCCCCACACTGAGGGCCGCCTGACCATGCAGATGAACGCCTGCGCAGGCGGCTTCGAATGCCGGCAGGCCCTGCGCCAGGAGAGCGCCGACGATACCCGCAAGCACATCACCCGACCCGGCAGTCGCAAGGCTCGGCGGCGCATGCTCCTCGATCGCGGCACGGCCGTCCGGGGATGCGATCACCGTATCGGCACCCTTGTAGACGACGACACCTCCCACTGCGGCCGCGGCGGCAAGCGCCTTTGCCGGTTTTGCAAGGGTCCCGTCCTCGGCGATCTCGGGGAAGAGCCGCGCGAATTCGCCTTCATGCGGCGTCACCACGAGGCGAACTGCCTCCCCTTCGAAGGCGGTTGCGAGCCGGTGGCGATCCAGGCGAAAAGCCGTGATACCGTCGGCGTCTAGGACGAGGTGGCGGCCGGCCTGACCCATGCGGACGGCGAAAGCCCTGGCCTTTTCGGGATCACCAAAGCCCGGCCCTAGCACGAAAGTCCGTCGGCGGGCATCTTCCAGATAAACCTGAAGATCGCGATCATTGTCAACGGAAGCCAGCATGATGGCGGTGAGGTGGACAGCATTGGCCGCGAGCGCCGCTTGGGGAGAGGCGATCGTGACGAGCCCTGCCCCCGCCTTCAGCCCCGCCATGGCGCTGAGGCGTGCGGCTCCGGTCGCCGTTTCCGGGCCGGAAAAGACGGTCAGGTGGCCGCGGCGGTATTTGTGGTCCGATGTTCCCAGAACCCTGTGGGTTGCGCGCCAGATTGCCGGATTGTTCACGTGAAGCGGGCCAGCCTCGGCTTCCACCAAACGCCAGGGGATGCCGATGTCGAACACCTCGACCTCACCGCAGAGGTCGCGGCCAGGCAGAAGAACATGTCCGGGTTTGCGGGCCATGAATGTGACCGTATGGCTGGCCCGGAAGGCGGCGCCGCGCACCTGGCCGGACCCTCCGTCAAGACCTGAGGGCAGATCGACAGCGATGACGGGGAGCGCGGCTGCCGTCACCTTTTGGATCAGTTCCGACACCTCGGCCGGTACCTCGCGGGCAAGCCCCGCGCCGAACAGGGCGTCGATGACCACGTCACCCGACACCGGTTCAAAGGCGGTCATGCCTTGCGATGTGCCACTATAATCCGTTTGTGCGCGTTTGGCGTCGCCTTTCAGTCTGGCAGGATCGACGAGGGCAAACACGGCGGTGGCTGCTCCTGCGCGCCGTAGGGCTGCGGCACAGACATAACCATCGCCGCCATTGTTGCCCGGACCGCACAGTACGACAAATCGCAAGGCACCGGGATACAGGCGAAGAGCTGACGCGGCGACCGCCTCTCCCGCACGTCGCATGAGGCCATAACTGTCCTGGCCAGTCGCTGCAGCAGCCGCATCCACCCGAGCCATGGCTTCGGGCGTGAGCAGAAGTGAGTGGTTCGCAGGGATCATGGTGACGTTAGAGCAGAAATCGCGGGAAATTCAAACCGGCACAATTTTGGGCATATTCAAGCGCCTTAATAATGCGCAATTGCCTATCAATTAATCACCCTCGTTGCAAATATGAGCTCTCCTGCAAAGACTTAGCAAAAGCGAATCTTCCGAAAAAAGATCGACGAAAATCCATATTTCGACCTTATCGGGCTGGCTTTTCGCTCCGTTTTGACAGAGATTTGGCCCGCCGGCTGGAGGAAGCGGGAGATTTTGCGAAATTTTCGCGGAAGACTGGCACGTTCCATGCATTCAATCCGGCGAACGGGGCTCATCCTGTTCATTGAGGGAAGCGGAGAGAAATTTTCTCATGAAAAAGATCGAAGCGATCATAAAGCCTTTCAAGCTCGACGAAGTGAAGGAAGCCCTTCAGGAAGTCGGCCTGCAGGGCATCACCGTGACGGAAGCCAAAGGTTTCGGTCGCCAGAAGGGCCATACGGAGCTCTATCGCGGCGCGGAATATGTGGTGGACTTCCTGCCGAAGGTGAAGGTCGAAGTTGTATTGGCCGATGAAAACGTGGAAGCGGTGATCGACGCCATCCGCAACGCCGCCCAGACCGGCCGCATCGGGGACGGCAAGATCTTCGTCTCCAACGTCGAGGAAGTGGTTCGCATCCGGACCGGCGAGACCGGCATCGACGCCATCTAATCAGACCCGACACCTAGGGAGGTCGGGTTCATATCGTCAGCTCTTGCGAGGAAGAAAAAAACATGACGACCGCAAACGATATTCTGAAACAGATCAAGGACAACGACGTCAAGTTCGTCGACTTGCGCTTCACCGATCCGAAGGGCAAGCTGCACCATGTCACCATGGACATCGCGTGCGTCGATGAAGACATGTTCGCCGATGGCGTCATGTTCGACGGCTCCTCCATCGCCGGTTGGAAGGCGATCAACGAATCCGACATGGTGCTCATGCCCGACCCGGCGACGGTCCATATGGACCCCTTCTTCGCCCAGTCGACCATGGTCATCCTCTGCGACATTCTGGACCCGGTTTCGGGCGAAGCCTATAATCGCGACCCGCGTGGCACCGCCAAGAAAGCCGAGGCCTATCTCAAGGCATCGGGCATTGGCGACACGATCTTTGTTGGTCCGGAAGCCGAATTCTTCGTCTTTGACGACGTAAAGTACAAGGCCGACCCCTACAACACGGGCTTCAAGCTCGACTCGTCCGAGCTGCCGTCCAATGACGACACGGACTATGAGACCGGCAACCTCGGTCATCGTCCGCGCGTCAAGGGCGGCTATTTCCCGGTTCCGCCGATCGACAGCCTGCAGGACATGCGTTCCGAGATGCTGACCGTGCTCGGCGAGATGGGCGTGGTTGTTGAAAAGCATCACCACGAAGTGGCGGCTGCCCAGCACGAGCTCGGCATCAAGTTCGACACGATGGTGCGTAACGCCGACAAGATGCAGATCTACAAGTATGTCGTGCACCAGGTTGCCAATGCCTATGGCAAGACCGCGACCTTCATGCCGAAGCCGATCTTTGGTGACAACGGTTCGGGCATGCACGTGCATATGTCGATCTGGAAGGACGGCAAGCCCTCCTTCGCCGGCGACGAATATGCCGGCCTGTCGGAAAGCTGCCTGTACTTCATCGGCGGCATCATCAAGCATGCGAAGGCGATCAACGCTTTCACAAACCCCTCCACCAACTCCTACAAGCGTCTGGTGCCAGGTTATGAGGCACCTGTTCTGCTCGCTTACTCGGCCCGTAACCGTTCGGCCTCCTGCCGCATTCCGTTCGGCTCGAACCCGAAGGCGAAGCGCGTCGAAATCCGATTCCCGGACCCGACGGCCAACCCCTATCTCGGCTTCGCCGCCATGTTGATGGCCGGCCTCGATGGCATCAAGAACAAGATCCATCCGGGCAAGGCCATGGACAAGGATCTCTACGATCTGCCGCCGAAGGAACTGAAGAAGATCCCGACCGTGTGCGGTTCGCTGCGCGAAGCGCTCGAAAGCCTGGACAAGGATCGCAAGTTCCTGACCGCCGGCGGCGTCTTCGACGATGACCAGATCGATTCGTTCATTGAGCTCAAGATGCAGGAAGTCATGCGCTTCGAGATGACCCCGCATCCGGTCGAATACGACATGTACTACTCCGTCTGATCGACGGGTGCCGATGAAAGTAACGACGCCGGCGGCCACCGCCGGCGTTTTTCGTTTCAGGTGACGGATCTGCCGGCAACTGTCCTTTCGCCCGTCGCCTTGGCGGGATAGCCTCTGATGTTCGTGCGACTGCCTGCGTCGCACCTCTCGTGAAAGTCCGCATGACGCGATGACCATCCATATGAAACCCGCCTCGATTGATAGCCCCTCGCCTCGCCTCATCGACTGGACGCTGTTCCTGCTCGCGCCCGTGTTCTTCTCGTCGAACCTAATCTTCGGTCGGGGGATCACGGGAGAAATGGGACCGTTTACGACGGCCTTCATCCGCTGGGCAGGATCGGCGCTCATCATGTCGCCGATCGTCTGGCATCATCGCCAGCAATGTCTCGCCTTCGTGCGCCGCCACACGCTGCTGTGGCTGGTGCTGGGCGTGCTTGGCATGGGGATTTGTGGCGGGGTCGTCTACTGGGCACTGACGCTGACCACCGCTTCGAACGCGACGCTGATTTACACGACGTCGTCGCTATTCATCATCCTGTTCGAATGGCTGTTTGCCGGGCGGCGGATCAGTTTTCGCGAGATATCCGGAATGGTCATCGCCTTTGCCGGCGTGGCCGCAATCGTGCTTAAGGGCGATCTTTCGGCGATGCTGCACATGCGCTTCAACCTCGGGGACCTCGCGATCCTGGTAGCGGCGATATCCTTCGCCTTCTATTCCATCCTGCTGAGAAGGCCCGGCATTCGGGCGATGCCGCCGCTTCCCCTCTTCGGGCTTCTGGCGCTGTCAGGCGCGATCGTCCTGATGCCGCCAGCGCTTGCCGAGATCCTCGCCGGAGGCCTGCTACCGGATACGGCGAGGGACTTTGCCATGCTGGGAGGCATCATCCTCTTTGCTTCTCTTGCAGCCTTCTACAGCTTTCAGCATGCCGTGCATGTTTTCGGTCCGGGGATCGCAGGCATGACACTTTATCTGATGCCGCCGATGTCGATCCTGATGGCGGTGATCTTTCTGGGAGAGCATTTCGAGCGCTACAACGCCTTCGGGATCGTTCTGGTCACGTCCGGACTTGTGCTGGCGACTGCGCCGCAACGCAAAGCCTGAGTATCCGGCATGGAAACTGCATGTCTTGATTTCCGAGGGCTCGGTTCCCAAATAAGGCAGGGAAAGGAAGTAAAGCCATGAAACAACGAAGCGCAAAATTTGGTATCGGGGATGTCGTTCGGCACAAGGTCTTTCCGTTCCGCGGCGTCGTCTTCGATGTAGATCCGGAATTCGCCAATTCCGAGGAGTGGTGGAATGCGATCCCGGCCGAAGTTCGGCCCGCCAAGGATCAACCCTTCTACCATCTGCTCGCGGAAAACGCTGAAACCGAATATGTGGCCTATGTCTCGGAGCAAAACCTAGAGACGGACGAGAGCCAGGAGCCGCTGCGCAATCCGCAGATCCAGCAGATCTTCGAACCGCAGCAGACTGGCCGCTACAAGCCGCGCATGACCTACGCGCATTGACGCCTGTCTGGACAAAGCCCCCCTTCCAAGCAAAAGCGCCCGCGTCTCTCCGACGCGGGCGCTTTTTGTTTCATCCATCTGATCAGAAAAGGATCAGTTGCCCTGCTTGGCGGCGTTCTGGGCGTCGTTGATCGCCTTGTTGCGCTCTTCCTGCTTCTTCTGCATGGCTTCCTGCAGCATGCGCTGGCGCTCTTCGGCCTGCGACTGCGACATCGCTTCCCCATCGAAGGCGCCGGTGAAGCCTTCCAGCGGGATCTTGATCGGGTTCGGCGCGCGGCGGAAGTTGATCGAAGTGAAGACGACGTTGCCGCCCTTCTTCAGACTGGCGACCATCGCGTCCGTGAGCGGGATTTCAGCGGTGCAACGGTCGGGCAGGCAGACGGCGTAGTCGAGCTTGGTGCCCTTTCCGTCATCGATCTGCATCAGAACGCCCGGCGGGATCAGTCGTGCGGAGGGGACGGTAACCTGCAGAAGCTTGCGGTTGACCTTGCCTTCGACCGTGATCAGGCCAACGGCGGTGATCAGCTGGCCATTGGCGGCAACGAGCTGATTCTGGACGACGCAGATGTCCGACTCTTCCTGCTTGGAGCAGGTCTTGAACCATTTGGCCGGCGCCGGCGCCGCAGCGTCCTGAGCCTGGGCAACGGCTGGCATGGCGGCCGCTGCGAAGGACAGTGCGAGTGCAGACACAGCCGTCCGCGTTGCATTGCTAAGTGTGAACATCATTCGTATTCCGTCTCCTGAAACCCCTGTCGCGCGGACTTTAAGCCGCGTCACCGATCCTGCTTGCCGCTCACCTGTCGTCCAAATGAGGCAAATGCATGGCCTGGCGATCCGGCCATGGTGTTACATCGCGGCGATTGGAATATCCAGCTTTTCTTTGACGTGGCCGCGACTCAAGCCTCGTCTAATTCACACGGGCATGTGTTGGATTTGTGGTGACTGTGCTAGCCTCGGGCACCTTTGAGATTCCATGTCCGGGAGGATCGTCATCTTGCGTCGACTGTTGTTCAGCCTGCTTTTCCTGCCGCTTGCGCCTCTCGCCCAGGCCGAGCCCGTTCACGGGATCGCCATGCATGGTGCGCCGGCCCTCGCCGCCGATGCGCCGAGTTTCCCTTATGTGCAGCCTGGGGTGAAGAAGGGCGGCAAGGTCAATTACGGCGTCGTCGGCACCTTCGACGCAATGAACCCTTTCGTGCTGAAGGGCATGCGCACCACCGCCCGGGGCGTGTGGGATCCGGAATTCGGCAATCTGCTCTATGAGAGCCTGATGACGCGTTCGGCCGACGAGCCGTTCACGCTCTACGGACTGCTCGCCGAGAGCGTCGAATGGGATGCGGACCGGACCACCGTGCAGTTCAACCTCAATCCGAAGGCGCATTGGAATGACGGACAACCGGTAACGCCTGAAGACGTCATCTTCACCTTCGAACTCCTGCGGGACAAGGGACGGCCGCCGTTCAACTCGCGCCTCGCCTCGGTTGCCAAGATGGAGAAGGTCGGCGAGCACGGGATCAAGTTTACCTTCAACGAGAAGGCCAATCGCGAAACGCCCCTGATCTTCGCGTCGGCAACGCCGATTCTGCCCAAGCATGCGATCGACGCGTCGACCTTCGATCAGGCGGGCCTCGCGATCCCGGTCGGCTCCGGTCCGTACAAGGTGAAAGACCTGAAGCCGGGCGAGAAGGTGACATGGGTTCGCGATCCAGACTATTGGGGCAAGGATATCCCGTCCAAGATCGGCTTCGACAATTACGACGAGATCAGCGTTACCTATTTCCTGCAGGAAGCGACGATGTTCGAGGCCTTCAAGAAGGGCGACATAGACATCTATCCGGAAGGCGACGCCAATCACTGGCAGCGGGCCTATGATTTTCCGGCCGTGAGCAAGGGCGACGTGATCAAGGAGAGCTTCAAGCCCGGCCTGCCTTCGGGCATGCTCGGCTTTGTCTTCAACACCCGCCGCCCGATGTTCGCCGACGTGAAGGTGCGCGAGGCGATCAGCACGGCCTTTGATTTCGAGTGGCTGAACAAGACACTCTACAACGGTGCCTTTACCCGCACGCAGAGTTACTGGCAGAACTCGACACTCGGCGCTTACGGGAATGCAGCGGACGAGAAGGAACTGGCGCTGCTGGGCAAGGCTAAGGACAAACTTTCGCCGGAGATCCTGGCCGGCACCTATACGCAGTCGGCGACCGACGGGTCTGGTGGTGATCGCAAGGCGCTGTCCAAGGCAGTCAAATTGTTCGCCGAAGCGGGCTACAAGATCCAGGGCGGCAAGATGCTGGACGTCAGCGGCAAGCCGCTTTCCTTCGAGGTGATGACACAGAACGAAGGCCAGGAGAAAATGGCGCTGGCCTTCCAGCGCACGCTGAAACTGATCGGCATCGACATGGGCATCCGTACGGTCGATGACGCGCAGTATCAGGCACGCTCCAACAGCTTCGACTACGACATGATCATCAAGTCCTACACCTCGTCGCTGTCGCCGGGCGCCGAGCAGGTCAACCGCTGGGGATCGGAATCCAGGGATGCCCAAGGCAGCTTCAACTATGCCGGCGTTGCCGATCCGGACATCGACCGAATGATCGAGGCGCTTCTGCAGGCGCGGGAGCCCGAGGATTTCCAGGCGGCGGTCCGCGCCTATGACCGTTTGCTGGTCGCCGGCCATTATGTCGTCCCGCTCTATCATCTGGGCGAACAGTGGGTGGCGCGCTGGAAGCATATCGGTCGGCCCGAGGCCGTGCCGCTCTATGGCTATCAGCGCCCGACATGGTTTGACGCGCGCGTGCAGTAAACAGCACAACGACAAAGCGTTACTGGGGTCGGGGCTTGTTCCCGGCCCGTTTTGATTTAAGTGACGGTTCACAACCGAGCCTTACCCCACAGGAAGGAAGACATCATGGACCGCATCACCATCGACCTCGTATCCGACGTGGTCTGCCCCTGGTGCTATCTCGGCAAGGCGCGGTTGGAACTGGCGCTGGCCGAAGTGCAGGACGAGGTGAGTGTCGACATCAACTGGCGACCCTATCAGCTCAATCCCGACTATCCGCCGGAAGGCGTCGACCAGCAGGTGGAATTGGCGAAGAAGCTCGGTGGCAAGGAGAACATGGATCGGGCACATGCGCAGCTGCGCGCACTGGGGGCCGAGGTCGGCATCGCCTTCGATTTCGAGGCCATCAAGGTCGGACCCAATACGCTCGATGCGCACCGCCTCATTCACTGGGCGGGACAGGAAAGTCGCGAGACGCAGGGCCGCGTGGTCGACCTGCTGTTCAAGGCGAATTTCGAAGAAGGCGAGAATGTCGGCGACAAGGACGTGTTGCTGAACATCGCCGAGAAGGCCGGCCTGTCGCGGCCTGTCATCGAGACGCTGCTGTCGGGCGATGCGGATGTGAGCCACGTGCTGGCAGAAATTGATTCGGCTCGGCAGATGGGCGTGAACGGCGTGCCCTTCTTCATCTTCGATCAGCAATATGCGGTGAGTGGTGCACAGCCGCCATCGGACCTTGCCAATGCTCTGCGGGAAATCGCGAAAGCCAAGGCAGAGGCGCTGCGCAATCTCAATTGACGCTGTGCGCGAACACAACTATCCCGGTGGAGTAACCTCCTCCCCGGGATCAGCACCTTGTCTTCCGACACGACCTTCAAAGGCGTCCTTCTCGCCTTCATCTGCTTTGCCGCCTATTCCTTCAGCGATGCCTCGGTGAAACTCGTCGAGGGGCGCGTGCCGCCCTTCGAGGCGGGCTTCATCGGGAGCCTGTTCGGCTTCGTCGCCATCCCGTTCCTGATGAAACGCGGTGATCGTTACACCGACCTCGTGCGCAGCACCAACTGGCTGCTCTGGGGGCTTCGTTTCGTCTGTTCGGCTGTCGGCACGGTTGGTAGCATCATCGCCTTTACCCAGCTGTCGATGGCGGAGGCCTTCTGCCTGATCTTTCTGCTGCCGAGTTTCGCGACCATCATGTCCGTGATCTTTCTGAAGGAGCGGGTCGGCGCCAAGCGCTGGGCGGCCGTTCTGATCGGTTTCCTCGGGGTGTTGGTGGTGTTGCGCCCCGGTTTTCGGGAACTGCAGTTCGGACACTTGGCGGCTCTGATCTCGGGATTTGCCGGGGCCGTTACGATCATCATCTTCCGCGCTATGGGGCCGCAGGAGAAGAACATCTCGCTCTATGGCGCGGGCCTGCTCGGCAGCGTTATCATCTGTGCGGCCTTCTCGCTGCCGGACTTTCAGGCACCTGAGGGGTATGACCTGATGTTGCTCGCTGCTTTCGGTCTGCTGGCGGCCGTCGGCAACATTTTCATGATGCTGGCATCATTCTATGCGCCCGCCCCCATCGTGGGGCCGATCCAGTACAGCCAGATGCTCTGGGCTATCCTGCTCGGCTATCTCGTCTTCGGCGACAAGGTCGACTGGCCGATGGGCATCGGCATTGCGCTCATCGTCGGATCCGGCCTGTTGACACTGGTCCGCGAACGCAAGCGCGACACGCCGCTCCCGCCACCAGTGGCCGGCAAGACGGATGCGGCGCTGGCGATCAAGCCGGAAGAGTCCGGCGCTTAACGCATAGAGTCGGCCTCTCAACCCGCCTTCGCCAGTTCCGCCAGCTGCGTCATGACCACCGCCGCACCTGCCAGCCGCTTTTCCGGCGTCGGCAGGTCACGGGTCAGGAACACCGAGTGATCCGGTCGGATCTTGGCCATCGTACCCTGCTTGGCGATGTAACCGACAAGGGCCGCCGGGTTCGGGAACTGCTTGCCGCGGAACTGGACGACGACGCCCTTCGGACCGGCTTCCAGTTTCTCGACGTTCGCAACCCTGCACAGCGCCTTGATATAGACCACCTTCAGCAGGTGCTGGACCTCGATCGGCATCGGACCGAAGCGGTCGATCAATTCCGCGCCGAAGCCGTCGATCTCTCTGAGATCGTCCAGTTCGCCGAGGCGGCGATAGAGCGCCATGCGCAGATGCAGATCCGGCACATAGTTTTCCGGGATCATCACCGATGTGCCGACCTGGATCTGCGGCGACCAGCCAGTGTCGACAACTTCATCGACGCCCTTCACCTCGGCGACCGCCTCTTCCAGCATCTGTTGGTACAGCTCGAAGCCGACTTCCTTGATGTGGCCGGACTGTTCCTCGCCAAGCAGATTGCCGGCGCCGCGGATGTCGAGGTCGTGGCTGGCGAGCTGGAAGCCGGCGCCCAGCGTATCGAGCGATTGCAGGACCTTCAGACGCCGTTCAGCGCCCGCCGTCAGCACCTTGTTGACGGGCAGTGTCAGGAGCGCGAACGCGCGCACCTTGGAGCGACCGACGCGGCCTCGGATCTGGTAGAGCTGGGCGAGGCCGAACATGTCGGCGCGGTGGACGATCAGCGTGTTGGCTGTGGGTACATCAAGGCCGGATTCGACGATCGTGGTGGAGAGAAGCACGTCGTAGCGGCCTTCATAGAAGGCGTTCATGATGTCTTCGAGCTCGCCGGCAGCCATCTGGCCATGGGCGACGGCAACCTTCAACTCCGGCACGTTTTCGTCGAGGAAGCTCTTGATATCGGCAAGATCAGCGAGGCGCGGGCAGACATAGAAGCTCTGGCCGCCGCGATAATGCTCGCGCATCAAGGTCTCGCGAATGACTAGCGGATCGAAGGGTGAGATGAAGGTGCGGACCGCCATGCGGTCGACGGGCGGCGTGGTAATCAGCGAGAGTTCGCGCACGCCCGTCATGGCGAGCTGCAGGGTGCGCGGAATGGGCGTTGCCGAGAGCGTGAGCACGTGCACGTCCGACTTAAGCTCCTTCAGCCGCTCCTTGTGCTTCACACCGAAGTGCTGCTCTTCGTCGATGATCAGGAGGCCAAGATTGGCGAAGTTGACGCCGGTGCCGAGTAGCGCATGGGTGCCAACGACAATGTCGGTCTTGCCTTCGGCGACTTCCTTTTTGACGAGGTTCAGTTCCTTTGTGCCGACGAGACGCGAGGCCTGTTGGACGCGGATCGGCAGGCCCCGGAAGCGTTCGGAGAAGGTCTTGAAGTGCTGACGTGCGAGCAGCGTTGTCGGTACGACGACGGCGACCTGAATGCCGTTCATCGCCGCGATGAAGGCAGCCCGCAGCGCCACTTCCGTTTTACCAAAACCGACGTCGCCGCAGACGAGGCGATCCATCGGCCGCCCCTGGCCGAGATCAGAGCGGACGGCCTCAATGGCCGCGTCCTGATCTTCCGTTTCGTCATAGGGGAAGCGGGCGGCGAACTCGTCGTATAGGCCTTCCTGAGTGGTGAGCACTGGCGCCGTGCGGGTCATGCGTTCGGCAGCGATGCGGATCAGGGCACCCGCCATGTCGAGCAGGCGCTTCTTGAGCTTGGCCTTTCGCATCTGCCAGGCGCCGCCGCCCAGCTTGTCGAGCTGGACTTCCGTCGCCTCGCCGCCATAGCGGGAGAGAAGATCGATGTTTTCGACCGGCAGGAAGAGTTTGGCGTCATCCGCATATTGCAGTTCGAGGCAGGCGCGCGGTGCGCCGGCGGCTTCGATGGTACGCAAGCCGACGAAACGGCCGATACCGTGTTCTGCGTGGACGACAATAGAGCCTTCATCGATGCTCGCGACTTCCGAGATGAAGTCGGCGGCGCGCTTGCGACGCTTGGAGCGTCGGACCATGCGGTCGCCGAGAATATCCTGCTCGCCGACGATGACGAGACCGTTCGTCTCGAAACCGCCTTCGAGGCTGAGAACGGCTGTTCCCGCCTCGCCCTTTTTCAGCTTGTCGACATCCTTGAGGGCGGCGACAGGCACCAGTTTTTCGAGCCCGTGTTCGTTGAGAACCTGGAGCAGGCGGTCGAGCGAGCCTTCCGACCAGCCGGATACGACGACCTTGACACCGGAGGCGCGCTTTTCGGCAATGTAGGAAACGGCCTGACCAAAGACATTTGTGCGGGTATTTTCTTCGCCCGACTCATTGGCGGCCTTTGCCCATCGCGGTGTCGGGCGGGCGGCGACCTCGATGACCAGACGGCTCTCGCCACCGTGCTCCGCAAACGGTGTAATGCGTATGGGATCGAAGGCGTCGAGCGCCTTGCCGAATTCGCCGGCGCCCAGATAAAGCCGCTCCGGCGGCACCGGCTTGTAGGGCGTGCCCTGGGAGAGATGGCCCTTGCCGGGTGTCGCGGAATTGAGGCGCGCTTCATAGTAATCGCGGATCAGCTTGGCACGCTCTTCGGCTGCCTCACGCACGGTATGGTCGGTGACCATACGGAAGCCGCGCAAATAGTCGAAGGTCGTTTCCAGCTTGTCGTAGAACATGGGCAGCCAGTGCTCCATGCCGGCATAGCGGCGACCCTCGGAGACGGCGGCATAAAGCGCGTCGTCGCGGGTCGCGGCGCCGAAGAGCGACAGGTAGTTCTTGCGGAAGCGGCTGATGCTCTCCGGCGTCAGGGTGACCTCGCTCATCGGATTGAGGTCGAGCGAACGGACCTGGCCGATCGTCCGCTGGCTTGCGGGGTCAAAGGAGCGGATGCTCTCCAGCGTGTCGCCGAAGAAATCGAGGCGGACGGGTTCCTCTGAACCGGGGACAAAGACGTCCAGGATACCGCCGCGCACGGCGAATTCACCGACTTCGCGGACGGTCGCGACGCGGTCGAAACCGTTGCGCTCCAGGCGCGCGGCGATGTCGTCCATTCGCAGTTGGTTGCCGGGTTTTGCCGAAAAGCCGAGGCTGTCGATCACATCCGCCGGTGCCACCTTCTGCAACATGGCATTAACGGTTATCAGCACGATTGCGGGATGCGGGTTGAGATAGAGCGCGATCAGGCCCGAAAGTGCTGCAAGACGTCGTGCAGAGACGTCGGCAGAGGGTGAGACGCGGTCATAAGGCAGACAGTCCCAGGCCGGAAGTGTAAGCACCGGGATGTCTGGCGCGGCAAAGCTCAATGTCTGCTCAAGGTTCTGCAGCCGCTGACCATCCGACACCACATAGGCAACGGGTCTTCCCTCCCGCGCGAGGTCGGCGAGGATGAAGGCATCCATGCCGTCGGGCACATGGGAGAGCGTCAGGGCGGAGTGTGCGCCGACAATCCGCTTCACATCGATCAGTGGCATCATCAGTTACTTTGCAGCGGTTTCTTCGCCCGTGACCGGAGAGAAATCCGGCCGGAGAGCGGCAATGCGTTCGAAGAGCGGCGTCTGGAGATGGGCGGGAACGGGTTCGGCGCCCGTGATGTATTTGACGAGGTCGTTGTCTTCCTCGGCCATGATGTGCTCGAGTTCGTCAAGCTCGACATCGCTCAGGCCCTCGATCTCCGCCTCGCAGAACTGACCGAGCATCAGGTCCATTTCGCGGATACCGCGATGCCAGCAGCGGAACAGGATGCGCCGACGGCGCGGATCGAGGTCGGCACTGCTTTTCACCAGTCCAGTCATTTCGGCATCCTTCCAATTCTTGGGCCTCTATAGAGCAGCGACCGGCAAATGTCAGCTTGCCAAAGGGGCAAATAACGGGGCATTTTGCCCGCATCATGCGTCCCCATCTTCTCGACCCCCTGTTCGCCTCCGTCGCCTCGCTCAGCGGAGTGGGCCCCAAGCTCGCCCAGCTTCTTGCCACACTGCTCGGGCGCGAAGATGCAGAGGATGCAAGGGTCGTCGACCTCTTGTTCCTGGCCCCGCACCGGTTGATCGACCGTCGCCACCAGCCAGGCATTGCCTATGCCCAGCAGGGTTCGCTGGTGACAATCACCGGCCGCGTCGATCGCCACCTTCCGCCACCGCCGGGCAAGAGCAACCTGCCCTACCGCGTGATGCTGCATGACGAGACGGGGGAACTGGCGCTCACCTTCTTCCGGGTCAAGGGCAACTGGCTGGAAAAGGCATTGCCGGTCGACGAGATCGTGATGGTCTCAGGGAAAGTCGACTGGTTCAACGGCCGCCCTTCTATGGTGCATCCGGACCTGATGGTGAAGGCGAGCGAGGCGGAGAACCTGCCACTGGTCGAGCCGGTCTATCCGATGACGGCGGGACTCGGACCCAAGGTGTTGCGCAAGGCGGTGGAGGCTGCGGTCGAACGCATGCCAGATTTGCCGGAATGGTCGGATGCAACGCTTGCGACAAAGCAGGGCTTTGCCAGTGTGCGCGACAGCCTCGTGGCGCTCCACAATCCGCGCGACGAGAAGGATATCGACCCTCAGGCGCCGGCCCGGCGCCGGCTTGCCTATGACGAGTTTCTGGCGGGTCAAGTGTCTCTAGCGCTTGTGCGGCAGAAGCTGCGGCGGGTGCCAGGCACGCCCATCAAGCCAACGGGCGAGATCAGCGGGAAGATCCGCGCCACCCTGCCCTTCACGCCGACCAACAGCCAGCTGGCGGCGATCGACGACATCCTGAAGGACATGGCCTCCGACCAACGCATGCTTCGGCTGGTCCAGGGCGATGTCGGGGCCGGCAAGACGCTGGTTGCGCTTTTCGCCATGGCGGCTGCGGTCGAGGCTGGTGGTCAGGCGGTGCTGATGGCGCCGACGGAAATCCTGGCGCGGCAGCATCATGCCACGCTGGCCAAGCTCGGGGCACCGGCGGGTCTCAGGATCGAAGTGCTAACCGGTCGCACTAAGGGCAAGGAGCGTGAGGCGATCCTGGAGCGAATTGCTTCCGGCGAGGCGCAGATCGTCATTGGCACGCATGCGCTCTTCCAGGATGCCGTTAACTACAAGAATTTGACGCTCGCGGTGGTCGATGAACAGCATCGCTTCGGCGTGCATCAGCGTCTCCGGCTGACCTCCAAGGGCATCTCGCCGCATATGCTGGTCATGACAGCGACGCCCATCCCGCGCACGCTGGTGCTCGCCGCCTTCGGCGACATGGATGTGTCCAAGCTCACCGAGAAGCCGGCCGGTCGCAAGCCGATCCAGACGGTGACGGTGCCGACCGAGCGTGTGCCCGACGTCATCGAGCGGTTGAGGGCAGCAATCGCAGAGGGCAAGAAGGCCTACTGGATCTGCCCGCTGGTCGAGGAGACGGAAGAAAGCGAGCTGATGTCGGCGGAGGAGCGTCAGGCGGTGCTTTCGCAGTTCATCAAGGCGCCGATCGGGCTCGTGCACGGGCGGATGAGCGGACCGGAGAAGGATGCCGCCATGCTTGCCTTCAAGAATGGCGAGACGCGGCTGCTGGTGGCCACCACCGTGGTCGAAGTCGGCGTCGATGTACCGGATGCGACGATCATGGTGATCGAACATGCCGAGCGCTTCGGGCTTGCCCAGTTGCATCAGCTGCGCGGCCGTGTCGGGCGTGGAGACGAGACGTCGAGCTGTATCCTGCTCTACAAGGGACCGCTGGGCGAGACCGGCAAGGCGCGGCTGTCGATCCTGCGCGATTCGGAAGACGGCTTTCTGATCGCCGAGGAGGACCTGAAGCTGCGCGGCGAAGGCGAATTGCTGGGCACGCGGCAGTCGGGCACGCCGGGCTTCAAGATCGCCAGTCTGGAGCATCATGGCGATCTGCTGGAGATTGCCCGCAAGGATTCGGCCTATCTGCTGGAACGGGATCCGGAGCTGACCTCCGAGCGTGGACAGGCGGTGCGAACCTTGCTCTACCTCCATCGCCGCGACGAGGCGATCCGCTTCCTGCATGCCGGGTAAAAGAGGTTACTGGCGTCTCGCGACACGATCCTCGCCGGGCGAAGTATCGGCAACCGCCTCCTCGACCAAAGCCTGCATCGCAGCCGCCGGCTCAGCCGATTTGTAGTCGGGCGTCACCAGACCCGCCGAGATCAACAGCTTCACCCCCTCTTCCGGCGTCATGTCGAGCAGCATCAGCTTGCTGCGCGGCACGAACATCAGAAATCCGGCTGTCGGGACCGGTGTCGGGGCCAGGAAGACGGCGACCATTTCCTCGCCGTTCTGATTGAGCTTTACGGCAATCTCACCCTTGGCATCCGAAGAGATGAACACCAGCGCCCAGGTGCCAGCGCGCGGAAACTCGATCAGGCCGACCTTCTTGAAGGAGGTGCCCTGCTCCTTCAAAACCGTTTCGAAGATCTGCTTGGTGCTTTTGTAGACCGTGCGGACGAGCGGCATCCGGTTCAGAATGTTTTCGCTGTAACCAACAATCGAGCGGCCGATCAGGTTGCGGCCGAGGAAACCTACGAGTGTGATGAACAGAAGGGCGATCAGCAGCCCCGTGCCGGGGACAGCGAATTTCAGATAGGATTCCGGGTTGTAGCGATCCGGAATATACGGCTTAACCCAGCTATCGGCCCAGTGGATGAAGGTCCAGGTCAGATAGATGGTAATCGCCATCGGCGCGCAGATGATCAATCCGGTCAGGAAATTGTTCCTGAGGCGGGTGGCCACCGAGATCCTATCCTTGATGTCGCTCATGAGACCGTCATTGTGCAATGCGGGAATGCGTCGATGTGCGCGACCATGCCCGAGCCGGCGAGGTCACGCAATAGCTAGATCTGGGATGGCAGATCACGGACAGCGGGAACGCCCGCAGCCCGTGGGCTCTCGGTTTCGGTGGTCACTCGACTGTGACCGACTTCGCCAGATTGCGCGGCTGATCGACGTCGGTGCCCATGAAGACGGCAGTGTGATAGGCGAGCAGCTGGATCGGGATCGAATAAACCATTGGCGAAACGATCTCGGCCACAACAGGCAACACGATCGTCGCCATGGTCTCGAGCTTGGAGGCGGCAGCCCCCTTCTCGTCGGTGATGAAGATGATCTTGCCACCGCGGGCTGCCACCTCTTGCATGTTCGACACGGTCTTCTCGAAAAAGCGATCAAAGGGCGCAATGACGATCACCGGCATGTTCTCGTCGATGAGCGCGATAGGGCCGTGCTTCAGCTCCCCCGCGGCATAGCCTTCCGCATGGATATAGGAGATTTCCTTGAGCTTCAGCGCGCCTTCCATGGCGAGCGGATAACTCGTGCCGCGGCCGAGATAAAGAACATCCTTGTATTTCGAAAGATCGCGCGACAGAGCCTCGATCTGCGGCTGCACGGCGTTCAGCACCTGGCTCATGATGCGCGGCATCTCGGACAGGCTCTTGACCAGCTGCTTTTCTTCCGTCTCGGTCAACGTCCCACGCGCCCTGCCTGCTGCAATGGCGAGAGAGGCGAGCACGGCGAGCTGGCAGGTGAAGGCCTTGGTCGAGGCGACGCCAATCTCAGGTCCTGCAAGAATCGGGAAGACGGCATTCGATTCCCGGGCGATGGTCGATTCCTTGACATTGACCACGGCGCCGATCTTCAGGCCGTTGTCGCGGCAGTAGCGCAGCGAGGCAAGCGTATCGGCTGTCTCCCCCGACTGGGAGATGAACAGGGCAGCCTGATCAGGACGTAGCGGCATTTCGCGGTAGCGGAATTCGGAGGCCACGTCGATTACCACCGGCAGGCGGGCATACCGTTCGAACCAGTATTTGCCGACGAGGCCCGCGAGATAGGCCGTCCCACAGGCGGAGATGGCAAGGCCACTCAGAGATGCGAAATCTATGCCGCCGTCGGAGGGACGGACAATGTGTTCGGCGAGATCGACGTAATGCGACAGCGCGTGGGAGATGACCTCCGGCTGCTCGTAGATCTCCTTTTCCATGAAATGGCGATGATTGCCCTTGTCGATCATGTAGGCGGAAGCCGAGGATATCTGCACGGGCCGGTCCACGGGGTTGCCGTCCAGGTCGAAGATATGGGCACCCTGCTTGCCGATGATGGCCCAATCGCCGTCATGCAGATAGACAATGCGGTTGGTGAAGGGCGACAGCGCGATCGCGTCAGAGCCCAAGAACATCTCGCCGTCGCCATAGCCGATCGCGAGTGGCGGGCCGGACCGGGCCGCCATGATGGTCGAGGGATCGTCGTTGAAGATCACGGCCAGTGCATAGGCGCCGGTGACATGCTTGAGCATCTTGTGCATGGCCTCGCGGCGGCCAAGGCCATCGCGGCGGTACTTGGCCAGCAATTGCGCCACGACTTCAGTGTCGGTCTGGGTCGAGAACACCGCACCCAAGGACAGCAGCTCTTCCTTGATTTCGGAAAAGTTCTCGATGATGCCGTTGTGGACGACCGCCACCCCATCGACGAAATGCGGGTGGGCATTTGTCTCGTTGGGAACACCGTGGGTCGCCCAACGGGTATGGGCGATCCCGATATTGCCGGGGAGCGGATCAGCGGCAAGCTTCGTCTCGAGATTGAACAGCTTGCCCTCGGCGCGACGCCGGTCGAGCGTGTTGTCGTGGATCGTGGCGACGCCGGCGGAATCATAGCCGCGATATTCGAGCCGCTTCAAGGCGTCGACCAGACGCTCCGCCACAGGCTTGTTACCGACGATGCCGACGATGCCGCACATGAAATTCTCCGTTCCGTAATCAATACGGGTTTTTCCTAGCGGTTTTGCCGCAATAGGCAATTGAGCGAGAGGTCAAATTGCATTTCGTCTCGTAATGCAACGCAGCATAACAAGTGGTGAAGGGTCTGTTGACGCTGTTACTGGGAGACCTTCTTGGCAGCCTTGATCGCAAGGTTGCGTTCGCGGATCACGGCGGCGCGTCCCGGCTTCATCTCCTGGCGTGCGCGACCGAAGGCGAGCGCATCAGCGGCTACGTCCTCGGTGATGACGCTACCGGAGGCGATCAGGGCACCGTCCCCGATGGAGACAGGAGCAACCAGCGACGAATTGGAACCAATGAAGGCTCCTGCCCCGATATGGGTCTCGTGCTTGTTCACGCCATCATAATTGCAAGTGATCGTGCCGGCGCCGATATTGGTTTCTGCACCGACCGTCGCATCGCCGATATACGTCAGGTGGTTAACCTTGGCTCCACGACCGATCTCGGCCTTCTTCACCTCGCAGAAATTGCCGACCTTGGAGCCTTCAGCCAGATTGGCACCCGGGCGCAGACGGGCAAAGGGTCCGACTGTCGCGCCGGCGGCGACATGGGCACCTTCCAGGTGCGAAAAAGCGTGGATCACCGCACCACCCTCGACGATAACACCAGGGCCGAAGACGACGTTGGGCTCGATCAGTGCGTCCTGACCGATGACCGTGTCGTGGCTCAGGAAAACCGTTTCCGGCGCGATCATCGTGACGCCGGAGACCATCAGTTCGTGGCGGCGACGCTCCTGCCAGATGCGCTCCAAGACGGCGAGTTCAGCGCGATTGTTACAGCCGGTGAGTTCGGACTCCGGAGCATCGACCGCGACCACCTTGCCACCGGCCGCACGAGCGATCTCGACGACATCGGTGAGGTAGTACTCACCCTTGGCATTGGCATTGCCAATCTGCTGAAGGTAGTCGAGCACCTTCTCACCATTGATTGCCATCAGGCCGCTGTTGCACCAGGTCACAGCCCTTTCGGCGTCAGTTGCGTCCTTTTCCTCGCGGATCGCAACAAGTTCGCCGTTCTCCACCAGCAGACGACCGTAACCGGCCGGATTTGCCGTATGGAAACCGATCACCACGACATCCGCGCCGGAGGCCAAGGCTTCGCGCGCTGCCTTCAACGGTGCGGGTGTGATCAGCGGGACGTCGCCGTAAGCCACCAGAATTTCGTCATAGCCGCGGGAGATTGCTTCACGTGCCGACAGCACTGCGTGGCCCGTGCCCAGTCGCTCGGTCTGCAGGACACTTTCCACTGCCATTCCGGGGAGCGCGCCTGCTGCTGCGACCTTTTCAGCATCCCGTCCGAGCACCAAGACCACATCGGACACGCCGGATGCGCCGATCGAGGCCATGACATGGGCAATCATCGGCCGTCCAGCGACCGGGTGCAGCACCTTGGACACCGACGACTTCATACGGGTGCTGTCGCCCGCAGCGAGAACAACGGCGAGACATCTACGGCTCATGGCTTACTCCGGCATGTTGAACGGCGCCAATTCAGTAGCGTCCGTACCGAATGCCCGCAAGCCGAAAGAGCGGCATCACCCCCGCGAAGGCGGCGGTTCGAGGGCGGCGATCGCGCTGCGGCGGCCGAGCTGAATCAGGTGTCGCATGGCGTCCCTCGCAGCCTTGCCGTCCTGGCGTTCGATCGCCTCGACTACCGCCAGATGAGACTGGGTGATGCCATTGCCCGACTGGCGGACATATTGGCTGTGCGCGAGGGTGAAGGCGCCGTCGAGCGAGGTCTTGATGAAACCGACCATGCTCTCCATGAAGGGATTGGCTCCCACGAGAGACAGAAGGACATGAAATTTCAGGTCCGCTTCGACCTGCTCGCGGAAGGTCAGGTCAGGCGCACCCAGCGCCATGGCATAGCCGCGGAGTTGTTCACAATCGTCCGGAGACGCACGGTCGGCAGCGAATGCTGCCGCCGCAGGCTCGAGGACGAGGCGAAGATCATAGAGATGGTTGAGAAACTCGGCCGTGACGCCTGCGCGAAAATGCCAGCGCAAGACACATTCATCGAGCAGGTTCCAGTTGCATTTGTCGGTCACCCTCGTGCCGACACGCGATTTCGCCACCACCAGTCCCTTGGCTGCCAAGGTTTTCATGGCTTCTCGCAAAACCGAGCGAGAGACATCGAATTGTTTTTCCAGCTCGATATCACCCGGCAGCGTTTCGCCGACTGCCAGTTTGCCGGCAACAATCGCCAGACCCAGTTGCTCAACGACCTTCGAGTGGCTCGTCTTGAGCGGCAAGACGGCCATCAGATCCCGCACTTCGTCCTTCCGCATGCCCACTTGTCTCCAACGCGTGTCGTGCGGTTTGTTATACGAAGGTCAGAGGATGGTGAAGAGTTTCGTATGCGTAATTTATGGTTTTTGAAACAGAGAAATGAAAGGGCGCCGAGGCGCCCCTTCAACTTGATTCGTAAACTCTGAGCTTACTGCGGCAGCTTGTCGTCGACGCCTTCAATATAGAAGTTCATGCCAAGGATGGTGCCATCGTCGGAGGTTTCGCCTTCCTTGAGCCAGGGCGTGCCGTCCTGCTTGTTGATCGGGCCGCTGAAGGGCTTCAACTCGCCCGACTTGATCTTGGCTTCGGTGTCCATGGCCATTGCCTTAACGTCATCCGGCATGTTGGTGTAGGGCGCCATGGTGAGAATGCCGTCCTTCAGGCCGTCGAAGGTCTGCTGCGAGGTCCATGTGCCGTCGAGGATAGCCTGGGTGCGCTTGATGTAATAGGCACCCCAGGTGTCGACGATCGAGCTCAGCTGTGCGGTCGGGCCGGCAGAGATCATGTCGGAAGCCTGGCCGAAGGCCTTGATCCCGCGCTCTTCGGCAACCTGCATCGGCGCGGTCGTGTCGGTGTGCTGGGTCAGAACGTCGACGCCCTGGTCGATCAGAGCCTTGGCAGCGTCGGCTTCCTTGCCGGGGTCGAACCAGGTGTTGACCCAGATGACCTTGAGCTTGAATTCCGGATTAACCGTGCGGGCGCCATGCAGGAAGGCGTTGATACCAGCAACGACTTCCGGGATCGGGAAGGAGGCGATGTAACCGGCGACGCCGTTCTTCGACATCTTGCCAGCGATCTGGCCGTTGATGAATCGGCCTTCATAGAAGCGCGAATTGTAGGTCGCGACATTCGGCAGCGTCTTGTAGCCGGTGGCGTGCTCGAACTTCACGTCCGGGAACTTTTCGGCGACCTTCAGGGTCGCATCCATGAAGCCGAAGGAGGTCGTGAAGACGACGGCGCAACCCGAACGGGCCATGCGCTCGATCGCGCGCTCGGCATCCGGGCCTTCCGGAACGTTTTCGAGGTAAGGCGTTTCGATCTTGTCGCCGAAATGCTCCTGCAGGGTCGTGCGACCGAGTTCGTGGGCCTGCGTCCAGCCGCCGTCGGTCTTCGAGCCGACATAGACGAAGCAGATCTTGGTCTTGTCCTGTGCTGCGGCGGGCGCCGCAACGCCCACGATGGCGGCTGCGGATGCAGCGAGCGCGAAGAGGAAGTTCTTCATGGTGTACCCCTGTCTGGTTGGATTGAACTTTGTGTTTCTTATCGGTCCGGCACGAACGGCTTGCCAAGGGAGGCCGGCGTGTTGATCAGTGTCGTGCGGCGATTATGGGAAATTATGATCAGCACGACAATGGTGGCCGCATAGGGCAGTGCCGACATAAATTGCGAGGGAAGGCCGATGCCGAGCGCCTGGGCGTGGAGCTGGCCGATGGTGACCGCACCGAAGAGATAGCCACCTGCGAGTACACGCCAAGGCCGCCAGGCGGCGAAGACGACGAGAGCCAGCGCGATCCAGCCGCGGCCGGCGGACATGTTCTCCACCCATTGCGGCGTGTAGACCAGCGACAGCTGAGCGCCGGCCAGGCCTGCACAGGCACCGCCGAACATGACGGCAAGATAGCGCGTGCGAATGACCGGCAGGCCGAGTGTATGGGCGGAGCCATGGCTGTCGCCGATGGCGCGGAGCTTCAAACCGGTGCGGCTGTTGAACAGGAACCAGTTGACGCCGATGACGAGGGCGATCGACAGGTAGAAGAAAATGTCCTGGCGGAAGAGAATGGTGCCGAGCACCGGGATGTCCGACAGCAGCGGAATGGCGATGGGCTGCATCTTGATGCCCGGCTGACCGACGACGCTTTCGCCGACCATGCCCGAAACACCGAGGCCGAGAATGGTGAGCGCCAGACCTGTAGCAACCTGATTGGCGACCAGCGTGAGTGTGAGGAAGCCGAAGAGCAGCGAGAAGGCCGCACCAGCGACGATGCCGGCGAGGACGCCGACATAGGGCGAACCCGTCGTCTTCGTTGCGATGAAGGCGCAGACGGCGCCGACGATCATCATGCCCTCGACACCGAGATTGAGCACGCCCGCACGCTCGGTCACCAGTTCACCGATCGCAGCGATGACAAGTGGCGTGGAGGCGGTGATGACTGTCAGCAAAATGGCTTCGAAGATCATGACGCGGCCTTCGTCGGTGCAGAGCGGACGCGATCGAAAACGATGCGCACCTTGTAGAGAATGAGCGTGTCGCAGGAGAGCACGAAGAACAGCAGCAGGCCCTGGAAGACGCGGGTCACCTTGTCGGATACGCCGATCGACAACTGTGCACCTTCGCCGCCGAGATAGGTCAGTGCCAGGACGAAGCCGGAGGCGATGATCCCGAGGGGATTGAGGCGACCGAGGAAGGCGACGATGATCGCAGTGAAACCATAGCCGGGCGAGATCGCCGGCTGCAGGTGACCGATCGATCCTGAGACTTCGGCAATGCCGGCAAGACCGGCAAGCGCGCCGGAGAACATCATCGAGAACCAGACCATCTTGCGGCCCGAGAACCCCGCGAAGCGCCCTGCCCGTTCCGACTGGCCGAGCACGTTCACTTGAAAACCCTTCAGCGTGTAGCGCATCATGAACCAGACGGCGATGGCGGCGAGGATGGCAAAAACGATGCCGTAATGGGCGCGGCCGGAGGCCAGCACTTCCGGCAGAACGGCTTCTGTCACGAAGGAGCGCGACTGCGGAAAATTGTACCCGGCCGGATCCTTCCAGATGCCGCGGGTGAGCCAGTCGAGGAAGAGCTGGGCAATATAGACCAGCATCAGGCTGGTGAGGATTTCGTTGGTGTTGAAGCGGGTCTTCAGCAGGGCCGGAATGGCGGCATAGGCGGCGCCACCGATCGCGCCCATCACCATCATGATGGGCAGCAGCAACGGCGAGTGCCAGTCATAGAAGATGATCGGTACGATCGAGCCGACGATCGCGCCGACGGTGAACTGGCCTTCGGCGCCGATATTCCAGTTGTTCGAGCGATAACAGACCGAGAGACCGACTCCGATCAGGATCAGCGGCGCTGCCTTGATCGCCAGTTCATGCAAAGACCACACCTCGAGCAATGGCTCGATGAAGAAGCTGTAGAGAGCCGAAACCGGGTCCTTGCCCAAAAGCGCGAACATGATGCCACCGAACAGCACGGTCAGCGCCAGAGCGAGCAGCGGCGATACGAATGCGAAAACGGCTGACTGGCGCGCGCGCCGCTCGAGTTCAATGCGCATGGGCGCTCTCCGCTACAGTCGACGGGGCAGTGTCTTGACCATGCACGCCGCCCATCAGGATGCCGATGCGCTCGCGCGTCATGGTGGCCGCCGGATAGGCGTCAGACAAACGCCCTTCGGAGATGGCTGCAATGCTGGTTGCCACTTCGAATATCTCGTCGAGATCCTGGCTGATGACGATGACGGCCGAACCGCTCTTTGCCAGATCGACCAGCGCCTGACGGATCCGGCTTGCGGCGCCGGCATCGACGCCCCAGGTCGGCTGGTTAACGACGAGCACGGACGGCTGACGGTCGAGTTCGCGCCCGACGATGAACTTTTGGAGATTGCCGCCGGACAGAGAGCCCGCGGCGGGGTCTTCACCGCTCTTGCGTACGTCCATCATTTCAGAAATGCGGCGAGCGGCCTGCTGCACGCGGCTGTGACGGATAAGGCCGAGCTTGCCGCCGGACAAATAGGCGGAGCGGTCGGAGGCGTTTCGCGACAAGAAGAGATTTTCCGACAGGCTCATGGCGGGCACGGCGGCATGGCCGTGGCGTTCTTCGGGGACAAATCCCGCACCGAGTAGACGCCGCTCGTTGATGCCAAGCCGGCCCACAGACCGGCCGCGTAGACGGATGGCATCCGCGTCACGCACCGGATATTCTCCCGACAAGGCGTCGAACAGTTCACTTTGGCCATTGCCGGCGACACCGGCGATCGCCAGAACTTCGCCTGCGCGAACAGTCATCGAGACATTCTTCAGCGGCATAGCGAATGGTGTGCGCGGAGTGACCGAGAGACCCGTCACCTGCAGCTGGATTTCTCCATCCGCCGGCGGCTCGACCTTCTCAACGCCAGCGACTTCAGCGCCGACCATCATCCGAGCAAGCGATGCGGGCGTTTGCTGGCGCGGATCGCAGGCGCCGGTGACCCTGCCGTGACGGAGCACTGTCGCCCGGTCACAGATGCGCTGCACCTCTTCGAGGCGGTGGCTGATATAGAGGACGGAACGACCTTCGGCTTTGAGCTTGAAGAGCGTTTCGAAAAGCTTGTCCGCTTCCTGCGGGGTGAGCACCGACGTCGGCTCGTCAAGGATGATCAACTTCGGGTTTTGCAAGAGGGCCCGCACGATCTCAATCCGCTGCCGTTCGCCGACAGAGAGATCGGCGACATGGGCGTCGGGGTCGAGCGGCAGGCCATAGGCGACGGAGAGTTCCGCGGCCTTTTTTGACAGGTCGGCAATCGAGATCTTCTCGTCGAGCGACAGCGCGATATTCTCGGCGACCGTCAACGCTTCGAACAATGAAAAATGCTGGAAGACCATGCCGATGCCCAGACGACGGGCAGCGGCTGGATTGGGGATGGCTGTTTCACCTCCGAGCCAGGAGATCTCACCCGCCGAGGGCGCGAGGATGCCGAAGAGCATCTTCACCAGCGTGGACTTGCCGGCACCGTTTTCTCCAAGCAGCGCGTGGATTTCGCCGTGACCGATCGTAAGATCAATGCCGTCGCAGGCCTTGAAACTGCCGAACAACTTCGTCAGGCCGGTTACGGACAAGAGCGGTTCTTGCCCTTCGGGCATTTGATGCGACACAGGTCCCCTCGCTTTCGCAGGCTTCCGGCCAAGTCTTGTTGCCTGGTCCGTCGCTCAATTCATAACCGGTTTGCGGCAACGCACAATATATAGGCAGAGGTTTTTTTTCGTTTTCAGCAAGCTTATGCAGCGGCGCCTTAGCGGGCGCGCCCAAGTTGCGGGAAAAGCTGGAGGACGCCGCCGATAACATAAAGATAAGCGCCCGTGACGATCGTGCCTGCGACAACCCAGGTCGGCGTCTGGAAATGCAGGAGGAGGGCATAGCCGGCAAAGGCACACCAGAGCAAGAAGACCGTGAGATTGAGCGTCCGCAGCCGCTTGACCCGCACGGGATGCAGGAAGTGGATCGGCAGGAAAGTGAGGAAAACGGAAAGCAGCACAACGATGAGAGCCGTCGTGGCGCTCGCATCAATGACGAAGAGGGTGAAGATCACCATGTTCCAGACGACCGGAAAGCCGGAGAAGAAGTACTCGGCTGTCTTCATGCCCATGTCGGCGTAATAGATTGCGCTCGACACGACGATCAGGCCGGCAGCAACAAAGGACCAGGGCTCCCCGATCATGCCACTCTGATAGAGCGCGAAGGCCGGCAGAAGGACATAGGTGACATAGTCGATGATGTTGTCGAGCGTATCGCCCGACCAGTTGGGCAGGACTTCCTTGACGCGCACCTTGCGGGCGATCGGGCCGTCGATTCCGTCAACGAGCAGCGCCAAACCCAGCCACCAGAACATGTCGACGAAGCGGCGCTCACCCGCAGCAACGACGCCGAGAAAGGCGAGAAAGGAGCCAGAGGCCGTCAGCATATGCACCGAGAAGGCCCGGATTTCGGCATAAGGCACGCGCTTGTAGTTGAAGATCTTCATGCCGGCTCCACGTCCACCGTCCTTTGGCGACCCCCGGTATCGACCGAATTGGCATCATTTGCAACCACGCTTGGCGGCTATGCCCGAATTTCGGCCAAGAGACCGGCGATCCGACTGCGCCATTTCGGCCCATGGATTTCAGCGGAGGGTCGGCATACATAGAGACCAGCACAAGACGGGAATGAAACAGATGCAGCAGAGATTCGAGATCGTCGTCGTGGGCGCGGGACCGGCCGGCCAGATCGCCGCCATCGCCATGGCGCGTGGCGGTCGACGGGTCGCGCTGGTCGGACCACAGCCGGACGGGTCTGACCGCCGAACGACCGCGTTGATGCATCAGTCGCTTGATATGATGGAACGTCTGGGCCTCTGGGACGATTTGAAGCCGCAAGCAGCGGCCCTCCAGACCATGCAGATCATCGATGGCACGAAGCGGCTGCTTCGGGCACCGACCGTTGCGTTCCGAAGCGCCGAGATCGACCTGCCTGCTTTCGGATACAACATCCCGAATGCCGCGCTGCTTTCGACGCTTGCCCAGGCTGTCGGGCGGGAGCCGTTGATCTCTCGATTCGACGAGACAGCCAAATCCATCATCATCGACAACCGGGAGGTCCGGATTGTTCTATCGGCAGATGCGGAAATCACAGCCGATTTCGTCATCGGTGCAGATGGACGGCGGTCGGCGACCCGGGAGAGTGCCGGCGTCGGCGTCAAGACCTGGTCCTACCCGCAGACGGCGGTGGTCCTTAATTTCGGCCATAGCCTGCCGCATCAAAACATATCGACGGAGTTCCATACCGAGTCCGGGCCGTTTACCCAGGTCCCCCTGCCCGGCCAGCGCTCCAGCCTCGTTTGGGTGGTGACGCCGAAAGAGGCGGACCGGTTGCTGGCACTCGAGAGGGACGACCTTTCTGGCGAGGTCGAGGCCCGCATGCAGTCGATGCTCGGAAAGGTGACGGTCGAGGACGGCGTACAGGCCTGGCCGCTGTCCGGAATGACGGCTCTCCACTATGGCCGGGGTCGTGCAGCCTTCATCGGTGAAGCCGGCCATGCGTTTCCGCCGATCGGCGCCCAGGGTTTGAACCTCAGCCTCCGGGACATTGCCGCGCTTGAAGACCTGCTTATCGACAGGCAGTCCGCTCCGATCGCGGCAGCCGTCGGGGACCGGTTCCATGCGCGGCGGCGCCTCGACATTGCGAGCCGCACTGCCAGTGTCGATCTTTTGAACCGTTCACTGCTGTCGTCGCTGCTGCCGGTTCACATGCTGCGCGCCGCTAGCTTGCAGGTCCTGGCAACCGTTGCGCCCTTGCGCAATCTTGTGATGCAGGAGGGTGTGGCGCCAGGCCGAGGCCTCAAGAGCCTGCCGACGATGTTACGGGAAAAGATCCGGCGGTAACATTCCGCCCTTGATCGCGAATAGCAGCGCCGAGACAGAAAAGACGGAAATGACTGTGGTGATCAGGATGGTGGCGGACGCCCTCTCCTGCCAGACACCATATTGCTGGCCGATGACGAAGACATTGGTGGCAGTGGGCAGGGCCGCAAGCAGGATGGCGGTCTGGACCCAGAGCGGATCAAAATTCCCGACGGCGCTCAAAACCAGGTAGACCAGGATCGGGTGGAGGAGGAGCTTGATCGGCACGATGTAGCCGATCTCGGCCGGGATCCGCTTCAGCGGTCGCAATGCGAGCGTGACGCCCATGGCAAAGAGCGCACACGGGGCCGCAGCCTGGGCGAGATAATCGATCAGCCGCTGTAGGGCGAGCGGTGGCTCGAAGGCGAAGGCCGCCGCGAGGAAACCGATCAACGTCGCGATGATGAAGGGATGCGTCAGGATCTTGCGGGCAACGTCCAGAGCCATTTGCGCCGGTGGTCTCTCGTCGCCGCCAGCAAAGGCCATCAGCGCCGGGGCCGCGATGAAATGGGCGGCATTTTCAAAGCAGAAGACGAGCGCGACGGGGACGGCGGCCTTTTCGCCGAAGGCGAGAAGAGCAAGGCCCGGGCCCATATACCCGATATTACCATAGGCGCCGGCGAGCGCCTGCACGGTCGATTCGGCGATGTTGTTACCTCTGATATAGCGGCCGATGACAAAGACCAGGACAAAGATCGTGTAGGTCGCCGCGAGGCAGGCGGCGATGAAGTCGATGCGGGTGAGCTGTTCGATCGGGGTTCGCGAGACGAGCTTGAAGAACAGAGCCGGCAGGGTGACATAGATGACGAAGAAGTTCAGCCAGCCGAGCGCCTGGGCGGAGTGGTCGCCGAGCCGGCCCGAGACATAGCCGATGAGGATTAGGCCAAAAAACGGCAATACCAGCGCGACGATGTCCGCCATCGGCTCTCTCCTCTCGAGCGCCCCCGCGCGCCCCGTCCGGCTTATCCGATTTGCGACAGGATTGGGAAGGTCTGCTGGAACCAGATCGCCATATCTGAGACATAACCGAAGATGAAAGCCAGCCCGGTCACGACCAGCAGACCGCCCATGAGCTTTTCAACCAGGCCGAGATGACGCCTGAAACGCACCAGAAAGCGCATGAAGGCTCCGGAAAAGCCGGCAGCGATCCAGAAGGGTACGGCGAGACCCAGCGAGTAGACAGCGAGCAGGAGCGCGCCGTCGCCAACGG